>DASZYH010000069.1:0-3941 GCA_035545515.1 Opitutaceae bacterium
ATCAGGATCACGCGGGCGTCGGCGTGGCGCTGCCGGATGCCCTGCAGACCTTCCGCCTCGAGCGGTTGAAGGCCTTCGGCGTAAATGCGATTCGGTGCGCGCACAATCCGGCGACGCCTGAATTCCTCGATGCCTGCGACCGGCTCGGCCTCCTCGTCATCGACGAAAACCGGCTGATGGGCACGAACCCGACGCAGCTCGACGAGCTCGCAAGCATGATGCGGCGCGACCGCAATCACCCCAGCGTCATCCTCTGGTCGCTCGGCAACGAGGAGTGGGCCATCGAGGGAAACATCAAGGGCGCGCGCATCGCGGCCGACATGCAGGCCTTCGCCCGCCGGCTCGATCCGAGCCGCGAGACGACCGTTGCGATCAGCGGCGGCTGGGGCGGCATCTCAACCGTCATCGACGTCGTCGGCTACAACTACATCCACCAGTCGAACCCCGACGAGCAGCACGCGAAGTTCCCGCACCAGTCGGGCGTCGGCACGGAGGAATCGACGACGCAGGGCACGCGCGGCGTGTATTTCGACGACCGTGAGCACGTGCACCTCTCGCCGCAGGCGCACGGCGATTCCGGCGGCAACTGCGAGATCGGCTGGAAATACTACGCGGCGCGTCCGTTCCTCGCCGGCCTGTTTTATTGGACCGGACTCGATTACCGCGGCGAACCCACGCCGTTCGGCTGGCCGGCGATCAGCTCGCAGTTCGGCCTGCTCGACACGTGTGGGTTCCCGAAGGACAGCGCGTATTACCTGAAGGCCTGGTGGACGAACGAGCACATGCTCCACCTGTATCCGCACTGGAACTGGCCGGGACACGAAGGACAGCCGATCACCGTTGGCTGCGACAGCAACGACGACGCCGTCGAGCTGTTCCTGAACAACGTGTCACTGGGCCGGCAGGAGATGCCGCGCAACGGCCACCTCGAGTGGAAGGTATCCTACGCGCCGGGCACGCTCGAGGCCCGGGGCTATCGCGACGGCCGCGTGGTGGACACGGCCCGCATCGAAACCACCGGCGCTCCGACAGAACTCGTGCTTACGCCCGACCGCACCACGATCGCCGCCGACGGTGCGGACGTGGCGGTGTTTACGGTTTCGGCGAAGGACGCCGCCGGCCGCACGGTGCCGACGGCCTCGAACCTCGTGCACTTCGAGGTCACCGGCGGCCGGATTATCGGCGTTGGCAACGGCGATCCGGGATCGCATGAGGCGGACCAGTTCAACGAGACCGTCTCGCTCTCCGAGCTCGAGCGCTGGCGCGGCCGGATTGCGCCGGCGAACACGGTTGAGCCGTCGGACACGGCCGAACTGCGCCCCCTCTACGAAATCGGCAACTGGAAGGCACCGCTGCCGAAGCCCGGCGAGGTCTATGATCTCGCGGTAACGTTCACCGTCGCCCCGGACGCCCTGCAGGCCAAGCGCGCCTTGTTCCTGCCGTCGTTCGGAACGCGCACCTCCGTTTGGCTGAATGGACGCCAGGTGGCGCGCGACGTCGACAGCATACAAAACGGACCCGAAATCGCGATCGATGCGGCTGGGCTCGTCAGCGGCGCAAACGAAGTCCGGCTGATCGTGACGCCGTTCGCGGACGGGCGAAATCACATCCCGGAGACCGACCGGCTTGGAACCGTGCGCGTCACTGTGCCGGCGCCGCCGGCGCAACGCAGCCTGTTCAACGGGTACGCGCAAGTGCTGGTGCAATCGAACCCGACCGCCGGAGAAATCCGATTGTCAGCGAGCGCGAGCGGGCTGCGGCCGGCCACGAGTACCATCGAGGCGCGGTGATGGCGGAAGGAGTCAGGAGCCAGGATTCAGGAGCCAGAAGATCGAAAGCGGAATCCGGGGTTCGCGATGCTGGTGGGTGGCAGCCGCAAACGGACCGACGTCGCGAACGCGGTTATGAATCCGGATGGCAGCGAAAGGACCCTCTCTACCGGCCGGCTACGGACGTGGTAAGGCGCGGAGTCCCTTCCGCGCCTCCTGCGCGATGGGGACATCGCGCGCCACCCGCAGTGGACGATCGCGCGAGCCGACTCTGTGCACGATCTCGCGAGCCGACTCAGTGAACGACGCCGTGGGGCGTCGGCGAGTCGACCAGGGCGATCACGGGCACGCGCTTGGCGAGCGCCCGGGCGACCATGTCCTTTCGCTCCGATGCTTCCACGAGGTTCGAAACCCGTTCGGCGTACGAGACCGTGGCGGAATGAAGCTTCTTCCAGTCGGGTCCCGCGTTCCAGCAGGCTGCGATCAGGAAAGGCGTTTCCGGCAGATGCCGGGCCCGGAGTCGCGCCCGGATGACAGCAAGGTACGCACGGGCGACGCGGTCGGTCTCATGCGGATGGGAAACGGCCTCCGAATGCGGCACGTGCGAAAACCGGCGCCAGGTCGCGGGGAGAATCTGCAGCCGGGTGCGTTCGCCGTAGCGGCCTGTCTTGGCCGGGTTGTTCCCGGTTTCAACCGCGGCAATCGCGGTCAGCAAGGCATCGTCCGACACGGGCGCGGCAGCAGGAACGTGGAATCCACCGGCCGCAAAGCTCACCGAAACGGACAGCAGGAAGAGTATGGTAAGTGGGAATCGCATACTAACGAGCCGGCTACGAAATTGGGTCGAGGCGACTTCGGCGAGTGGGCAGACCGGGACAGCGCACAAGTTGCATTTATCGCGCAAATTCGCGGATTATTTTACATAAATGGGCCGAATTGGCCCAATTACGTAAAAAACGCGCGCGACGGTATTAATAGCAGCTCACGTGCCTGTATACATTCGTTATTACTCCTTCATAATAGATAAATTACGATTTCGCGCCGGCGTGTCTGAGTGAGCGCGCGAGGTGGAATAGCGGGGAGATTTCAGGGGCGGAGGCGTGCGCGGTAAAGAGGCGACTTCCGATCGGCAGGGCGCGGAGTCCCTTCCGCGCCGGGTCGGGGAAGGGGACCCGAAACGATCAAACCCGATGGGGACATCGGGTTCCACCGACTGAGCTAGAGCCGGTAGGGCGCGGAGTCCCTTCCGCGCCAGTTTGGAGAACGCGCGCCTGGGGCGACCCAGCCCGATGCGGACATCGGGTTCCACCTAGCTGAGCTGGTGGCCACTCGCCGCCCGGATTCAAACCGTCCGCCGCTGCGTACACGGATGACCATTGCGCGCGGCGCGGGGCGCGGCGTAGCGTTCGAACTCCCGCTGGCTCTCCTCTTCCGACGCGCACTCATGTCCCAGTCCTCCGTCCGAATTCGCCGCACGAAGGTCGTCTTTCCGACCTATGAACCCTTTCCGCCGCAACGGAATCCCCTCTTCCTCGAGAACCGCGTCTACCAGGGGAGCAGCGGTCGCGTTTATCCGCTGCCCGTCATCGATCGGATTGCCGAGACGCCCGTCGCTCGCGCCTGGGACGCCGTGTACCTGGAGAACGAGTATCTCGAGGCGCTGATCCTGCCCGAAATTGGAGGACGAATCCACGCGCTGCGCGACAAGACCAACGGCTACGATCTGATCTACCGGCAGCACGCGATCAAACCGGCGCTTGTCGGACTGGCCGGACCGTGGCTGAGCGGCGGCATCGAGTTCAACTGGCCGCAGCACCATCGGCCCGCGACTTACTCGCCCGTGAATGTCGCCGTCGAGGAGAACGAAGACGGCTCGAAAACCGTGTGGCTCAGCGACCACGATCCCCTGCAGCGGATGAAGGGCATGCACGGCGTCTGCCTCCGTCCCGGTAGCGCCTGTGTTGAGCTCAAGGTCCGCGCCTACAATCGCACCCCTCTGGTGCAGACCTTTCTCTGGTGGGCGAATGTCGCGACCCGGGTGCACGAAGGCTACCAGTCCTTCTTTCCGCCCGATGTGCATTATATCGCCGACCACGCCAAGCGTGCGACGAGCGAGTACCCATTGTGCCAGGGTCATTACTACGGCGTCGACTACGGCCGCCGCGGCCGCGA
>DASZYH010000070.1:0-3972 GCA_035545515.1 Opitutaceae bacterium
TAATTTAGAGACTCGCAGGGAGGGAGCTGATCGCTCCCTCCCCAGCACCCCTCCCATTCAAAAATGTCACCCATGCGGTGAGGAGAAAGTGTCACCCATGCGGTGAGGAGCTCCCACTCCGCGCCCTACCGGCGGCTACGAAGTTCGTCCCACCGTCAGACTTCAGGCTCAGACGGAGCCTGTCCGCCATCAACGCCCAACAACCAACGCCCACCAACCACCAACCACCAACCACCAACCACCAACCACCAACGAACAACCGCCGAAGATTTCACTCGGCAACGGAGGGCCATCGCGAAAGCATCATCCCCGGTCATGATCTCCTTCGTCGTCGGATTCGCGCTTCTGCTGCACGTCGCGTTCTGGGGGATCGGGCCGGCCCTGCTGGCGATGCCGCCCCGCTGGCGCCGTTTCTGGCCGATACTGGTGATGCCGGCCGGATTCGCGACGCAGTCGCTGGTCGTGTGGATCGGAGCCTACGCCAATCTCCGCGGGACAAACGCCTACGCCTGGCCGAGCGAGATCCTGCCACTGGCCCTGTTCGGGTTGGTGGTGTGGCGCCGCGGCGTTCGGCGGTTCGTCGATGATTTCGGACGGTTCGGTCTCGTGTGGATGGCGATGGCCGGGTCGCTGCTGGCGCTGCTCCTGCCGCTGGCGTTCGCCGCGCACGGGCTGACGACCGTGTCGCTCGGGAGCTGCGATGCGGCGGATTATGCGGCCGGCGCCCGCGTGTTCATGGAGCACGCGCACTCCGATCGGTCCGGCTTTCTCGGACTCACCGAGGTGGTCCGGATCATGTCGGTCGACAACTTCTTCGATTTCTGGCTTCGGCTGAATCACTTCACGCCGTCGGCGCTGATGGCGCTCAACGGGTCGATTCTTCACTGTCCGCCCCACGAGCTGGCCGGCATCCTCACGGCGGTCGTGCTGGCGGCATCGGTGCCGGTCGTGTTCTGGATTTCGCGCGCGCTGTTCGGGTACACCGCCATTGCGAGCCTGGCGATCGCCGCGCTGTACGGGCTGAGCCCGATCCCGTGGTACTCGGTGGCGGAGGTGTCGCCCGCACCGCTGCTGGCGGCGCAGGCGATCGCGCTGCTCAACTGGGCGGGCATTGCGCTCTGGCGCGGCGGTGCCGACCGCGGACGGACGCTCCGGCTTTGGCCCGTCCTCGCGATCGGTTACGTACTCGTGCTCGGCAGCTACAATTTCATCCTGACGGTCAGCCTGGCGCCGGCGGTGCTGTTCGTGCTCGGACGAGCGTGGCGAAAGGGCGAGTGGCGGTTGATGTCCCGCTGGATCGGGCTGATGGTCACGCCGCTGGTCGCCTGCGGGCTGGTTTTCTGGGCGCGGGTCGCCGGGTTGCTGGAACGTTTCCTCCTGTTTCAAACCTACGATTTCGGGTGGCGGATCCCGGTGCTGGGGCCCGACGGATGGCTGGGCATGGTGCGCGGGGCGGACCTCGAGCCATGGCGGTGGGGCGGACTCCACTGGCTGCTCGCGCTGCTCGTGCTGGCCGCGCTTGGCTACGGCGTGATTTGGGCGGTGCGCGAGCGGCGGCGCCGAATCTGGCTGGTCGCGAGCATCATCGTGCCGGTGCTGGCGGGCTATGCGTTTCTGGAGATTCGCGCCGTGGTGGCGGGGACGAACGCCAGCTACGACGCGTTCAAGCTGTTCGCCGTGTTCTACCCGCTGCTGCTGCCGGCGTTCTGCTGGTGGATCACGCTGCGGCGAAGCCCGCGACTGATCCCGTGGTTCGCCGTCGTGTCATTCGCGCTGGTCATCTTCGCGTTCAACGCGCTGGCGTGCGTCATGTTCATTGTCGCGCTCAGCCGGCCGCCGCTGCTCGTCGACGGCGAGCTGCGCCAGGTGCGGCGGGTGGAGGCGATGCCGGATGTGGCGTCCGTCAACATGCTGATCCCGGACATGTGGTCGCGGCTGTGGGCGAACGAATTCCTGCTGAACAAGCCGCAATACTTCGCCACGCACACGTACGAAGGGCGGTTGAACACGCCCTTGCGCGGCGACTGGGACCTGTCATCGGCGGTCGTGCGCACGAATCCCGGCGCCGGCAGTTATCGCGAGGTAACCGCGCACTACTGGCTGGCGGACACGCGCGCGGCCGGCTTCTTCCGCGCGCTGGCGGGGGACGGCTGGTATCCGGAGGAGCAGTTGGCGAACGGCGAGCGCTGGCGCTGGCTGCGCGTGGGCGCGACGGTGCGGATCGAGAATCCGCATCCGTATCCGGTGACGGCGCGCGTTCGATTGGATGGCCGGAGTCTCGAACCCCGTCAGGTGGCACTCGTCCCGGCGGGGGCGAAGCCGCCCGTCTCGTATGCCTGGATCAACGATCAGCGCCGCACGGTGTCGCTGCCTGAAATCCAGATTCCGGCCGGAGTGTCGACGTGGACGCTGGCATCGCCGCAACCCGATGTGCATCCGGCGGGAGATGCGCGTGCGCTCGCCGTGTGTGTGTTCAGCCTGACGTTCGAAGGGCAGCCCGACGCGTCGCCAACGGGACGGTAGCAGCGAAGACCGATGCGAGGCGGCCAAGGCTTCCTCGTCTGCCCAGCCGTTTTGCCTTCGCACCGGCCCGCGCCGGAAACGACGGGGCAGGGAGCCCGACCGCCCAGCGCATGTTTTTGGGGTTGGCGTCCGGATGCCGTCCGCTGTTTTCTCGGCGTGGATGCCCCCTCCGCCATCGCTGTCCCGCACGTTTTCCGGTAAACGCGTCCTGGTCACCGGCGGACTCGGTTTCATCGGCTCGAATCTCGTGCGCGAACTGCTGCGGCTCGGCGCGCGTGTGACCATCGTGGACAACCTCGCCCCGGCCTACGGCGGCAACCGGCACAACCTCGCCGGGGTCGCGAGCCGCGTGCGGGTGCACGTCGCGGATTTGCGGGACTCACCCCGGCTGCCGCGTTTTGTCGCCGGACAGGATTTCCTGTTCAACCTCGCCGGGCAGACGAGTCACATGGACTCGATGACGGATCCCGAGACGGATCTCGACATCAACTGCCGGGCCCAACTCGCGATCCTCGAGGCGTGCCGGCTGCACAACCCGGCGATCCGCGTCGTCTTCGCGAGCACGCGCCAGATCTACGGACGACCCGACTACCTCCCGGTCGACGAAAGGCACCCGCTGCGTCCGGTGGACGTCAACGGGATCAACAAGATCGCGGGGGAGTCGTTTCACCTGTTGTACTCGCGGGTGCACGGCATTCGCGCCACCGCGCTTCGACTCACGAACACGATCGGTCCGCGGATGCGGATCAAGGATGCCCGGCAAACCTTCGTCGGAGTGTGGGTCCGCCGGATCGTGGAGGGCGAGCCGTTCGAAGTGTGGGGCGGCGAGCAATTGCGCGACTTCACGTACGTTGACGATGCTGTCGAGGCCTTCCTCCTCGCGGCGGCCTGTCCCGAGGCGGCCGGTCAGGTGTTCAACCTCGGCGGCCCTCCCCGAATCACCTTGCGGCGCCTGGCGGAACTGCTGGTCGAGATCAATGGCGGCGGCACGTACGCCGTCCGCGCGTTTCCGGCGGAACGGAAGAAGATCGACATCGGCGACTACTACGCGGACGACCGGTTGATCGGACGAGTCCTGGGCTGGCGCCCGAGGACGGACCTGCGCACCGCCCTGGCCCGGACCGTCGATTTTTATCGCCGCGAACTGAAATATTACGTGTAGCGGCGAGCCGAAGACGGTCCGTCGATAGGGTGGCCAATCCCTTGGCCGCCGAGGCGGGGTTCGGCGACCCCGCTCTACATCGAACCATGGCGCGGAAGGGACCCTCCTTCGCTGAAGCTACGGAGGGCAGGCTGGCATGTGCTCATCGCATGGGTGACACTTTCTCCTCAGCGGATAGGTGACACTTTTCCTCACCGCATGGGTGACACTTCCGAGGCCATATGCCTTGGAACACACATGACGAACAAACGCAGCGATGGAGATTTATCCGTGAATGGCTGCGCCAC
>DASZYH010000071.1:0-22600 GCA_035545515.1 Opitutaceae bacterium
GATCCTGGCCTGCGGGTGGGTGGCGAGGCTGACGTTCCTGCCAGACGCGAAACGGTGAACAACCGTGAATAACTTGTTCACCGAAAGGGATTGCCAGGGGCGAATTGCGGGAGCTGTCGGGCCGCCGGAATTCCCCGATGAAAAAATGGTCGGATGGCGCGACGGCTTACGATCGCCAGCGCGATCTTCCCTGCTAGGCTCGGGGCAATGAACACCGCCCCACTTCACGAAACCAAGATTCCGGGCTTCAAGGTTGTTCCGAAAAACCGATTGGCCGACGTTTTCCACGGTCCGCAAAGTGCCTTCTACGTTCTGCTCGGGCGACGCGGAGCGCCGGACGCACCGCGCGACCGCGTCCTCTTCGTCGACTATGTCGACGACCTGGTCACGGCCTGCCAGCAGCAGATCGATGAACTCTGGAGCAAACATCGGGTGATGATCACGCATGTCGCCGTAAAACTCGGCCGCCCATTTCGGTCGGCGCATTGTGATCTCACCGAGGCGTACAAGCGTGCGGTCGCCATCCAGGAACTCCGGCACAAGCTGAATCCGAGATTCCGCCGGCTGTAACTGCCCGAGAAACGGTTGCGGCGCGCACGCGGAACCCGCGTTCCGGATCGCGCCGCAGTTCGCAATCAACGCGTCGCCATCGCTCCCCGTGACGAATCAGAGGATCCTGGTCGCGGCCGAGCCACCCTGATTTCACCCCACGTGAGGCGAACCGGCGGCGCAACCTCAGGGCGCAACCTGCTCGGCTGGTGGAACCGGTTCCTTCACCGCGGAAGCGCCAGCGGCATTCCGCAGCGGCTGATCGACATGCCCGTCCGCGCGTCCGAATTTTCGAATGAACTCCTCGGTGTGTTCCCGCGCTTCATGATCGGTGTATTGATGCGGCGGAGACTTCATGAAGTAGCTCGCCGGCCCGACGAGCGCGCCACCGAGGCCGTGGTCCAGCGCCAGCTTCGCGCATCGAACGGCATCGATCACCACTCCGGCGGAGTTTGGCGAATCCCAGACCTCGAGCTTCACCTCGCACTTGAGCGGGACGTTTCCAAATGTGGTTCCGTGCATGTGGATGTAGCACCACTTTTGGTCGGTCAGCCAGGGCACGTAGTCGCTCGGGCCGACGTGGACGTTTTCCGCGGGCATCGGATCGCCCAACTGGCTCGTGACGGCATTCGTCTTCGAAATCTTCTTCGAATCGAGGCGCTCGCGTTCAAGCATGTTTAGAAAATCGGTGTTGCCTCCGAAGTTCAGCTGGTACGTCCGATCGAGCCGCACGCCCCGCTCGCGAAACAGATTCACCAGGGCGCGATGCGTGATGGTCGCGCCAACCTGTGACTTGATGTCGTCGCCGATGATCGGGAGACGGTGATCCGCGAAGCGCTGCTGCCAGTACGGCTGCGACGCGATGAAAACCGGGATGCAGTTCACGAGTCCGCATCCTGCCTCGAGAACCTGTTCCACATACCATTTCGTGGCCATTTCCGACCCGACGGGAAGATACGATACGACGACATCCGTTCCCGTCTCCTTCAGGATCTTGACGATGTCCGCGGTCGGTCCGGCGGCCTTCTGGATTTTCTCGCCGAGATATTTTCCCAAGCCGTCGTGGGTCATGCCTCGCTGGACGACGACGCCGGTGTTGGGGACGTTGGCAAACCGGTAGGTGTTGTTCGGCTCGGCATAGATGGCCTCGGAGAGGTCGCGTCCGACCTTGTTGCGATCGATGTCAAAGGCCGCACTGAACTCGATGTCGCGGATATGATAGCCGCCCAGGTTCACGTGCATCAAGCCGGGTACGCGGGTTTCCTCAGCCGCGTTCCGGTAGAACTCCACGCCCTGGACAAGCGAGGAGGCGCAATTCCCGACGCCGATGATGGCGACTCGGACTTTCCGTTGCGGTTCGGGGGTGAGCGACTCTCCGGATTTGGGTTGGATGGCGATCATAGCGGGTGTTCAGGATTGCGGCGACGCGCGACCAATCCCGGTTCGAGGACGGGCCATTCGCCGGGGCAATGTTCCCCGAGCTGACTTACGCAGCTGCCTGCGCCATAGTCAGCATCGGGAGCCGTGCGTTGCACGCGCAGGCGACAAGTTGCGACTTCGACCGCGCCCCATCGGTACTTTTACGGGTCGCGGCCTCGGAGAAATCGCAGGTGGCCAGGCCTTCCGTCCCGGTCGACGGCGCCGACGGTGGTCAGTCCGCCGACCGGAGCCAGCGGGGGCGCGAAGTTGAGAATCGTCAGCGGCATGCCACCGGCGCGGGGTCGTGGTCGCACGGGTGCGCCGACAAACCAAGCCGATCCAACGCCGACCGCGCCTGCTCCTGCCACTGAGCCAGCGTCAAACCCCACGAATGGCGCTCATACAGCGGCAGACCGGGATGAGGTGGTTGCGTGAAATCGTAAGCGGGCGCGATCCGAAACCGTTCGATGTCCGTCGCGACCCCGGCGAGAACATGTTGCTGGGTCGCGTAGCAGCCGAACAGACGGCGTTTGAACGTCCGCTCACGGGGGGTGAGCATCCGCGTGACAACGGGACTCGCCTCGGGATGAAGAAACTCGCCGAACGCCCGCTCGCCGTTCCGGTCGTGATAGGAGGTGAATTCGGCGACGAGCGGAGGGCATCCCCCCGACGCGGCGATCCGGCGGATCGCCGCGTGAACGGAAAAAGCCGTGGCATCATGATCCGGGTGTCCGCCTTCATACGGATGCGTCAGCACAACTTCGGGTCTGTGTTCCCGGATGAGGATCTCGATCCATCGCGTCAGTGTCGCAAGCTGGGCCGACACCTCCTGATCGACGATTCCCACAAATTCAACCCGATCCTCCGGAATCCCCGCGCACTCCAGCACCGACAACAATTCGCCGCGGCGCCGATTGGCGTAGTCTTCGCGCGTAGCGCAGCCCGCTGCGCGGGCGTCGCGCATATCCTGCGGTGCTCCATCCGTCACATACACGAAAGCGGCGATGCTGGCGCGGAGCAGCACCGTGGTCGCCCCGATGGTCTCGTCATCCGGATGCGCCAGCACGATCATCGTCGCAGGGGCAACAGACGCCCCTTCGCCTCCACAAAGGCGGACGAGCAAACCGGGTTTCCACTCTGTGTCCAAGTCCGGCCCTCCACGTTACACCGACACAACCTCGCGTCCGATCGGTTCCGTTCCGGATCCGCAACGTGGGCCGCCGGTCACGTACCGCCGGACCATGCGCGCGCAAAAATCGGCATACCCGGCGAGCTCGAGGGGCGGGTTCGCATGGTGTGGCTGCACCCCGCGGTGTTCCGGCGTGAAACAGAACGTCAGAGTCACGTCGAATTCCGCGAGGGCCCGCATTTGGCGGTCGAACCACGCCTCGGCATCGGGACGAAAGCTGTCGGCCCAGCTCAGTCCGGTTCGGACGTAACGCCCCCCGAGCATGCGCAGCCACTCCGCCGCCTCGTCGAGGCGACGCCCCGCCGCCACCAGCGCGCGGCAGAGTCCGCGCCAAAGCGTCGCGTGGCCATTTCCCCCCGACGAGCTGACCGTGAGCCCGATGACGATTTTCATGGTTTCGTGTAACAGGCCAAGGCTGACGACCCACCATCGTCGGCGACCTCGCTTCGCCCCGAAGAATACTCGCGGGGATCGCTCCGCGGTAGTCGGCAGGATACTGATCGGGTCCCCGGCATCAGCCCCAGTAACCATGGTGGAAACGTCCGAAGGCGTTCCCACCACCGCACCTGGGCTGCTCCGCCGGATTCGGCCGGCCCCTCCGCCCGGATCGGGTAGGCCTGGATCACTCGATCCGGATCACTGCGGTCGGGACCGTTGCGACACGGAGCGATTCAGCAGTTCACCGACCTTTTCGAGGAGCGTCTCGGCTTTGAAAGGCTTCAGCAGGAGGTCGTCCGCAAACTCGTCGGTCCGGTAATCCCCTCGGTTACCCAGCGCTGACACCATGCCACTCACGACCAGCATCTTTGTCGCAGGATTGATCCGCCGCAGTGCGCGGCCGAGCATTGCCCCGTCGAGGTTCGGCATATGGAGGTCCGATATCACGAGGCGAATTTCCGCGGCCCGCTGCGCGAACAACGCCGCCGCCTCGGTTCCGTCAGCCGCCAGGAGCACGCGGTAACCGTGGCGGCCCAGAATCGCGGATGTCATGTCCCGGATTTGCTGCTCGTCGTCGACGACGAGGATCATCTCCCCACGTCCTTGGGGAAGGAGCCGCGCGGCGGCGCGCGGGCGCACCGGTAATCCCGTTTCAGCCGCGGGGAGGAAGACGCGAAAGCATGAGCCGATTCCAACCGTGCTCGTCACCTGAACGAATCCCTGGTGCGACTCGACGATTCCCCGGACGGTCGAGAGTCCCAGTCCCGTGCCATGCCCCGGCTCCTTGGTGGTGAAGAAGGGTTCCCAGATGTGTTTCATGATCTCGGGGGGAATGCCGGATCCGGTGTCCTCGATCTGCAACACGAGGAACGCTCCGGGGCGACCGCCTTCGAGCTTCGCCGCAGCCTCGGCATCGAGCACCCGGTTCTCCCCGATCACGCGCAACGCCCCGCCAGCCGGCATTGCATCGCGCGCGTTCACGCAAAGATTGAGCAACACCTGATGGATCTGGGTCGCATTGCCCTTGATGGGCCACAAGTCGGAGGGCACGTAGTCCTCGAGGCGAATGGACTTGGGAAATGTTCCGGCAATCACGCCGACGATATCGCGCAAGAGGTGTTTGACCTGAAGGAGCTGATTGTCGCCGCTTACTCCGTGGGCGAAGGAGAGAATCTGGCGCACCAGCTGCGATCCACGTTCCGCGCTGCGCTCCAGCGTCTCGAGAAGCTTGAGGGCCGATGCGTCATCCACGTGGTCCCTCAGCATCGGCGCGGCGAGCAGGATCGGCGCCAGCATGTTGTTCAAGTCATGCGCGATGCCCGCCGCGAGGAGTCCGAGATTCTCCATGCGCTGCGCCCGGAGAAACTGTTCCTCAAGACGCTTTCGTTCGGTGATGTCGCTGTTGATGCAGAGGCGCGCCTTGGGACGTCCGGCTTCGTCGCGAATCAATGTCTGTCGCGACTCGAGGATCAGCGTCTCTCCTTTGCTGGTCTGGAGCCTGATCTCGCCGTGCCACTGTCCCTTTTCGAACGTTTCCCGGCGGGCCGTCGTGATCTGGGGCAGCAGCACCGGATCCGTCAGTTGCTCGGCGGTTTTGCCCAATGCATCCTCGGTCGACCATCCGATCAGTCGCTCGGCGCCCGCGTTCCAGTAGATGATGCGGTTGTCGAGGTCGGTGATGTAAATCGCCTCATTCGCCTGGTTCAGCATTTCCGCCTGCTCGCGAATGCGGCGTTCCGCCACTCGGCGCCGGTTGCGCTCCTCGGTGTCCCGGACCGCCCGGGTAATCGCGGTCACAATCCGGTTGATCCGGTCCTTCAGCACATAATCCTCCGCCCCCATTCTGACCGCGTCGATCGCCCGCGCTTCGCCGATGTTGCCCGAGACGAAGATGAATGGCGTGGCGGGAGCACGCTCCTTCGCCACCCGCAATGCCTCCAGCCCGTCAAAACACGGCAGCGCAAAATCGGAGAGGACGACGTCGTATCCTCCGCGATCCAGTTCGCCGACGAACTGCTCCCGGCCCGACACGCAAGTGATCCGACATTCGGGCCACTCGCCCTCGATTAGGCGTCGGATCAGTTCCGCGTCCTCCGGGTTATCCTCGAGGTGAAGTATTCTCATGCCGCCGCGATATCCACTTCCCACGCCGCGGATGCGCCCGGCGCCTGGCGGAAACCCGTCGCGCGAAATGCGAGCGAGATGGCCACAGCGCCGGCGCGCGTCCGTCCGGCGGTTCTGCTGGAACAAGGAGCGAACATCAGGGCAAATGCCGTCGTAACAAGCACCGAGCGATCACAGGAAAAAGAACTTCTCGTTCCGAAGGTATTCCCGCGTTGGGGGCCGGAGGGCGAATCGCCAAACAGTCGCGTAATCGTCCCATGGCCCGGGCAGCTCCGCGTCGCAGATCACCTCGGCCGCGGGGCCCTTTTCACCCGGCCGTTGGCGCACCTTCTCCTGGAACAACGCGTGTCCCTCGTCGGAGGCGAAGAACAAGCACCGGCGCTCGATGATGTTGGACGGCAGTTGACGGTCGCCCGCGATGAACGACAGCCACCATGACCGCAGCACCCATTCGTTCCGGGCGAGTTCCACGATGGCGCGCTCGCAGGCCCCCGTGAACGACTCGTCAGCCGCATGCCCGTACGCATAACCGCCCCACTGCGTGCGGGCGTATACAATCACCGTGACACCGCCGAATGGACCATCGATCGCGACCGCCGACACGCCTGGCCAGTCCGTGTCGAACGTGCGCGCGGCAATTTTCCCGTCCCACCACGAGATGATCGAGAACCGTTCAACGGCTTCGAGCACGGACCGGCGCCGCGCCTGCCGGCCGAAGAGTCCGGGAAACGCCGACATGCCGGTGGAAGTAGGATCAATATCAAAACCAAAGTCCTTCGCGCGCTCCGAGCGCACGAGGGTGGAAAACGCCCAGCGTTCGAGCGCCTCGGAGACGGCCATGTGCCGCGCCACGGAAGGGACCGGATCCACCCCCGTGCCGTCCGCGGCCCCATTGAACATCGTCATTGGTCCCTTCAGGACTAAACCGGGTTTCAGCGTCACGTTGGCCAGCGTGACTTTTCGTCCGCGGAGTGGGAACTCCCCCATCTGAATCCGCGCCACCGGCCCGCCATATTCGGCGAGCACGTTGCGGTATTTGAAAGCGGCTAGGCTAAGCATGGGGTAGGGTCGATTAGCTGAGGTGGATCGCGCAGGCGGTATTGCCGTTTCCGCCATCGTAGATCGCGCACGCGGTGTTGCCATTGCCGCCGTCATATATTGCGCACGCCGTATTCCCATTGCCCCCGTCGTAGATGGCACACGCCGTATTCCCGTTACCGCCGTCAGCAATCAGCCGCTGGACCGTCGGCTGCGTCACCGACTTCCGGCTCATCGGATCGAGTCGGGACGCGGCGGCAATAAACCCGCAAACAAACAAAAGGCTCGAGGCGAGCCCGAGAAGGAATCGAATAGTGGATTTCATAGCGCCGGCATTTTGCCACTCCGCAAACGAAGGCAGCGACCGCGCAAACTACCGGATTTCCGGTAGTCAGCCTTCCGATTGCTTGCGAAATTTATGTAAACCACACCGCCGAGAAGTTCCGCGCCCCAGGATGGGGCGGAATAGCAGCGAGATGCCAAGAAGGCGTGCCTCCAAATAGGTCGTAATAACCGCACGGTTCCGTATGGAAAAAAACACTGAAAAGAATGGCCATTTCACGGGATTCGCGGATGTTCGAGGGCCATTCGTCCGTGACTTCTCGAACCGTCCGATGCTCCGCTGGCTGGGTGATCGCGATCCTCGCATTCCTGGTGATCGCGCGTTCCGTTGTCGCTGCCGAATTTGGCTACCCGATCATCACCAGTTTTGGGGCAGACGAAACGCGTACCAACTGCGCGATTCAGGACGGCAATGGGGTTCTATATTTTGGAGGCGAGTCACTGCTGACATTTGACGGCGACCATTGGAGCAAGACCTCGGTTGCCGGTCGAAGCCCAATTTATGGACTCGATATCGGACCTGACGGCCGGATTTGGTATGCAGCCCAGGACGATCTGGGTTGGATTGAGCGCCTGCCGACCGGAGCATTTCGACTGCATTCGCTCAACCGGCATCTCCCGAAGGACACCCCGCCGGTCGGCTGGGTTTCTCAGGTGTTCGCTACGCCGAATGGCGCGGTATTCATATCGAACGATCGGATACTTCAGTGGGATGGGCAAAATTTCCGCATCTGGGCCATGCCCGGCACCCGTCGGCTGACGGCATTCCGTATTTCCGGCACGCTGTACGTGCACTACCGGAAGGAGGGGCTATTCCGTCTGACCGATTTGGGCCCGGAACTGGTGATTCGACAGTCGCTGATCGGACCGGAGGATCTCGGGGCGATTCTCGCGATTGATGCGGAGTCCGACTACTGGTTACTTGCGACGGGGACGGGGATCGTGAAGTACCACGATGGAAAGAGTGAGCCCTTTGCACCCGCCGTGTCAGAGCTGCTCCGGAAGGATTGGGTCACCTGCGGAGTTCGACTACCGGACGGCCGATGCGCTTTCGGCACTGTTCTCGACGGCATCATCTTTATGCGACCCGACGGAACCATCGACCGTCAGGTTCGCGAGAGCGATGGACTGCCGTCACCTTACATCTCATCACTGTTTCTCGACCGCCAAGGAGGACTGTGGGTCACCTCGTCGGCCCATGTGGTTCGCCTAAATCTGGACTCGACCTCCCGACTCTTCGATGAGCGAGCGAATCTTGCCGCCAGCGTCTACTACCACATTGGCAAATCAGATTCCGGCATCACCGTCGTAAACACGATCGGCGCCTTCGCGCTCGACGAAAACCAGCGGCAGTTTACTCGACTGACGAATACCAGCACGATTCACGATCTGAACGAATCCCCGTCCGGCCTGATCGTGTCCGGATACCGTGGCGCATCGCTGATGCGGGCCGGGAAAATGACGCCCGTTTACCAGTCGAATTCAGACGTGTTCACGGCATTCGCGTCGCATTCTCACGAGGGGGAACTGTACGTCGCCGTGGACTCGCGGCCGGCGATTGTCGACGTGAAGCGCGACGGTTCATCACGGACCATCGTCAACAACTTGCCGACCCTGGCGTATTCGATCGCCGAAGACCAGGGCGGGTATATTTGGATGGGGACCCAACGCGGAATTTTCCGGGCGCGCTATGACGCCACCAGGGCGAGCTCGGCCGAGGCGATCGCGGGGAAGCTCGGCCTGCCTGCGATCAGCGGAGCCGTGACGGTTCGAAGCACGCATGCGGGCGCCGTGCTCGTCCTGAGCGATTCCGGCGCGTGGTTTAAACCCGCGACGGCATCGAACTTCGCCCCCGTCAAAAACTGGCCGAGTCGCTCGTTCGTGGCGGTTTCCGAATTTGGACCCGAAAACGTCGCGTGGGTGATTCATAGCGCCACCGAGACCCTTGCTCCCGCGGTCGGCAAAATCATCGCCGGGCCCGGGGGCGCGCGCTGGTCGCCGCTTCCGGTGAGTGGATTGGATGCCGTAGGGACCCCGTTCAGCATTTTCGCCGATTCCGATACCGCCGGGCAACCCGTGTTGTGGATCGGCGGCAACAAAGCCGTCCTCCGGCACGTCGTCGCGTCAAAAACCGTGGCAACGGAACCGCGCTCCCCCATCCTTCAGGCCTTCGTCCGTCCCACTTTCCGCAGTTCGCTGCAGCCGATCACGTCACTGCTGCCCTACTCGACGGCTGCGGTCGAATTTCAGTTTGCCGAGCCCGATTATGCCAATCGGGGCCTGCTGCGGCTCCAGACCCGTATTGACGGCATCGACAGTGATTGGGTGCCCGCGCCGTCGAACGCGCGGCGCGACCTGACTGCCATTCGCGACGGCAAATACACCTTCCGCGTTCGCGCGGTCGCCGAGACCGGTGTGGCGAGCGAGCCGTCGGTGTTCAGCTTTGAGGTTGCTCCTCCGTGGTGGCGGACGATGCCGGCCGTACTCAGCGAAATCGCCGCCGGATTGATACTGGCGTACTCGTGCTACCGGCTCCGCGTGCGTTCGCTGCGGCGCCGCAATGTCCAGTTGGAGGAAAAAGTCCGAAAGCGAACCGAAGAACTCGCCGAGGCCAGCGCAGCGAAGACTCAGTTTGTCGCGAACATGAGCCACGATATCCGCAATCCGCTGAATGGAATCGTGGGGCTTGCCCTCGCGCTCGAGGATTCCCGGCTGGATCCGCAGCAACGCGAACTCGTCGCGACGTTGCGGGAATGCACGACCTACCTCTCCTCGCTGGTCGACGACGTGCTCGATTTTGCCACGATCGAGGCGGGCCGCGTTGAACTCCGGTCCGGGCCATTCGTGCCGGCCGAATTGCTGAATTCGGTCGTCACCACGTTGAAGGGCGAAACTGCCCGGCGCGGCTCGTTCGTCACCATCGAAACCGACCCGGACATTCCCCAGCTCCTGCGTGGCGATGCCGGCCGGATCCAGCAAATCCTGGTCAACTTCCTCTCGAATGCGCTGAAGTATGCGGGCGGACACATCCGTCTCGCGGCCACCATGCCGGCGAACGCCCCGGGCGAAGTTGAATTTTCAGTTTCGGACGAGGGACCTGGGATCAGTGCAGCGGATCAGAAGACGCTCTTCACGAAATTCTCCCGACTTACCGGCGCCCGCCGCGACAACATCCCCGGAACCGGCCTCGGCCTCGCCTCCTGCCGGCTTCTGGCCGACATCATGGGTGGCGCCGTCGATGTGGAGAGTCAGCTCGGCGCCGGCGCGCGGTTCATCCTTCGCCTTCCGCTCGCGGCGGCCGCCGCCGAGCCCGCCCCGGTTCCCGCGAACATCGCGTTGCCGCAGACGAACATTCTTCTGGTCGAAGACACAGATTACAACGCACTCGCAGCCAAGGCGGTGCTCGGAAAATTGGGCCTGACCTGCGATCGGGCACGAGATGGCACCGAGGCGCTGCAGATGTTCCAGGCGAGGCGGTACAATGTCGTGCTGCTCGATCGCAACCTGCCGGACCTCGATGGTATCGAGGTCGCGCGGCAGATGCGCGAACTCGAGACGGACGGACTGCGCTGCGTCATGCTCGCCGTGACGGCCTATTGCACCGCGGACGATCGCGCCCGGTGCCTGGCGGCGGGCATGGATGCCTTCCTCGGGAAGCCGCTCACCCCGGACAAACTGCGCAAGGCCTTGGTCGAAGCCGGACGGAAACTTCTCGGCGCCTCGTCAATTGAGGCGCCGCCCGTCAAACCGGCGGGACCAATCGACACGACGTTGCTCGAGTACCTGAGCGACGGGACGACGGCAGGTCTCGGTTTGCAGGCGGAGCGTTTTGGAGTCGCCCTGGAACAAGCGCACGCCCGGCTGGTAACGACGCTCTCCGGCGGCAATCTTCGTCTCGTGGGGGATGCCGCGCATCAAATTCTCGGGCATGCACGCATGATCGGCGCCGCGGAGCTCTGCGATGCTGCGGTCGCGGTTGAAACCGCCGCGCGAAATTCGGACGCGCCGGCCGCCTCCGCTGGGATGCCGCTCCTCGCGGCGCAAATCGACGCCGTTATGGCAGCATTGCGCCGCTACCGTCCTGGGGTGCCGAAAGCGTGAAGCCGTGCTCGCGCGCATAGCGCACGAGTTCCGTGGTGTTGGAGAGCCCAAGCTTCCGCACAATATTCAGCCGGTGCGTGGATACGGTCTGCTCGGAAATCCCGAGCTTGGCTGCAATCTCACTGTCCCGCCACGAGAGCCCGACCATCGCCAGCACGGTCCGCTCGCGATTTCCAAGCACTTTGTCGAAGGAGTGCGGATCCATCAGACGCTGGGCGCGAATCCGCTTGAAGGCATCGGAAAAGCTCACCTTGCCGGACGCCACCACCGCAATCGCGTCTTTGAGCGCCGCAACACTGTTCGTGTTCTTGTCGACGAAGCCCTGGATCCCGGCGTGTTCCGCCCGAAACACGGTGTACTCGTCACAATGCGATGAGAGCACCAAAATCGCCACGTCCGACAAGGTCTTCCGGATTTCCTCGATGACGCCGAATCCATCAAGGTTGGGGAGATGCAGGTCGAGCAGGATCAGGTCGGGTTTCGTTCGCTTCGCCAACTCAACCGCTTCCCGGCCGTCTCCCGCCTCGCCGACCACCTTGTGGTGAAGATCGTGTTCGCAGATCTTGCGCAACACCTCGCGAAACATCACGTGGTCTTCAACGATGGCGATCCTCACGGCTTGATTGTGCTTTCAATTCATTCGCGCGCAAGCGTCGCATCAGCGCGGGAAAGCTCACAGGCTCACGCCCCATGCGGCTCGGTGTTTTCTTACGTATCGACCGAGTCGGCTCCAACTTAAGCACGTTACCGGGTGTCCTCCGTACGGCGTGCGTCGGATGGCGCCCCCACGGGGAATCGAACCCCGCTTTGAAGATTGAGAATCTCCTGTCCTAACCGATAGACGATGAGGGCAAATCCGAAGGGGCAAAGGCTCACGGTTTCCGCCGCGTCGTCAAGAGCGATTCCGCGACGTCTTGGCGAACCCTCAATTCTTTTCCGCGGCGAGGTTCCAACTGGCAAGGATCGGAGCGAGGACGCGTCGCCAGACCGCGTAGCCTTTGGCGTTCAGGTGCAGGCGATCGGGTTTGAAGTATTCCGGGATCGAAGTGCCATCAGGCTGGGCGAATGGCGTGTAGGTGTCGCAAATCACAATGCCATCGTCGCCGCGCACCACGTCCCGGATGAGTACGTTAAGCTGCCGGACCCGTTCCGGGAACCGGTCGCCTCCCCCTCGGGGCATCACGAGACACCAGGCAATCGGAATCGACGCGTACGCCGACCGGATGCGGGTGCGCAGTTCGCGCAGATTGGCCGCGATATCCTCCGGTGAGGTGTGTTCGCCGAGATCATTCGTGCCGATCAGGATCACCAACGCGCGCGGGCGCACGGCAAGGACGTCGCTGTCCAGCCGATAAAGCAGGTTCGGGGTCGTGTCCCCACCGATGCCGCGGTTCACCACCTTCACATGGAGATCGGCGAAATCGCGCGACAGCGTGGACCAGCCTTCGGTGATCGAATCGCCGACAAAGACCAGGCTGTCGCGGTCTTCGGTTTGGTGCGTCGCGAACAGGGCACGCCGCTGCGCATTGTGCGCCTTGAAATCCTTCCAGGAAGAAACGTGGCCACGGCCGGGGAAAACGCCATCGACCGGCCAGAATGGCTGTGAAGCTGCAGCTGTTCCAGCGGGCGTCGCCGCAGCGGCACCCGAGGCGACGAGCAACAGCAAAACGGAAACGAAGAGCTTATGCATGGTGGAATGTGAAATTTCATACTCGGTCGGTCGGCGACAACAACCTCCAACTCGCCGAGCGCGATCCCCGATAATTCAATTGTGCGATCCCGTGGCGGCCGCCGGCAGGGTCTTAAGAAACCGGTACAACGCCTCAATTTCGACATCGTCGAAATGGGCAAAATCGCGCGGCATCACCGCGTTGATGGCGGACCCATCCGGACGTTTGAAGGTGCGCAGGGCCCGCACGAAGTCAGCCTCAGTCCAGGTTGTGATTCCTCCGGGTGCACCGGGCGTCAAGTTGGCCGCCGGCGGCCAGTCGGGCGGCCCCGCCTTGATCTTTCCGCCGGAAAAATTGTCGCCGTGGCATCCCGTGCAACCCGCCGCCAAATAACGGCCATACTCGGCCGTTGGCCCCGGCGTGACCGTCGCGGGCGCCACGTGGCTGTGATCGATGATCTCGGCCGCAAGTCTGATCTGGCCAACCGCGAGAAGAACGCGCGCAACGGGTCCCAGCGCGACCGGTCCATTGCGCCGATTCACCGGCGGCACCGATTTCAGGTACGCGATCAGGTCGGCCATGTCCTCGGACGTGAAGGCCGCGTAATCGGCGGAGGGCATGAGAAAGAGTCCGCGTCCGTCAGGCGCAACGCCGTGCCGGATCGCCCGAACGTAATCGGCGTCCGTCAGCGAGGCTCCCAGGCCTCCTGTTCCGCGGGTCAGGTTGGGGCCGTCGACCCTCCCCATCGCCCCGTTGTTGAAAACCGTCGCGCCCCCGAGGTCCTGGCCGTGGCAATCGACACACCCGCGGGTTTGTGCGATGTGCGCGCCACGCGCAATCGAGGCCGCATCGCGGGGAACCGCCGGTGCCGTGACCACCACCGCGTATTTGCGATTCAACTTCGCGTTGCTGACCACAAATGCGGCCGAAAACAGCAACGCAAGCAACGCCAGCACCGTTCCCAGGCCGTAGCCAAGGTATTTCAAGAACTTCATGCGGGATATGGGGCGCGCTCTTGAAATCAGCGTACCTGATGCAGTGCAAGCGTTTCGTCGGCCTCCCGCGGTCGGGCGATTTGCACGCGCCGGCGACCGGATTTCATTCGCACCTGGCGATACCCAATCCGGCGCGATTCCGCACGCGGCCTGCCGACCGTTTCACCGCTCGACAGGTCGCGTCAGATTTCGTTTGTTCGCCGATTCAACTTTGCCGTCCGTCTCCGCCCGCCCGCCGTCCTCCTTCCCTCTTTCGCAATGTCACCCGCCGCTGAAATCGCCCGCCGCCGAACGTTCGCCATCATTTCCCACCCGGACGCCGGCAAGACAACCCTGACGGAGAAGTTCCTGCTCTACGGCAATGCCATCCACCTCGCGGGCGCCGTGAAGGATCGCAAAAACCAACGCGCCACGGCGTCCGACTGGATGGAACTCGAGAAGCAGCGTGGCATTTCGATCAGTTCGACCGTCCTCCAGTTCGATTACGACGGCTATGCCGTGAATCTGCTCGACACCCCCGGCCACAAGGACTTCTCGGAAGACACTTATCGCGTGCTCACGGCGGTCGACGCCGCGTTGATGGTGATTGATGCCGCGAAGGGCGTGGAGGCCCAAACGCGCAAGCTGTTCGAGGTCTGTCGCCGGAGAGGTGTCCCGATCTTCACGTTCATGAACAAGTGCGATCGCCCCACGCGGAATCCTCTCGAGCTCCTCGATGAGCTCGAAATGGTGCTGGGGCTGCAATCGTCGCCGGTCGTCTGGCCGCTCGGTAATGGTCCTTCGTTCCGCGGCGTTTTTGACCGCCGGACACGTCAGGTTCACCTGTTTGAAAGGGTCCCCGGAGGCGCCTATCAGGCACCGGTGCGAGTCACCTCGCTGGACGATCCGGCTGTCCGTTCCAAGCTCGACGATGTCACGTACGCCGAGGTCAAGGAGCAGCTCGAAATGCTCGATGGCGCGGGTCATCCCTTCGATCTCAACGCGGTGCGCGCCGGTCGTCAGACGCCGGTCTATTTCGGGAGCGCCGTGAACAACTTCGGGATCCAGCTTCTCCTCGACGGATTCCTCCATGACTCGGTTCCTCCCGCCCCGCGCCGCCGAGCAGATTCTCCGGCGCAGACGACCGCAGATTCGGACCGGGAGCCGGATGGGATCGTGCCGGTCGAGCTTCCGAAGTTTTCGGGTTTCATCTTCAAGATCCAGGCCAACATGGATCCCAAGCACCGCGATCGAATCGCGTTCCTGCGGGTGTGTTCGGGGAAGTTCGAACGCGACATGAACGTCGTCCACACCCGGTCGGGCAAAACGGTACGGCTGTCGTCCTCCCACAAACTTTTCGGCCAGGAGCGCGAGACGGTGAACGAAGCGTGGCCCGGCGACGTCATCGGCCTGGTCGGCCACGGTGAGTTTGGCATTGGCGACACGCTCACTGAGGACCGGGGGATTGTCTTCAACGAGATTCCACGTTTCCCGCCGGAGGTGTTCACCTTCATCTCGAATCCAAATCCGTCCGACGCGAAGAAATACCGGGCCGGGTTGGATCAGCTTCTCCAGGAGGGAGTCGTCCAGGCCTTCGCGGCTCGAAACGCCCCCCCGGGTGCGACCCTCCTGGCAGCGGTCGGTCCGCTGCAATTCGAGGTCGTGCAGTGGCGTCTGCAAAGTGAGTACAATGCCGAGTCGCGGCTTAGTCCGACGCCCTGGTCGCTGATCCGATGGGTCGAAACCCATCCGGATCTGGAGGACCCATCGCGCCTCGTCGTTGCCTCCGGTGTCAGCTTCGGGAGCGACAGATTCGGCCACCCCATCGTGCTGTTCCCGAACGATTGGACGCTTCGATATTTTGGGGAGAAGAACCCGAACCTGGTGCTGCACGATCTGCCGCTGGAGCAGACCGTGGCCGCTGGCCGGACAAAATAACAGGCCGGGATCGGCGCAACGCGCCCACCCCGGCCCGAAAGGTGTCCTCCGTTCCCTTAGCTGGAACCATGCAGGAGTGGAGAAACCACGAATGGACACGAATCGGCCCTGATATGGAGGGAACGCCGATTTTCGGCAAACGGGCCCCGGAGTGTGGAATCGGTCAGCTGTAGGCACGGTGACCCCACGGCGCGGGGCGAAGCGTGCGTCACCTCCCGCGGGGTGAGGTCACCCCGCCTACAAGACTGCATCGCGGCTTAGCTGGCAGCCGGCGCGGATTGCGGCGGTTCAGCCGCTGATCGGGGAGTCTCCTCCGGAGCCGGCGCCGCCGTCGCGTCCGGTGACGCTTCGGGCGCTGCGACGTCGGCAGTCGTCTCCGCCGGCGTGCTTCCCGCAGGCGATTCCGGCGCCGCCGGCGGGGTCGCCTCCGCCACCGCCGGTGCTTCCGGGAAATTCTCCGGGTCGTGTTCGGAATCCTCAACCTCGCGCTTCCGCGCTTCGACCATCGGCGGCGGTGCGAAAAGGCGACCGTCGATGAACTCGGTCACATAGCCTTCACGAACCAGCCACATCAGGTCGCCCTGCATCCGGGAGATCTTCGCCCGCTCCTCGAGCGTCAAGGTCGTCTCCGGGCGGGCGGGCTCCGGGGCCGGCGCCGCGCCGGCGGCATCGGCCGCCGGGACCGGCTCGACCGCGGGCTCGGGCGCGCGCGGTGCCACGATGCCGAGGAATTTGGCCGAGAGTTCACTCACCCGCACCATCGGGTTGGCTTCGATGTACGAAATCAGCGCGCCGATGCTGTCCGAGAACGTCTGCCCGGGGACGCGGAATTTCCGCTTCACCGCGCAAACGTACGAGACCCCCTTCGAACCTTTCTTGAAGATCGTGAAGTGTTCACGCCGGAGACGCCCACGCAGAGCGTTGGCCGTATCCAGCGGAAAACGACGCTGACGGTCCAGCGCGCCTTCGACCGCGCGGCGAATTTCCCCCGGGGGCAGCTGCTCGGCGGTCTTGCCATGAAACCGGGCGGTTTCCGCGATTCGCACGACCTTGTCCCGCGCATGAGTCAGCAGGTAAATCCTCGCGTCCTCGAGCGTGTCAAAGGACGGCGCGACCGGAGCGGGGAGCGATTCGGAGACCGGCGCCGCGGCATCGGTCGCGGGAGACTCGGGAACCGGAGCAGCCGGTTTGCCGGCCTGTTTCCAGGTGTAGCGCGTCGTCTTCTTCATCTTCGCCAGCCATTGGTTCACGACCTCCGGCTCGCGCACCGTCTCGATCCGGCTGCGAAACACCTCAAACGGCATCCGTGCGGCAACCTTGGCCGCGTAATGCTGCTGCACAATCTGGTTGTACCGGTGGTAATTCGGCGGACCGAGCAGTTCGCCGGTCACACCACACCGGTTGATCACCTGGAAATTGCCCTTCGGCGCCTCCACTTCGACTTCGGCGGTCTCGAAGAACTTGTCCAGATGCTTGGCCAGGACATGCGCGACCGCGCCATCGTCCGTTTCGAACGGCATTCCGTCCGGGACCGCGATATGAAAGACCGTCTTCGGCTGCTTTGCGGTCGGCTCCGGCACGTCCGGCGACGCCGGTGCACGGGACGCCGAATCTGCGGGTGCGGAGGTGTTGGACTTGTGCGCCAGCACCACCACGAATCGCTCGGGCTTGGCGACCACGGTGCGGGCGATCTCAAAGAGCTCGATCGTCCGGCACGACTTCCGGATCGTCTGCACGAGGGTGTTGAAGCTCGTGTCCTCGGGGTAAAACGTGACCGCGTAATATGGACTTTCGTATGGCCCGCGTTCGATGGGTTCGCGACGTCCGCCGTACCCGCGGAAATCACCCGACCGACCGGCATCCCGTCGCGGACCACCGCGATAGCCGCCTTCTTCGCGCCGCGGACCACGCGGCCCGTCGAAATCGCGCCGCTCGGAAGGTCCGCCCGCGCCCGGTCCCGCCTCGGTCGGAGCCGGCCGGCGGAATGACCGGCGGTCCCGCCGCTCCGGAGCCCCGCCTTCCCGCCGCTCGTCTCGCCGGGAACGATCGCCGCCGGAGTCTCGGTCGCGTCGATCCGCCGGAGACGTTTTGTCCTGCGTCCATTGCGTGCCGAAACTGAACCCCTGCAGTTGGCTCAGATCGAGTTTGTTGAAATCCGCGGGGGGATTCTCCTTGGGAGCGTCGTCGTCCATGTAGTCAAAGCGGGTAACACCCGCGAGCGTGCGAAGTTTGGTGCGTGGGCCGGTTCGTAGTCGGTCGGGAGTGTCTCAGCCCCAAACCGGCTGGCAAGCAGTTTCCCGATTGGGTCGGGAAGAGCGGCACGACCGGGTTTTCTCGGATGTCTGGTCGGAAATGCCCACCAATCAATGGGGCAGGACATAGACCTCGACCAATCCCTCCCCCGTTCCCCCGTCGGCTCCAGAAACCATGATTGTATACCCACCTGGGTCCAGCGTGAAGATCGCCGCCGAATCATGTTCGGTCAGTGCGAACGCACCGGTCAGCGATTCAGCCGCCGAAATATCACCGGACAGCCCGGCCGACATCCAGCCGGTATTCGAACCCACCACCGTCTGATAAGTCGACTCGCGGACCACGAAGGTCGGCGCCGCAAGCGCATCGGTCACGCCATATTGCGCAAGGCCGGGGCCCACCGCCCGGATCAAGACGTGCAGTGGGCCATCTCCCCCGATGATTACGCCCGCAATCAGAACGTTGTCCCCCGTCCCGACAAACCCGCGGGACGACAGGTTGACCAGGTGCGCCGAGTTGTCGTTGGGGGATGCGTCGTACACCTCACCGAGCACCGTGCCCGCCGGGCCCGTCGCCGAACTGACAACCTCCGAGTGAAGCTGCGCGGGGGGAAACGGCCAGAGCACCGCGGCATCCTTGCTGGCCGCCGAAAACGGAAACGCCCCGATGGCCGTGGACGTACTCACGATGTCCGTCGCGTTGCTGTTGTCCGCCCAATTGTCATTGCTCACGTACGTGTATTTCGTCCCGACCTGGACCGAAAAACGGGGATCGGCCAGCGGGGCGGAAATGCCAAACTGCGCCAAAGTCGGACCGGCAGCTCGCACCAAGAGCGACTTGGCCGACTGCCCACCGATGACAAATCCGACGATCAGGTTGGCGGCTGGTCCGGCGATGCCGCGCGTCGATATGTTCAGCAGCTTTCCTGACGTGGCGAGCGGTGGCTCACGGCCGGAGTGCGACGCGTCGTGCTGGAAGGTGGGCCAGCTCGCATAGGACGATATCGGCGACGTGTTGCCGGACAGGGCGTAGAGGTGCCCGTCCCAGGATCCGAAATATATGCCATGATCGGGTGTCGTGGCGATCAGCGGGGCACTCGTGACCCGGTCCCCGGTGACGTAGCGCCAGAGAACGCTGCCATCAGTCGGCGAATACGCGCGCACCGAACCGTCCTCCCCTCCCGCAAGGATGACACCATCCCCGCGCACCGTCGGCGTCGAGCCGATTGCCGGTTGTCCTTGGGCGGTCCACTTCGTCGTGCCTTGGGCCGCATCGAGCGCATAGAGGCTGCTGTCGGTCCAGTTTCCGACGTAGACCGTCCCATCGGCCCCGATCGCGGCCGAACCGGGCACCGTGAGCGCCGCCTGCCATTTCACCTGGTTCGTCGGAGTCAGGGCCGCGAAGTCGTTTCCGATGGATCCGACATAAATGGTCCCATCGCCGCCTATCGCCGCGGAACCCCAGATTTGGCCGGCGAACGCATGATGCCACTTTTCAGTTCCGTCCGAGTTGATGGCGTAGAATTTCGTGTCCCAGGAACCAATATACACCGTGCCGTCCGGCCCGATCACAGGGGACGATTCCACCGTGTTGCCAAACCACTTCGTCCAGAGAAGACGCCCCGTATCCGACAAAGCATAGAGTGCCCCCGCCGCCGGTCCGGCGTTCGCGCCAACGCCGAAGGCCCCCACCCCCACGTAAATCGTCTTTCCGTCCGCGGAGACCGCCGCGCTGCTGTGGATGTACGTCGGCAGAGCCAGACCGGAGCCCGCATCCTTGATCGTGGCCGTGTTCGTGTCGAAAGTCCATTTGGCCGACCCGGTCGTCGGGTCGAACGCATAGAAACGACCGTCAATCGATCCCACGTAGACGGTGCCATCGGGACCGACGGTCGGCGAGGCCTCGATTGCACCCGGAGTGTTCACCCACCATTTCGTGTCGGCGGTGCCGTTGGGGATGATCGCCACGACGGCCCCCGTCTCCGGCGTGGTGCCGTAGTCAACTCCGACATACAACGTGCCGTCCGCGCCCATCGCGGGAGATGATTCGACGATCGCGCTCGAGCTGGTGTTCCCGAACGAATATGTCCAACGCCATGCACCGTCCGCCGCCTGGACTGACGCAGCCATCGAGCCCGCCAGGAGAGCCGCCCACCAACGCGCCCTCATGCCGAACGAACTGATCCCGCAGGGAATTGTGGGACGACGGAACATGCTGGCGGTGAGAGTCGGAAAAATCCTCAACGTTCCCCCTCCCGTGGCAATACCAAGCGGAAACACGTCCCGTGTTCATCGCTGTGCTCGAGTTCGATCCGGCCGCCCGCCTGCCGGGCCAATTGCTGACTGAGCGCCAGGCCGAGGCCGCTCCCTCCCCGTTTCGTGCTGGCACAGGGTTGGAACAAACGTTCGCGCACGGCCGCCGGCAGTCCGCCGCCGTGATCGCGCACCCGAAAGCTGATCCCGGACTCGTGCGCCTCGGCTTCGACGCGCACCGTCGTGCCGGCACTGCTGGCCTCGACCGCATTCTGCAGCAGATTGCGCAGAACCAGGCCACCGAGAGTAGCCCGACGCGCGGAGAGTGACGTGGTCGACGTGATCTGACGCTCGAGCGTCACGGCCCGCGCCGCTGCAGCCGGCTTGATTTTCTCCATCGCCAACTCGGCGATTTCTTCGCACGTGAGCTCGAAGTCGGTCCCCGTCTCCTCGTCGCGCATGACCGAAACGACGTCGTTGATCATGGTCCGAAGTCGCTTGGTGAGTTCGAACGCGGCGGCAAACTCGCCGTCATTTTCACCTTTCGTTCCGAGTTCCGACTGCGTGACGACAAATTCCTCCAGCCCCACCACCGGATTCTTCAGCTCGTGCATGAGGTGCGCGGTCACCGTCCCAAGCGCCGAGGCTTTCGCCGCCAACGCCAGTTCTCGGTTTGCGCGCAGGAGATCGTCGGTTCGGGCGCTGAGCTGGCGATTGGTCTCCGCCAAGCGCCGATAGGCCCAGCCGAGCAGCAGCGAAATGAGTGTCGCGCCGGCCAGGAACGCCGTGGCGGCCTGCGGCAGCAACTTCCGGTCGAGGGCTTGGAACTCAAGCGCGAGCGCCTGGCCGTCGATCCAGAATTGGGCGACTCCGGCCAGCGGTGCGCCGGCGGCCGTCCGCAACGGCACCCATGTGCTCACGACCGGCAGACTGAGCGGGCTCCCGTTCGCCGGCATCGCCAACCCGGGCAGGTCCCGGCGCGCCTCCAAACGCGACCACAAATGCGTGATTGGCCGGCCGCTTTCGAGGCGCTGCCACATGGCCAGGGGTGGCGGCTCTTCGGACCACGGCAGCGGCAGCGCGCCATTGAATTCTCGCTTGGAATCGAAAACCCGGACCGCGAACACCCCCTGGATTTTGGTCGACGCCCTCAGCACGGCGTTAAGCAGCTCTCCCGGCGCATCCTTCAGACCGAGATCTGCGAGCGTTTCGGTTTCGGTCGAAAGCTGCACCGACGCGACCTGCATCAGCGCATCGGCCTCGCGCCGAAGGATCTGCTCACGCAAACCCGCGCGCAAATCCCACGTGACATATGCGACCACCCCCGCAAACACGGTCAATGTGACCACGAGAACGGCAAGAGGCGCGAAGCGCCCGGGGGACGTCGATGCTGAAACAGCCATTCCTTGGAAGGAGGCTCATTTTTCCCAGCTCCAACGGGCACCAAGCAAGCCTTCGTTCATGCGATAGGAGGCAATCTCGTCATTGGACCGACTGCGCTCCCAGTCATATTCCGCATATATTGTCCAGCGGTGCGCCACCTTGCGCTCGATTCGCAGTTGCGCATCGAATTCCTCCTTCACCTCCGGTGTCACCGCGATACCGCGACCGACCGTCTGCAGCTGATACACCTTGCGCGCCGCGGTGGCTTCCGCGTGCACCAACCAGTCGCCTGCCGACCAGTCGAATTCCTGCCCGGCGTGGTGTTGGCGATAATTCAGGAAGCCCGCTCCGTTGTCGATGTACTCCAGGCCACCCGCTCGGGTCCTCGTCTTCCAATGCCCGCTGTGTCCCCAGGTGGCGACGACGCGCCCCTCCAGCTCCCGTTCGTGCACCACCAGTACGCCAATATCAACGGCTCCGTTGGACTTGTAACGGGGATGACGGTCATATCCGCGCCGACGCTGCCATCCTGCGAGGCTGAGTTCGAAACGATCCGAGGGCTGCCATCCCAGGCGCACATACGATTCCACGACCCTGGCATCATTGGCACCATCTCGAAATTTCTGCCGGTCACCCTTGACGCTGCCTTCCAGCCACAACCATGGCCTGAGTGACACGCGAAGCGTCGGTCCCACCTTGATTCCAGTGAGTTGTAGCTCGGCCACGAGTCGCGTGACGTCCGTGTCGGAGACATCAAACACCTGGTCGAGGTAGTAGCCCTGGGCGTCGAGATTTAGGTTGAGGACATCCGGCCAGAGATACCGCCATTCGAGGCCCGCATATGCCTCCGACTCATGATGCACCGATGCCTGCCGCGACAGGTACTCGGTTCCTTCCGCGTTGAAGAATCCGAGGTAGTCGATCCGGTTG
>DASZYH010000072.1:0-34075 GCA_035545515.1 Opitutaceae bacterium
CTCTGCCCGAGTCCCCGGCCGAGATCGCGCGATGAAACGAATCACCCTCCTCGTGGCCATGCTTCTCGGCGCCGCCCTGGCCCCGGCGCAATCTCCGCTCCCGTCGGCGCAAAAGACCGGCGGGCTTCCGTTGATGGACGCACTCGCAAAGCGGGCGACGTCGCGGGCCTTCGATCCGGCCCGTGATCTCCCGGCGCAGGATCTTTCGAACCTGCTTTGGGCGGCTTTCGGCATCAACCGGTCCGACGGGCGGCGCACCGCGCCGTCCGCCCGCAATTTCCAGGAGACCGAGATCTACGTGCTCACCCACGCCGGCGCATCGGTCTACGACGCGGCGTCTCACCGCCTGGTGCCGATCGGGACCGAGGATATCCGGGCCTTGGCCACGATGCAGGCCTTCGCCAAGGACGCACCGGTGACGCTCGTCTATGTGGTCGACCTCGCCCGCATGGGCAACGGATCGCGGGAGGATCGCCGGCTGACGGCCTACCTCGACGTCGGATTCGTCGCGCAGAATGCCTTGCTTTACTGCGCCAGCACGGGCTTGGCCACCGGCGTGCGGATGATGATCGACCGGACCGTGCTCGCGCCGAAACTCAAGCTCCGCGACACCCAGCTCATTGTGCTCGCGCAATCCGTGGGATATCCGAAACCGGACACGCAGCCATGAATCCCGTGGCCGTCGACCCTGCACTCGTGGCCTATTGCGGTCTGTATTGCGGCGCCTGCCGGGCTTTTCGCCACGGCCGCTGTCCCGCGTGTCGCGCGAACAACCAAGCGCGCTGGTGCAACGTCCGAATTTGCTGCATTGCCAACGGGTTTGCGTCGTGCGCCTCCTGCGGAGGGCACCCGGATCCACGGACGTGCGGCACCTATGGTAGCTGGGTCAGCCGGGCCTTCGGATTCGTCTTCCGCTCGAATCGCGCCGCCGGAATCGATCGGATCCGGCTCGTCGGATCCGACGCGTACGCGCACGAAATGGCGCTGTCGCAGCGCCCGTCGCCGCCGCGCTGAAACGGTTGTCGCGACCGCCCCGGTGTTTATCCGGGCCGGGTGGCGAAGCCTGACAAAAATGTCAGGCGGAGAACGTCGTTGCGAATGAACGATGTTGTGAGGTTCCGATGGTGATGAAATTGGCGGTTGACCATCGCAGGACCCGCAGGCGGCCGGGGCGGATGCGCGTGACCCGCGAGGTCGGAAACGGATGGAGTTTCGGTTCGCATTGCCGCCGGATATGAGTTCGTTACCCGACGTGACTGTCGGCACTCCGGCCCATCCCCCGCGCGTGCTTGTCGTCGAGGACGAGGCAAAGACACGCGATTCCCTGGCGGAAGGTTTGCGTCTGGAGGAATGGCAGGTGGAGACGGCCGAGGCCGGCGATCAGGCGATCGAGCTGCTCGAGGCTGCGAATTTTGACCTGATCGTGCTCGACTGGATGCTGCCGGATCGGGACGGGCTCGACGTGCTGCAACATCTGCGGGGCCGGGCGGTGCACACGCCGGTGCTGATGCTCACGGCGCGCGCCACGCTCGAGGACCGCGTTGTCGGTCTCGAAAGCGGCGCCGACGACTACCTGCCCAAGCCGTTTGCGTTCGCGGAATTGCTGGCCCGCTGCCGGGCGCTCCTCCGGCGTCCGATGTGGCGCACCGGCCGGTTGCTGAATTGCGCCGATCTCCAGCTCGACACCCGTGCCCGCGTTGCGGTGCGTGCCGGTCACGAGATCGCGTTGACACCGCGGGAGGTCGACGTGCTCGAATACCTCATGCGGTACCAGGGGCAGATCGTCACCCGCGAAATGCTCGAACGCGACGTCTGGAAACAGTCGCGGCGACTGACGTCGCTCGACAACGTGATCGACGTCCAGATCATGCGGCTGCGGCGAAAGGTGGATGCCGACAGCCAGGAAAAGCTCATCCATACCTTGCGCGGAGTCGGATACCGTCTTGGGAAGGAAACGGGATGAAGCGCTGGTGGGAGCGGCGGACCCTGCGCTTCCGCCTCGCGCTCTGGTATGCCGTCGGAGGAAGCGTCCTCCTGGCCGGCTTCAGTGCGACGCTCTACAAGTACGTCGACCGCCGGCTCGCGCTGCCGCTGGACTACCAGCTGCGGCGCGACCTCAAGGTGATCGAGCACAACCTGGCCATCTCCGCCAAGGGACACGTCACGTGGGACGGTCACGAGCTGCCGGACCGGTCGGGGTGGAGCGCGAACAACCCCTGGTTCGAGCTTTGGGATGACCACGGCCGCCTCGTTGCGCGAATGTGGCCGTTCACCGACGACCGCGTCGAGCAGATGCCGGCTCCCCCGGTCCGCGGACGCGAGACGCTCTCCGTCTTCAACGTTGCCCAGGACCTCCGACTGCGCGTGCTCTCGGTACCCTACGACATGCCTGGAACGACGCCCGACTGGATGATCCGGGTGATGCGCGTCCATGAGCCGGCCGCGGATGCGCTCGGTGCGCTGCGGCTGATCATCTTCGCCGCGCTGCCGATCGTCGTTGCCCTGCTGGTGGTCGGCGGCTACGTCCTGACCCGGCGCTGGCTCTCCCCGCTGGACGAGATGGTCGAGGAGGCAAACCGGATCACGGCGCACGACCTCGGCCGTCGGCTGCCGGTGACCAACCCCTACGACGAGCTCGGCCGGCTGGCGACCGTGTTCAACGTCACGCTCGACCGGCTGGAGGGCTCATTCAGCGCGCTCAGCCGGTTTGTCGCGGACGCCTCGCACGAGCTGCGGACGCCGCTGACAACCCTGCGCAGCGTCGGCGAGGTCGGACTTCGCCGCAGCCGGACGGTGGAGCAATACCACGAGATTATCGGGAGCATGCTCGAAGAGGCGCAGCGCCTCCAGCAACTCGTGCAGCGGCTGCTGGAACTGGCGAGCGCCGAGGGCGGGGCGGCGGTCCTGCACCGGGCGGAGTTGCGGATCGACGAGTTTGTCGGCGGCTGCGTGGCGGAGCTCTCGATCCTGGCGGAGGCAAAACGCCAGCAACTCGTGCTCGACACGGTGCCCTGCACGTCGTTCACCGACGCCGTCATCCTCCGGCAGGCGCTCCAAAACCTCATCGACAACGCGATCAAGTACAGCCCGGAGGGCACGACGATCCGCGTGACGGTCCGCCAATCGGAGAGCATGGTCAGCGTGGCGGTGGCCGACGAGGGGCCGGGCATCAGCCCACAGCATCGCAGTCATCTCATGGAGCGGTTTTTCCGGCCCGATCGCGCCCGCGGCCGGGGCAAGGGTGGGTTCGGACTCGGCCTCTCGATCACGAAGGCGTACATGCGGGTGCTTGGCGGGGCGCTGGATTACGAGGCGCTCCAGCCCAACGGCAGCGTGTTCATTCTGACGCTCCCGACCGCGTGAGCGCCGCGGCGATGACGCACGCGGCGTCCATTTCGCTCGAACCCAGCGGATCCCGGCGCAGAATCGCGGGATGATCTCCACCCCCAGGGGTCGGCGGCTTGCCCTCGTGCGCCGCCTCGTTCCGTTGCTGCTGCTGGCGACGATCGCCGCCGCCCGGGAGCGGCTGCCGCTCGATCAGGGCTGGCGTTTTGCGCTGCGACCACCGGGAGGCGGCATGAACGAACCGGCATTCGACGACTCGTCGTGGAGCAAGGTTGACCTGCCGCACACGTGGAACGCGGTCGATGGCGAGGACGGCGGCGCCAATTATGTCCGCGGCGACGGCTGGTACCGCCGGCATTTCGAAACCGATCCTCGTTGGGCGGGAGAACGGGTCTTCGTTGATTTCGGCGCCGCCAACCGCGTGGCCGAGGTGTGGTTGAACGGCGTTCGCCTCGGCGAACACCGGGGCGGCTACGCGCGGTTCCGCTTCGACCTGACGGAGCACCTCCGGCCGAGCGGCGACAATGTCCTGGCAGTCCGGGTGAACAACGAGCCGAACGGCATCATCCCGCTCGGCGGCGACTTCAACATGTGGGGAGGGCTGCCGCGGGATGTGAGTCTGCTCGTGGTCGCGCCCACGCATATCGCGCTGCTGGATTACGGATCCCCCGGCGTGTACCTGACCACCACCGCGCTCGAGCAGGATCATGCGGAGGTGCGGGTTCGCACGCTCGTCGAGCAGCCGGCGGGCGCCTCCGGCCCGCACGAACTCCGAGTGACGGTGCGCGACGCGACCGGGCGGGTCGTGGCCGGGCACACGGCCGCCGTGCCGGCCGGACCCGGCGGCACGACCACGGTCGAGCAGGAGGTCCGGATCGACGCGCCGCACCTCTGGGACGGCCGCAGCGATCCCTATCTCTATCGGGTGTCCGTTGAACTCCGTGCGGGCGACAAGGTGGAGGACGCCGTCACGCAGCCGCTGGGGCTGCGGACGATCACCATCGATCCGCAGCAGGGCTTGTTTCTCAACGGCCGCCATCTCGCCGCGCATGGCGTGAGCCGCCATGAGGACTGGATCGATCATGGCAACGCGCTCACCCGGGCGGAGCGACGCGAAGACTTCGCGCTGATCGAGGAAATCGGGGCGACGGTGGTCCGCCTCTGCCATTACCAGCACGACGATTACGACTACCAGCTCGCGGACGCCGACGGCCTGCTCGTCTGGGCCGAGGACGGTTTTGTCGGGGCGCCGCCGAAAACCCCCGAAGGTAACGACAATGCCGTGGAGCAGCTCCGCGAGCTGATCCGCCAGAACTATAATCATCCGTCGATCTTTTGCTGGAGCGTCGGGAACGAGACCGGCGCCGGTGCCGATCCCCTGATCGCGCGGCTGGCCGCGGTGGCGAAGCAGGAGGACCCCACGCGGTACTCGACGTATGCCTCGGACCACGCCGACAACGATCCGCGCAATTTTCGGACCGACATCCTCGGATACAACCGGTACTTCGGCTGGTACGGCGGAGACTACGACGAACTGGGGCGGTGGCTCGATGCCTGGCATGCCCGGAATCCCACGCGTCCCCTGGGCCTCAGCGAGTACGGGGCGGGCGCGAGCATCTACGAGCACGAGCAGAACCCGCCGCCGCGCCCGCGGACGCAGGCCAAAGGTCCCTGGCACCCCGAGGAATGGCAGGACGAGCTGCACGAGCATGCCTGGCTCACGATCAAGACGAGGCCGTATCTTTGGGCCACCTTCGTCTGGAACATGTTCGATTTCTCGGCGGACAGCCGCCGCGAGGGGGACACGCCGGGACGCAACGACAAGGGGCTCGTGACGTACGACCGGCAGACGCGCAAGGACGCGTTCTACTGGTACAAGGCGAACTGGACGGAGGCGCCGCTCGTCTACATCACGTCGCGCCGCGATTCCCTCCGCGTCGAGGCGGTCACGCCGGTGAAGGTCTACTCGAACTGCGACACCGTGGAGCTGTGGGTCAACGGACATTCGCTGGGCACTCGGACCTCTCCGGACTGCCGCTTCATCTGGACCGATGTTCATCTCGAACCCGGGCCCAACCGGCTGCAGGTCCGCGGTGACAAAGGTTCGACCCACGTGACTGACACCTGCGCGTGGACGCTGACGAGCGGCGTCCCTTACCGGCCGGCGTCCGACCCGGGCCGGAAAACACGGGAGTAGGTGGATTTCAAGGCGCCGGCGCCGGTTCGACCTGGAAGCAGGTCCCGTCCTTCCGATCTGGCTTCGGGCCGGGGGAATCGGCAATCGCACCTGCGCCAGCGGCCCGGAGCTGGCGGTGCGTGAGCAGCGAGAGCAGGTTCACGTCGCCGTACACGTTTTCGGTCCACTGGAATGTCTCGGCGTCGGCCGGCAGTCCGGGCCGCAGCGAGGCCTGGCCCGAGCCGTCAATCGACACATACGCGTCGCCGTTCTGGAGCGCGACACGGCCGAGCCCGCGGTCAACCACCTGGAAAAGCGTCGCTCCGTTCACGGTCAGGGGAGTGGCGGACGCGAACGGGACAAGGCGGATCGTTTCGCCGAACGGAATCGGGTTCATGAATCCCCGGGGGTGGCGCTCGTGGACCGTGAACGAGTCGAAGTCCGCGGCTCCGCCTTCCCCCGCTGCCGTCGTGTAGGCGAACAGCGAATACCGCACGCCCTGGAAGGTTTTGAGTTGAAAGATCATCGTGAATTCGCCGCCCAGCGGTTCGAACGACTTTCCATCCAGGCTGTACCCGAACGCCGCCTTTTCGGTCAGGAAATCGCAGTGGGCGCGAAGCCACACGCGGGTGGATCCGAGGGGCACGCTGACGAGTTTGCCTGTGAGCTCGTTGAATTGTTCGAGATTCAGCCCGGAGGCATCGCGACGCACGGCGATCCAGGCGTAGGGCAGGTTGAGGAGCGCGAGGCCGGCGATGTCGCCGGGTTTCAGCCCGCCGGCGTCCAGCACCGCGGTCGGACTCGACTGCGGGCCGATCGCGCGTTGCGTCAGCGTGTTCTTCGCCCACCAGAAATCCTTCGCGGGGAGGGCGTGCAGGCGCAGGTACCCGGGCCGTTCGCTCAACGACCACTTTCCGTCCACCGGCACATGGTTCCACTGCCAGACGTTCGCCAGCGACGGACCGGAGAATTCGTCGTTTCGCTGGTACGGTGCCGTTGCCGGGGAGGTGAAACCCGTGTCCGGTTTCACCCAGGTGCGGGGCGTGCGCTGCAGGTTTCCAGGCAGGCCGAAATATGGCCAGCCGTCCGTCCAGGTCACCGGTGAAAGGCAGGTCAGCCGGCCGACGGAGTTGAAGTCCATCATCGACCAACCCCACCATTCGCCGGTCGCCGTCTGGACGATGCCACCCTGGTGCATGGACATGTGGCCGCCGTCGTTCGTGTTCGGGGGAGTCACGGCGAACGGGAAGGATTGGTTGCGCAGCCGGTGGCCTTCGGCGAGGCCGAAGTTCTCATCCGTGCTGATCGCCGGATTCACCTCGTACGGTCCGTACGGGTGGTCAGCCCGCGCGCAGGCCATCCGCATCCGGCCCGCATACCATGCGCTGAGGATGTAGTACTTGCCGCCGATCTTGTAGAAATGGGAACCCTCGCCCATCCCGGCGCCCTCCTGGATGATCACCTTCTCGGTGCCGGGAACGAGATCCGTCAGGTCTTCGGTCAGCTGCGCCAGATGAAGGTTCTGGTAGCCCCACACGACGTAGGTCTTCCCGTCGTCGTCGAACAGCACCGACAGGTCGTGCAGCGATCGCTTCATCGGCGTGCGCGTCCACGGCCCGGCGGGGTTTTTCGCCCGGAACAGCTGCGTCGTGTGATGGTTGACGTTCGAAAATATGTAGAACGTGCCGGCGTGATACCGGAAGCTCGGCGCCCAGATGCCCTGCCCGTAGATTTCCCGGCCTCCCTCGAGGCGGAACTCGGGGCCGAGGTCGAGCCGGTCGGAGGCGTAGCCGAGCAGTTCCCAATTGACGAGGTCGCGCGAATGCAGGATCGGCAGCCCGGGATTCACATGCATTGTCGTCCCGGTAAGATAAAAATCGCTGCCGACCCGGATGAGGTCCGGATCGGAGAACTCGTCATAAAACAGCGGATTCGTGTAGGTGCCGTTGCCGTTGTCCGCGAGCCAGGCATGAGCGGAGGGAGACAGCGCCGAAAGCAGGACGGCGATTGCGAGGAGCTTCTTCATGGGGTCGGTGAACTACGCGACTTTCGCGACCCGCGGGCAAGTCGCGCTCACCGAACCGTCACACCGCCGCCGGCGGATGAGCCGTTTACGCCGGTCGACAGAAGGAAGAGGACGGCCCGGCGAAGCCGGAAACGAGCTCCGCGCCGCCCAGCACCGGCGAATCGGTTTGTCGCCGCGCCGCACCTGCGCGAGTTTCGTCGCATGCTCATCGACGCCGACGATCTCCTCGCCCGTTTTCTGCGCTACGTGCAGATCGAGACCCGCAGCGACGCGCACTCACCGACCACCCCCAGCACGGCCGGACAATGGGACCTCCTCCGGCTGCTGAAGGGCGAACTCGAGGCCATGGGTGCGGCCGACGTGGTCTTGACCGAGCACGGGTACGTGCTGGCCACCGTGCCGGCGACCTCGAAGAAAACCGGCGTACCGCGCCTGGCGTGGTGTGCGCATGTCGACACCGCGACGAACCTGCCCGGCGGCGCTCGTCCCATCGTGCACCGCGCCTATGACGGCTCGCCGATCACCTTTCCAAAAAACCCGGCGCTTCGACTGACGGTCGAATCCATTCCGCACCTGCGCGGCGCAATCGGTCACGACGTGATCACCGCGAGCGGCGACACGCTGCTGGGCGCCGACGACAAGGCCGGCGTGGCGGTCGTCATGGCGGCGGTCCGGACGCTGCTCCGGCATCCCGAACTGCCGCACGGGAGAATCCGCGTGTGCTTCAACCCTGATGAGGAAATCGCGCGCGGAATGCAGCAGCTCGACCTTGCGCTGCTCGGCGCCGATTTCGGCTATACGCTCGACGGCGAGTATCCGGGTGAAATCGACTACGAAACGTTCAGCGCGGATGCCGCCGTCCTGGAAATCGCCGGTGTCGCTTCGCACCCCGGCTGGGCCAAGAACGTGATGGTGAACGCGCTGCGGCTGGCAGGACGGTTTCTCGCGGCGCTTCCGACCGAGCAGGCGCCCGAAAACACGGGCGGCCGGGACGGCTTCATTCACCCGGTCGAGTGTGAAGGCTCGGCGGAGCGCGTCGTGGTCCGGATGATCCTGCGGGACTTCGAGCTCGACGGGCTCACCGCCAAGCGGCGCCGGCTGGAGGACATCGTGGCCGGGCTCCGCGCCGCCGAACCGCGGGCCGTGCTGACGCTGACCTTCACCGAGCAATACCGGAACATGCGCTACTGGCTCCAGGATGACATGCGCCCGGTCGAGTACGCGCGGGACGCAATCCGCCGCGCCGGTCTCGAGCCGAAATCAGACGCCATCCGCGGCGGCACCGACGGATCCAATCTCACCGCGCGCGGCCTGCCGACGCCGAACATCTTCGCGGGCATGCATGAAGTGCACAGCGAGCGGGAGTGGGTGTCGCTCCAGGACATGGTCAAATCCGCCGAAACGCTGCTCCATCTCGCCGGGATCTGGGAGGAGCGCGGCGGGGCGGCGCCGCGGTGACGGCTCCGCCCGGAGCGCGCGTTGTATCCTGATAGATGCGACACGCGTCATGACGCGTGCAAATTTCAACCCGGGGGGCGACCGCTCGACAACGCGGCAAATTTCGCAGCCTATTGCCCGTTCATCCGTCAATCCGAACCGATGTCAGATTCTCCGTCCCTTTCTCCGCGCCGTCGCTGGCCGCTTTACGGTGTGGTCGCCCTCGCGATCGCCGGCGCCGTCTGGTATTTCGCCTCGCCGGGTTCGCGGTTCCGAAATCGTTCGGTGCAGCCGGCTTGGGCCGGAACCGGATGGCCGCCGCCGATTCCGGTGCGGACGGTGGCGGCGAAACGCGCGGACCTGCCGCTTCACCTCAAGGCGATCGGCACGGTGACCCCGCTCGCGACTGTCACGGTCCGCAGCCGGGTTGCCGGTCCCGTGCTGCGCGTCGATTTCACGGAAGGGCAGCATGTCAACCAGGGGCAGTTGCTGGCCGAGATCGACCCGGAACCGTATCGCATCGCGCTGGAGCAGGCCGAAGGGCAGCTCCAGCAGAGCGCGGCGCAGCTCCAGACTGCCCGGACGGATTTGATCCGGATCCGCGACCTGCACGCCAAGGGCCTCGTGACCGACCAGGAGCTCGGCGCCCAGCAGTCCCTCGTCTCGCAATATGAGGGCACGCAGACGATGAACCAGGCGCGGGTCGACACCGCCCGCCTGCAACTGGCGTGGACACGGATCGAGGCGCCCCTCGCGGGCCGGACCGGCATGCGCCGGATCGACCCCGGCAACCTCGTCGTAGCGAACGATACCAACGGGCTCGTCGTCATCACGCAGACGCGGCCGATCTCCGTGAGCTTCACCATCCCGGAGGTCAGCCTGCCCGCGGTCCTCGCCGCCTATCGCGCCGGACGCACGATTCCGGTTGAGATCCGCGACCGGGACGAGACGTCAGTCCTTGCCACCGGCACGTTGAAGACGATCGACAACCAGATCGACACGACCACCGGCACCCTCCGAATGCGCGCCGAGTTTCCCAACGATGACGAACGGCTTTTCCCCAACGAGTTTGTGAATGTCCGGATGCAGGTCGGCTCGCTCGACCAAGCGATCGTCATTCCGGCGGCCGCGGTCCAGTTCGGTTCCCGCGGCACCTATGTCTACGTCGTCAACGCGCAAAGCAAGGCGATGGTCCGCGACGTCGTGCTGGGTCCGGCCGATGGAGGGGAACAGGCGATCACCAAGGGATTGGAGGCGGGTGACCTGGTCGTCCTCGAGGGCCTGGACCGGCTCCGCGAGGGACGCCGGGTCCTGGTCGTGAAGGAGGCGAGCCCGGCCGGTTCCGCGGCAACGATCGCCGGCCCATGAGCCTGTCCCGTCCGTTCATCCAGCGGCCAGTCGCGACGACGCTGCTGATGCTGGCACTGCTGTTGTCCGGCGTCATGGCGTACCAGCTACTGCCGGTCTCGGCGCTGCCGCAGGTGGATTTTCCCACCATCCAGATTTTCACGTTCTATCCCGGCGCGGGTCCGACCGTCACGGCGAGTGCGATCACCGCCCCGCTCGAGCGCAGCTTCGGCCAGATTCCGGGGCTGAGCCAGATGTCGTCGGCGAGTTCCGGGGGCGCCTCGGTGATCACGCTCCAGTTTTCGCTCGAGATCCCGATGGGCGTGGCGGAGCAGGAGGTGCAGGCCGCCATCGCCTCCGCGCAGAACCTGCTGCCCGGCGATCTGCCGGCACCGCCGATCTACCGGAAGGTCAATCCGGCCGACGCCCCGATCCTCACGCTGGCGGTCACGTCCGCCACGATGCCGCTGCCCGAGGTGCACGATCTGGTGGACACCCGGATCGCGCAGAAGCTGGCGCAGGTGCCCGGCGTGGGCATGGTCAGCCTGGCGGGCGGGCAGCGCCCGGCCGTCCGGATCGAGGTGCATCCGGCCGAGCTGGCGTCCCGCGGTCTCACGCTGGCTGCCGTCCGCTCGGCGATCGCCTCCGCCAGCGTGAACGAACCGAAGGGGAGCTTTGACGGGCCGAGCCGGAGCGTGCTGATGGACGCCAACGACCAGCTCCGCTCGCCGGCGGAGTATCGCGACCTGATCATTGCCTGGCGCAACGGCGCTCCGCTCCGGCTCGGCGACGTCGCGACGATCACCAACGGCGCCGAGGACCGGAGGCTGGCTGCCTGGGCCGACCAGCTTCCCGCGGTGTTGATCAACATCCAGCGCCAGCCCGGCGCGAACGTGATCGACGTCGTCGACCGCGTGAAGGCGCTCCTGCCGCAGCTCTCGACCAGCCTGCCGGCCGCGGTCGAACTCCACGTTCTGACCGACCGGACGCAGAGCATCCGCGCCTCGGTGCGTTCGGTGCAGCATGAGCTCCTCTTCGCCGTGTTCCTGGTGGTCCTCGTCACGTTCGTTTTCCTGCGCAATATCCCGGCGACGATCATTCCCAGCATCGCGGTGCCGCTCTCGCTGATCGGCACCTTCGGGGTGATGTACCTCGCCGGATTTTCCCTGAACATCCTGACGCTGATGGCGCTGACGATCGCGACCGGATTCGTCGTGGACGACGCCATCGTGATGCTCGAGAACATCGCCCGGTACCGCGAGGAGGGCGCGTCGCCGATGCAGGCCGCGCTGAAGGGCGCGTCGCAGATCGGATTCACCCTGATCTCGCTGACCATCTCGCTGATCGCCGTGCTCATTCCGCTGCTCTTCATGGGCGACGTCGTCGGCCGGCTGTTCCGCGAGTTCGCGATCTCCCTCGCGATCTCGATCCTGATCTCGCTCGTGGTGTCGCTGACCCTGACGCCGATGATGTGTGCGCGCATGCTGCCGAAGCAGGAGGCGCACACGTCGCCGCTGCTGGATCGGATCATCGACCGGTATGCCGTGTGCCTCGACTGGGTGCTCCGGCACCAGACCCTCGCCCTGCTCGTCACGGTCGGGACCCTCGGACTGACGGTGGCGCTCTATTTCGTCGTGCCGAAGGGATTCTTCCCGGTGCAGGACAACTCGGCGATCCAGGCGGTGACGGAGGCGCCGCAGACGGTTTCGTTCGCGGCGATGTCCGAACGCCAGGCGGCGCTCGGCGCGAAGATTCTCCAGGACCCGGCGGTGCGCAGCCTTTCATCCTTCATCGGAGTCGACGGAACGAACGCGACCCTCAACAGCGGCCGGATGCTCATCAATTTGAAACCGCGGGAGGAGCGGCGCGAGTCCGCCGGCGAGGTGATCAACCGGCTGCTGGCGAGCGCCCGGGCGGTCCCTGGCATCAAACTGTACCTCCAGCCGGTGCAGGAACTCACGATCGAGGACCAGGTGAGCCGGACGCAGTTTCAATTCATCCTGACGTGCCCGGATGGGGCGCTCCTCGATGAATGGGTGCAGCGCTTTCTCGAGCGGCTGCGGCAGGCGCCGGAACTCAGCGATGTCGCGTCGGACCTCCAGAACCAGGGCCTCGTGGCGTATCTCGACATCGACCGGGACGCGGCGAGCCGGCTGGGAATCAGCATCGCGGACATCGACGACGCGCTCTACAGCGCGCTGGGCCAGCGGCAGATCTCCACCCTGTTCACTCAGGCGAGCCAGTATCGCGTGGTGCTCGAGGCCGATCCGCGGCTGGTCGTCGGCCCGGGGGCGCTCGACAGCATCTATGTCACCCCGGCCGGAGGCGCCCCGGTACCGCTGTCCAGCATCGGCCGCGTGACCGAGCGCCGGGCGCCCCTGCTCATCAATCACGTCGGCCAGTTCCCGGCGGCGACGATTTCGTTCAATCTCGGACCGCATGCCTCGCTGGGACAGGCGGTGGCCGCGATTGAGCGGACGCGGCGCGAGTTGAACGTCCCGCCCTCCATCGACCTCCAGTTCCAGGGCGCCGCCCGGGCGTTTCGCGCCTCCCTCGCGGGCACGCTGCTGCTGATTCTCGCGGCGGTCGTGACGATGTACATCGTCCTCGGCATCCTTTACGAGAGCAGCATCCACCCGATCACGATCCTGTCGACGCTGCCGTCGGCCGCGGTCGGGGCGCTCCTCGCGCTCTGGCTGACGGGTCGGCCGCTGGACATGATCGCGGTGATCGGGATCATCCTCCTCATCGGTCTCGTGAAGAAGAACGGGATCATGATGATCGACTTCGCGCTCGAGGCGGAACGGCGCCAGGGGATGACTCCGCTCGAGGCGATCCGCCAGGCGGCGCTCCTGCGTTTCCGGCCGATCCTGATGACCACGCTGGCCGCGCTGTTCGGAGCGCTGCCGCTGATGCTGTCGCGTGGGGCCGGCGCGGAACTTCGCCAGCCGCTCGGCCTGGTCATGGTCGGCGGCCTGCTCGTGAGCCAGCTGCTGACCTTGTTCACGACCCCGGTGGTTTACCTGTTCTTCGACCGGCTCGCGCACCGCCCGAAACGCGCCGGACGGCGGACGCCGGCGCCGGGCCGTCGCGCCGCGCCGGAACTCGAACCGACCCGATGAACCTGTCGCGGCCCTTCATCCGGCGGCCGGTGGCCAGCTGCCTGATTGCGATCGCGGTGGTCCTCGTGGGCGCGGTGACGTACGTGCTGCTGCCGGTCGCGCCGCTGCCGCAGGTCGATTTCCCGACCATCCAGGTCTACGCCTCGCTGCCGGGCGCCAGTCCGGAAACGATGGCATCGAGCGTGGCCACCCCGCTGGAGCGGGCGCTGGGCAGCGTCGCCGGCGTGACAATGATCGTGTCGAACAGCGGGCAGGGTTCGACCGGCATCACGCTCCAGTTCGATCTTGGCCGGGATATCAATGCGGCGGCGCGTGACGTCCAGGCGGCGATCAACGCCGCGCGCGGCGACCTGCCGTCGGGCATGCCGCGGAACCCGACCTACCGGAAGGTGAACCCTTCGCAGGCGCCGATCATGGCGCTCGCGCTGAGTTCGCCCAATCTGGCCCGCGCGCAGCTCTACGATCTCGCGACCACCGTGCTGGCGCAGAAGATCTCGCAGGTGAACGGGGTGGGCGAGGTGGCAGTCTGGGGCAGTTCGCTTCCGGCCGTGCGCGTGCAGCTCAATCCCAACGCGCTCGCGCACGAGGGCATTGCCCTCGATCAGGTCCGTCGCGCGATTGCGGCGACAAATGCGATCGCCCCGCTCGGGTTCGTCGACCAGGGCGACCGGCAATGGCAGGTGCAGGTGAACGGCCAGCTCCGGCGGGCGGCGCAATACCGGCCGCTCATCATCGCCTATCGCAACGGAGCCCCGGTGCGCCTGTCCGACGTGGCAATCGTCAGCGACTCGGTGGAAAACCGCTACACCGCCGGTTTCCACAACGAGGAGCCGGCGGTCCTGCTGATGATCCAGCGCGAGCCGGGGGCGAACATCGTGGCGACGATCGATGCGATCGACGCCGAACTGCCGGGCCTGCGGGCCCTGCTCCCGGCGGACGCCGAGTTGTCGCTGGCGATGGACCGTTCTCCGGGAATTCGGGCCACGCTGCGCGAGGCGCGCACGACGCTCCTGATCTCCGCCGCGCTCGTGATGCTCGTTGTCCTCGCGTTTCTCGGGAACGCCCGGGCGGCGTTGATTCCGAGCCTGGCGATTCCCGTTTCGCTGATCGGCACGTTCGCCGTCATGTACCTGGACGGGTTTTCGCTGAACAACCTGTCCCTCATGGCGCTGATCGTGGCCGCGGGCCTGGTGGTCGACGATGCGATCGTGGTGCTGGAAAATGTCACCCGGCATATCGAACGGGGCCTCTCCCCGATGCGGGCGGCGCTCCGGGGGGCCGGCGAGGTGGGATTCACCCTCGTGGCGATGAGCGTATCCCTCGTCACGGTCTTCATCTCGGTGCTCTTCATGGGGGGATTGGTGGAACGACTGTTCCGGGAATTTTCGATCACGCTCGCGGCGGCCATCCTGATCTCGCTCGGCGTCTCGCTCACCCTCACGCCCAGCCTTTGCTCGCGCTGGCTGAAGCGAAAGCCGCCCGGGACGGCTGCCCCCACCGCGCGGCCCGGCTGGCACGAGCGGTCGCTCGAGGCGGTGCGGCGGATGTATGCGCATTCGCTGGCGTGGGTCCTGGCCAACCCCGGGCTGATGCTGCTGGTTTTCGCCGGCACGATTGCGCTGAACGTCGCGCTCTTCATCCGTCTGCCGAAGGGATTCCTGCCCGAGCAGGATACCGGACAGCTCAACGGGTATGTCCGGGGCGACGACGGCTTCTCGTTCCAGATCATGCAGCCGAAGATCGACGCCTATCGCCGGCTCGTGCTCTCGGATCCCGCCGTGGCCGACGTGATCGGGATGACCAGCGGGATCAACAATGCCTGGATGCAGGTCCGGCTGAAGCCGCTGGCGGAGCGCGGCGTGTCGGCCCAGGAAGTGATCGACCGGCTCCGGGCGAAGATGCCGGCGATCCCGGGCACGGTCTTCTGGCTGAGCAGCTCGCAGGACATCCAGATGCCCCGCATCTCGGATGGCGGATCCTACGATTTCACGCTCCTCGCCGACGACCTTTCCCTGTTGCGGAAATGGGCGCCCCGGGTGACCGCCGCGATGCAGGCGCTGCCGGAACTGACGGATGTCGACGGTCCGAACGACGGCGGGGCGAAACAGGTGACGTTGACGATTGACCGCGAGGCGGCGCGCCGGCTGGGCGTGAACATGCAGACGGTGACACAGGTACTGAACAATTCGTTCAGCCAACGGCAGATTTCCACGATCTACAACGACCTGAACCAGTACCGGGTGGTGATGGAGCTCGAGCCGCGGTTCACGGCCGATCCGACCGTGCTCGACCAGGTCCAGGTGATCGGCACCGGCGGCACGCGCGTGCCGCTGTCGGCGTTTTCGCACTACGAATACTCGCTGGTGAAGGACCGGGTGCGGCACTGGAACCAGTTTGCGTCGGAAAACGTGGGATTCTCGCTCGCGGACGGCGTTTCCCTCGAGCAGGCCCTGAAGGCGATCGACGGCGCGATGGCGCGGATCATGTTGCCGACCGCGGTGCAGGCGAAGCTCGCGGGCAACGCCCACACGTTCCAGCAGACCCTGAACCGCGAGCCCTGGCTGATCGTCGGCGTGCTGGTGGCCGTCTATCTTGTGCTCGGCATCCTTTACGAGAGCCTGGTGCACCCCTTGACGATCCTTTCCGCGCTGCCGTCGGCGGGGCTGGGCGCATTGCTTGCCCTTCGCCTGACCGGAACGGAATTCACCCTCGTGGCGCTGCTCGGCGTTTTTCTCCTGATCGGCATCGTGATGAAAAATGCGATTCTGATGATCGACTTCGCGCTGGCGGCTGAACGGCGGGAAGGCCGGACGCCGCGGGACGCGATCTACGAGGCGGCGCAGCTGCGGCTGCGGCCCATTCTGATGACCAACACCGCGACGCTGCTCGGGGCGCTTCCGCTCGTGCTGGCGACCGGCGAAGGCGTGGAAATGCGGCGTCCGCTCGGACTCGCCATCGTCGGCGGACTCGTCGTCAGCCAGTTGCTGACGCTCTACACGGTTCCGGTGATTTACCTCGCCCTCGAGCGGATCCGCGCCCGTTTCCGGCGCGTCCGGCCGACCGCGGCATCCGGCGCGGTCGGGGAACCCGCGGCGGCGGAGAACTGAGGGCATCGCCGCCGGGAAAAGAAACGGGGCCGGCTAAACCGGCCTCCGAAAAGTGCGCGGGTCCGCCGCGCTGGGCGCGCCGCGGCTATTTCGCGGTTTTCGCGAGGTCTGACACCTCGTGCACCTTGTGGGGGAGCACCAACGTGCCGTTCGTTCCGGCGTCTTCCTCCGGAATTCGCATCGCGTAGAACGAGCGATACACGAACACGAGGGCGATGAGCAGGAACACGGCGCCGATGACGTTCTTCGTCGCCTGGTCCTTCATCGTGACCGCAATCTCGACGGCGAGCAGCCCGAAGAGAGTGGTGAACTTGATCACCGGGTTCATCGCGACGGAGGACGTGTCCTTGAACGGATCGCCCACGGTGTCGCCGACGACGGTCGCCGCATGCAGGTCCGTCCCCTTCTGCCGGAGTTCGACCTCGACGATCTTCTTCGCGTTATCCCAGGCGCCGCCGGCATTGGCCATGAAGATCGCCTGGAAGAGGCCGAAGAAGGCGATGCCGATAAGATACCCGATGAAGAAGTACGGGTTAAAGAACGGTAGCGCGAGCGCCATGCAGAACACGACGAAGAAGATGTTCCACATTCCGCGTTGCGCATACACGGTGCAGATCCGCACGACTTCCTTGCTGTCCTTTTCCGACGCAGTCGTCGCGTCGAGTTTCATGTGCTGTTTGATGTAGACCACCGCCCGGTAGGCGCCGGTGACCACGGCCTGGCAGGATGCCCCGGTGAACCAGTAGATCACCGCGCCGCCCATGATGAGTCCCAGGATGATTTCCGGTTGAACGATGCTCAGCGCGTCGACCACCGGCTTGAACGGACCGTCCTTGATGCCCGCGGCAATCTGCGCGTTGTACAGCCCCTGCAGGAGCATAATGATGCCGAACACCATCGTGGTCGCCCCGACGACGGCGGTGCCGATGAGCACCGGTTTCGCGGTCGCCTTGAACGTGTTTCCCGCGCCGTCGCCCTTCTCGAGCGCGTATTTGGCGTTCTCGAAGTCCGGCTTGAACCCGAAATCGCGCTCGATTTCGGCGCTGATGTCCTTCCGTCCCTCGATCTGCGAGAGCTCGTAGACGGACTGGGCGTTGTCCGTGACCGGGCCATAGCTGTCGACCGCGATCGTCACCGGCCCCATGCCGAGGAATCCGAATGCCACAAGGCCGAAGGCGAAGATCGGCGCGGCGAACTGGAACTGTGGCGGCATGATCGACATCAGCGCGGGGTTTTGCGAGAATTGATACGACGTGAACATCAGCAGCATGATCACGAGGCCCATCCAGAACGCCGACATGTTGCCGGCCACGAATCCGGAGAGGATGTTGAGCGAAGCGCCCCCGTGCCGGGAGCAGTTCGTGACCTCCTTCACGTGCCGGGAGTTCGTGCTCACAAAGATCTTCGTGAATTCCGGGATGACCGCGCCGGCGACGGTTCCGCAGCTGATGATCGCCGAGAGGACCCACCACAAGGAGCCGTTGATCCCGGGTTCATGGGCCAGGAGCAGGTAGCTCGCGGCGAACGTGATCGCGATCGAGATGAATGAGGTGAGCCAGACGAGGTGGGTTAGCGGCGCCTCGAAATCGAAATCCTTCCGGCTGCCATACTTCGCATGGCTGACCAGCTGGTTCACGAAGTATGAGACCAGCGACGTCACGATCATCAGCGCGCGCATGACGAACAGCCAGATGATCAGCGTGGCACACGTGACCGGATTGGCGGCGAGCGCGAGCGCCAGGAACGCAATCAGCGCGACGCCGGTGACGCCGTAGGTTTCGAAGCCGTCCGCTGTCGGCCCGACGCTGTCGCCGGCATTGTCTCCGGTGCAGTCGGCGATGACGCCCGGATTCTTCGGGTCGTCCTCCGGCAGTTTGAACACGATCTTCATCAGATCGGAACCGATGTCCGCGATCTTCGTGAAGATGCCGCCGCAGATGCGGAGAACCGAAGCCCCCAGGGATTCGCCGATGGCGAATCCGATGAAGCATGGTCCCACCAGCGAACGCGGCAGGAACACGAGGATGCAGATCATGAAGAACAGTTCCACGCACACGAGGAGCAGCCCGACGCTCATGCCCGAACGAAGCGGTATTCCCAGCGTGGCCAGCGCGTTGCCTTTCAGGGCGGAGAACGCAGTCCTTGAGTTGGCGACCGTGTTGATCCGGATGCCGAACCACGCGACGCCGTACGACCCGAGGATGCCGAGGATCGAGGCGAGGAGAATCACCACCACGTGTCCGACGGTGTTCCCCTCGAGAACCTTGAAATAGTAGAAGATGCAGGCCGCGATCAGCACCCACAGGATCGCGAGGAACTTGCCCTGCGTGAAGAGGTAGGTCTTGCACGTCTCCCAGATGGTGTTCGAGACGTTGCGCATCGACGAGTGCACCGGCAGCGCGTTCGTCTGACGGTATTGGATCAGGCCGAAGATCGCACCCACGAGGCAGAGCGCGAGGCCGACGTACATGAGCGTCTCGCCGCCCACGCCGCCGAGTCCGTCGAACCGGACCGTCTTCAGGTCCGGGATGTTGATATCGGCTTCACTGGCGCGAACGGCCGAGGGGAGCGACGCAACCAACCCAGCTGCGCCCAGTTTCAGGGAATCGCGGAGGTTCATAGGAGTAAAGGATCGCAAGGCGCGGCGTTGACCGCCGCGGGGTACCCGTGAGGCAAGGGTAAGGGGATGCGCGTTTCTGGCGGGAGGGGCAGTGCTCCGCGAGCCAATACTGCGGCACGCTCCTGCAGAAAAGTCGGGCTAATCCATCGTCGCGCGATTGACTAATCCGCATTTCTTGTTCCTCGCGCGCGGGAGCGGAAACCGCGGCAGTGCAAATTACAGCGCGCCCTTTCCGGACGCGCGGTCCTCCGGCGCTCAGGCCGCCAGCGCGCGGTTGGATTTGAGACGACGCCAGCGGCGCCAGCCGAGCAGCGCCAGGCAGGCGGAGAGGAAGATCGCACCGTACGTCGCCGGCTCCGGCGTCGGACGGATCTCATGATCGAACCAGCCGCTGCTCGTATCCGCCACCCAGGTGGTCGAGTTGCCTTCGCTGCCGACGGGGTTGACGAATGTGACCTGGTCGAGCGGCGTGCCGCCGACCTGGTTGGTCGTCCCGAGCGCGGTGTTATTCACCGTGCTCGTCGCCTGCCAGATCGTGCTCATCGTGGCGTTGTTCGCCACGGACACCCAGTTGATCACCTGGATCTTCGCGTTCGGGTTGCTGATCTGCAGCGCGCCGGAGGAGAGCACCGTGCTGCCGGAATTGCCGAAATCGAGGATCGTGTCGCCGGTGATCACGATCGAGCCAAGCGTCACGTTGCTCCCGCCGAGGTAGACGGTCAGCGGAGCGGCATTGGTGCCGACGCTGCCGCCGTTCAGCACCAGCGTCAGGTTCGGGGCGTTGATCGTGCCGTTGAAGGTGAGCGAATTGTTGCCGTTGACCTGGAGTGTTCCGCCGCTCGCGCTGGAGATCGAGTTGCTGTTGAAGGTCGCATTGCCGGTGACGTTCACGACGCCACCGCCGCTGGCGATGAGAAGCGACGTATTCGCGGCCGCGGTGAAATTCCCCGTGTTAAGCGTGTTGCTCTGCACCGTGAGGCCACCCTGGTTCAGGCTGACGGTGCCGATCGTCCCTCCGCCGGTGACCGTCAGGATGCCGTCCGATCCGCTGATCGCGCCGTTTTTCACCAGGTTGAGCGTGCCGCTGCCACTGTTGAGGGCGCCGACCGTCACGCTGCCATTCTGTCCACTGGTGCCGACGGTCAACGTGGAGGTGGATCCGTTGGTCGTGACGCTCCCCAGCGTGAGGGTCGTGCCCGCGTTGGCCGTGACCGTCGAGGATCCCTGGAGTTGGACGGTGCCGGAGAACGCGTTGCTTCCGGAGACGTTCTGCAGCGCGCCGGCGCCGTTTGTGCCGGTGCCACTGATTGCCACGGTACCGCTCGTGATCGCAATGTTGCCGGTGGAGGGATTCGCTCCGAAGGCCAGGGTCGCACCGCTGGCGACGGTGGCGGAGCCGGCCGACCCGAGCGCCGTGTTGTTCTCGGCGACGGCCGTGCCGGCCTGGACATCGAGCGTGCCGGTAAACGAATTTCCGCCTGAGAGCGTGAGCGTGCCGGAATCTTTTTTGGTCACGCTGGTGATGCCGCCGCCGATGCTGCTGGCCACGGTCGTGTTGCCGGAGCCACCGAACTCGACGCTGCCGCTGCTCGTCGCATTGATCCCACCGCCCGATATGGTCAGGCTCGAGCCGGTGTCCGCCTGGATGCGGGCGTTCGTGTTGTTGACCGTGATGCCGCCGGTCAGGGTGTTGTTGCCCGACGCGTTCTGCAGCGCGCCGTTGCCGCCGGAGCCCGTGCCGGCGACCGTCAACCCTTCGCCAATGCTGAGATTGCCGCCGCCGTTGGTCAGTTGGAGGGTGGCGCCGGAACTGACGCTCGTCCCGCTCGCCGTCGAACCGAGCGCATTGTTGTTCTGCACCTTCACCACGCCCGCCTGAATCGTCGTCAGGCCGGTATAGCTGCTGTTGCCGGAGAGCAGGACGGTGCCGGTGCCGTACTTGTCGATCTCCCCCGTCCCGCCGATGGCGGCGGAGACAGAGAGGTCGTTCGCTGCGGCCGTCGAATCGTTGACGGTGAACTTGTGCGTGCCGGCGGTGAGCGAAAGGTTGCCGCTGACCGTCGCGCCGTTCGCGTTGTTCGTCGCGTCGAACGTGAGGTCGTGGTTCAGGGTGAGCGTCCCGGTCCCAGTCTGAATCTGCGCCGTGGATCCGGCGCCCCCACCGCCCATGACGATGCTGCCCTGGGCGGTGTTGTTGAAGTTGTTCAGGTCGAGCGTGCCGGAGTAGATCGTGATGAGCGAACTGTTGTTTCGCTTGGGCAACCCGCCCGTCGATCCCATTTGCAGGGTCCCGGTTGTCGTGCCGCCTGCCGTCCCGATCGTCGTGTTGCCGTAGTAGTAGTTGTTCGCGTTGGACAGCACCAGCGTGCCGTTGCCGACGTGGGCCACATCGAGCGCATACGACGCATTGTTGCTGTCCGTGATCTGGCCGGACACGGTGATGTTCGACCCGGAGGATGGGTTGAAGGTCAAGGTCGTGTTGGCGGTGGCGGTGCTGGCCAGGGTGACGTTGCCGGAGATGATGAGCGACCCGGTGTTCGCGGCGACCAGCGTGTCGTTTTTGACCGTGACCGTGCCGGCGAAGGTGTTTGTGCCGGAGGCGTTGTACAGCGCGCCGCTGTTCGAAACGCCGGTGCCGGACAGGGCCAGCGCGCTGCCGCTGGTCGCGATGTTGCCGGAAAGACCCAGCGCAGCGCCGGAAGCCACGGTGGCGCTGGCGGAGCTGCTGCCCAGGGCGTTGGCGTTGGCCGCAATCATCGTTCCCTGGCTGACGCTGATGTTGCCGGCAAAGCCGGTGCTCGAGCCCGACAGGGTGAGATTGCCGGTTCCCGCCTTGATGAAGGTCGAGTTGGCCGGTCCGCTCAACGCTCCGCCGTAGGTGTCGGTGCCGCTCTCGTTGACCGTGAGGGAGTTTCCGGACCCGAGCGTGATCGTGCCGCCGGTTCCGTTGAGGTATCCGACCGTCTGGGCCGCGTTGTTGAGCGTGAGATTTCCGCCGGTCATCGTCAGGCCGCCCGTCGCGCCGGCGAGCTGCGCGGTGGTGTCCACGACGAGTGCGCCCGCCGAGACGGTCGTGCCGCCGGTGTAGGTGTTCGTTCCCGTGACCGTGATCGTGCCGCTGCCTGACTTGGTCAGGCTGCCGGTGCCGGTGATGGTGCCGTCAAACGTACTGTTGCCGCCGTTGACCCCGATGCCGAGCGAACTGGCCCCGCTCAGGTAAATGTTGCCGGTGCCCGTGACCGTGTTCACGCCCTCGGCATACCCGTTGAGGTTCAGCTGCCCGTCGGAATTGATGGCGACGCCGGCGTAGTCAGGGATCTGATTGCTCGCGCCCAGTTGGACGACGGCGGATGAGGCGGATCCCGTTCCATCACCGATAGTCAACGTGCCACCGCCCATGGCGTTTGTGCCCGCGCTTTTCGCGAGGACGACCGTGCCGCTATCGACCGCGAGGTTCGTGAACGAATTCGAACTGGTTCCGGACAGCGTCAGGGTGCCGGTGCCGGTCTGGGCAATTCCAGCGGTGCCGCCTCCGTCGGTGATCGCGCCGCTCATCGTGATGTTGCCGGCGCCCGCGACGGTCAGCGTGTTGGAGCCGACGGCGGTCGCACCCGAGAGAGTCAGATTGCCAGCCGTTGCCCCGAAGGTCGTGTTGCCGCCGAGCGTCAGCTGGCCCGCCAGCGTATTGTTGCCGGAGATGTTCAGAATCGCGCCGCTGCCGGTGCTGCCGGTGCCGGTGAGGGTGAAACCGCTCTGGTTGACATTGATGTCTCCCTGCAGGCCGAGCGTCGCTCCCGCCGCCACCGTGTGCCCGTAGATCGCGGTGTTTCCGAGCGCGTTGTCGTTGGCGAGCACAAGCATGCCGGCGTTGACGGTCGTCGGTGCGGTGTACGAATTGCTGCCGGAAAGGACGAGCGTACCGGTGCCAGCCTTGGTGAATCCGCTGTAGTATGGCTGGGTGATCGATCCGGCGATCGTCGTCAGTCCGGTGTTGTTGACGGTGATCGTCGGCGTGAGGCCGTTCAGGTTGAAGGTGCCGTTGAGCGTGAGATCGTTGGTTCCACCGATGGTAAAATTGCCTCCCACGGTGACGGCGTTGGTGAGGGACTGCGCTGCGCCGCTCGCGCTGAGGGTGCCGCCGTTGATGGTCAGAGTTCCAGTGCCGAGGGCATTGGTGTTGCCCACCGCGAGCGTGCCGGCTGAAAGGGTGGTTCCGCCCGAATAGGTGCTGGATCCAGACAAGGTCAGACTGCCGGATCCGGATTTCGTGATGGCGTAGGCGCCGGCCAGGATCGAACTGATGGTGGCATTGTTCGCGTTCGTGTTGATCGTCGAATTTCCGCCGAAAGTGAGCGTCCCGCCACTCAAGGTCACCGTGCCTTCCTGGAATGTCAGCCCGCGGACGCCAGTGATCGTGCCGCTGACATTCACCGTGAAGGTGCCGGTGGCGTTTGTACCCGCCGAGAAGGTGGCAATCCCGCTTCCACCGCTCCGATTCTGCCAGGTGCCCGTGTTAACGTTGCCATTCGCGTTCGTCGTCCAGTTCGACGTCGTGTTCTGGTTCCACGTGCCGCCTGTCGTGCCCGTGCCGGAAGTCCTGCCATTGGTGTCCCAGTAGACGGTCGTTTGGGCGATCGCTGGGGCGGCAGCGGCCAGGAGTCCTGCAAACGTCAACGCCTTGAAATAGTGCCCGATGGTCTTTCTGAATTTCGCCAAGGCCAAGCCTCCCGCATTTGGTGTATCCAAATGTGCGGCACGGGCGGGCAGCCGCCGACCAAAGTGTGTGGGCCGCGTGTGGGGCATGAAGAACGCCGTGAACTCCACTCCATCAGAGCGTTGGCGTCAACGGGGATTTGGGGTAATCACCCTAGTTAGTGCCCACATTTACTCATTCGTAGCCAACCGGGGGGTGATGCGTAGGACTACGTACGACCGTCGCGGATGCTACACCTGCCAGCCATTTGAAGTGGACAGGGTTGGGGATAAAACCCTAGATTTGACCCCAGTCGCCCCACAGCAGGTGGAGCGCACGACCCACAGCAATGAACTCAATCCCCTGCTTCTTGCACGCCCTCCCGCGCACCTTCGCGGTCCTCTTCGCCGCGCTTGTTCTCGGTCTGACCCAAGCGCACGCCGTTGGCGACACTAACATCGTGACGTACGATCCGGTGTCCCAAGGAGTGACCGGCGCGCTGCCGGCCGTTTCCAGCTATGTGCTGAATGTGACCTGCCCGATGTCGGTGACGACGTTTCCCCTGACGGTGACGGTTGGCATTGTTTCAACCACGCATCCGATCGGCGATGACGTGACGGCGTTGAGCTACGTTCATTTCTCGACGACCAGCCTCACCTTCACGAGCGCAGGCCAAACGCTGCCGGTCACGGTTTCGCTGAATTTCCCGCTGTCGGCCCTGTCAGCCGCTGTTCCGGCGGGCGCCTACATGTACCAGATCAATACGACTGGCTGGCCGTCCGACGTCATCGATGGCGGCGCCACGATCAGCGCCAGTGTGGATCTGCCGCCGCCGGCCGGCGGCACGGCACCGACCGTGGCGATCACCACGCCAGCCTCCGGCAACATCCCAGTTTCGGCGGCTTCATTGCCGGCGCAGATTTCGTTCAGCTTCACCGCCACGACTGACGCGGCCAGCCCGACGATCAGCGGCGTCAGTGCATCGTTTGGCACGACCACCCTCATGACCCCCGTTTCCGTCACCCCCACGGGGCTTGGAACGGGTAACGTCTCGGGCTCTGGAACGTTCACGGTCAGCGCCCCTGGCACGTACGAATTGCAGGTTGGCGCGACGAACTTGGTCGGAACAGGCACCGACACCCACACCTACACGGTGGTGATTTCGGCACCACCGCCGACCGTGACCATTGCCAGCCCGGTGGCGGGAACCGGCTACACCTACCAGGTGGGTGGGCCGGCGGTCGTTGTCCCGCTCACGTTTTCTGCGGTGAGCAGTTTTGGAGGAATCCAAACGCTCACTGCGCAGGTCGATGGCGCGACCATGACTTTCACGCCGACGGGCATCGGCACCCTGACGGCGGGCGGTGCCATCAACCTCCCGTATACAACGGCGGGGACCCACAACGTGGTGATCACCGCGACCGACCAGAACGGAACGAGCACCGCACAAACCAACTTCAAGATCAACGTCGTTGCTCCGCTCCCCGCGGTCACAGTGGCCGTCGCCGCTCCGACACCGAACCAGGTGTTCGTCATTCCCGCCGGTTCGAGCACGATGAACGTCAATTACTCGTTCACGACGACCGTGCAGAATGGTTTCAACGTTGATTCGGTGACCGCCAAGCTGGGCACATCGACGATCAGCCCGACCACGACCGGATTGGGAACCGCGACCGCCACCAGCACCGGTACACTTAATCTGGCGCCGGGCGATTACGTCCTGACCGCGACCGGGACCAGCGGCACGCAATCGGCCGCGACGACCGTTTCATTTTCGGTGCGCGCGCTTCCGACGGTGGTCATCAACACGCCGCCGGTCGGATACACGCAGACGCTGGCTCAGGGGCAGACCACCGCGATTCCGCTGAATTTCACCGGAACGAGCCACACTGCCGGGGGAGTCATTACCGCGCTGAGCGCGACCTGCGACGGCACGCCGCTGACGGTTAACTCAGCGACGCTCGGCCAGTCGGTTGCGACCGGGATGGCGACCATTGCGGTGAGCACGGCGGGTGTGCATCACATCGTGGTCACGGCGACCGATGGGATTGGCTCGGCCACTGCATCGCGCGATTTCACCATCAAACTCTCGTACAGCGTCACGGGCACCGTCTTTTTCGATCTCGACCGTGACCACGTGCAGGATGGCTCGGACTTCGGTTTGTCCGGCATCACGGTGAAGCTGGTGAGCGGCTTCTTTCAGGTCGTCGGCTCGACGACCACCGACGCGTCCGGCTCGTACTCGTTTACCGGTGTCAGTCCCGGGATCTACGGTCTCTGTACGACGGCCTATGCTGGCCTGACGCCGACCACGCTGACGGTGCGCATGGTGACCGTCAACCAGGCCAACGTTGTTGTCCCGGCCATTGGCTACACCCTCGATTTTTGCGCGCTGCAGCGCATGCATGCCAATGGTGACACGATCGGATTCTGGAAGAACAATCTGAGCAAGGCCCTGGCCGGAAAAACCGGCGGGGTGCAGGTGAGCGCGGCTACGCTCACCACCTACACGAACCATCTGGCGGATTTCGCTCTCACGCCCTTCGATGGTCTCACCATGAGCGCCGCGGTGAACTATATGAGCTCCACGAGCTCGAAACCCGCCGACCTGCTCGCCAAACAGCTCGTCGCGTCGGAATACAATTACGAAGACGGCGCCTATTTGAATGGGAATGCGACGCTGACCTTCCTGTTCGTCTCGTGGGGCGAGTACGTCCTCCAAAACGCGAATTCGTTGCCGAGCACTTATGTCCTTTGGGCCAAGGATTGGTTCGACGCCTACAACAACAGCAATGGTGGTGCGGTCGACGGGCCCGATTCCATCTCGGGCTGCGGCAGCGGCTCCGGTTCGCAGTGGGGTTGCGGCGGGTCCTCGGATGACTCCGGCTCGTCCGGGCGCTGGGGTGACGGCTCCGATCAGAATTCCGGCTCGCAGTGGGGCTGCGGAAGCGGTGGCGGCGGCGGTCACGATTGAGCGTGTCGCGTGGTGCCCAGGGCGGGGCTCGAACCCGCACGTCCTTGCGGACAAGGGATTTTAAGTCCCCTGCGTCTGCCATTCCGCCACCTGGGCGCGCATCGCATTAGAAAGCAGAAGTTCACTATCACATTCCAGCCAAACTGCTCGTTTTTTGCTCTTCCGCATTGCGCGGGTTTCGGGCCGGGTGTCGACTGCCGGAACGATGGAATCACGCGAACCTTCTGCTCAACAGAGCCGTGCGCTGGTGGCACAGTTGAAGCGCTCGCAGATTTATCGCGACTACGAGCAGGCCTTCCGGGACACGACGGGAATGCCGCTGGCGCTGCGCCCGATCGAGGCATTTGACCTTCCCCATCACGGTGACCCGAAGGAGGGCCCGTTCTGCGCGCTGATGGCGTCGAGCAACCATTCGTGTGCGGCGTGCCTGCAACTCCAGCGGAAGGTCGAGGAGGAGGCGCGGCTGGCGCCAAAGACGCTGAAATGCTTCGCCGGCATGTGCGACTCGGCGGTGCCGGTGCGCGTGGGTGAGAACCTCATCGCATTCCTCCAGACCGGTCAGATCATGCTGCAACCGCCCAGCCACGGGCAGTTCGAACGCACCACGAAGATGCTCCTGAAGTGGGGGACGGAGGTCGACGTGCAGCGTTTCGAGGAGGCATATTTCCAGACGCGGGTCGTCACCAAGAAGCAGTACGAGTCGATCCTGCGCCTCCTCACGATCTTCGCGCAGCATCTGTCGGCGTTGAGCAATGAGCTGATGGTGAAGGAGGCGGCCGCCGAGTCGCCGCCGGTCGCGAAGGCGCGGCTGTTCATCGCCGAGCACCAGGCCGAGGAACTGTCGCTCGCCCAAGTCGCGCAGTCGGTGAACATGAGCGCGTTCTATTTCTGCAAGATGTTCAAGAAGGCGACCGGCATGACCTTCACGGACTATCTCGCGCGCGTCCGGGTAGAAAAGGTGAAGAATCTGCTGCTCAACCCGCACAAGCGGGTCAGCGAGGCCGCCTACGAGGCCGGATTCCAGTCGCTCTCGCAGTTCAACCGGGTGTTCCGCCGGATCGCCGGTGAATCACCGTCGGCCTACCGCGACCGGTTGCACGGAGCCGGGAAGGCCTGAACCACGGAGTGGTTGGGGGCGGCGCCCGGGTGGTGGCCGTCCCGGAACTGGCAGACGGCGCAGAACGCCTCGATCTCCCGGCGAGCGATCTCCCGCACGGTCAGCTTCAGTTCGGCAAAGGCGTCGTCGCGCTGCACCGGGTCGATCGCCGAGGCGCTCGCCTGTTCAAGGATCAGCGCCTCCTCGATCGCCTGCTCGCCGGCCGCGAAATAAGCCAGAAGGGGATTGCGTCCGCACGGGCATTCCGGACGGGGCGCCAGGGCCGCCGGCGCGTGGCCGTTGCGGCGCCGCAACGAAAGGGGGCGCAGGCCCGCGAAGCACTCGTCCAGGGTCCAGTCGATCATGAACACCAGGGCGTCGGGGTTCGCCAGGGGCGTGTTCACTTTCTCGATACGCAACAGGGCCTCCCATCGCGCGTGAATTTCCGCACGCCGGGCTCGTAGTGCGCGCACGAGGTCGTCCTGCATGATCCGCATTATGGTCGGGGCGCAGAAGTGCAGCTCCGCGGCGTTTGCCCAAGCGTGCGCATCGATTGCCTGCGCGCATCTTGGCAGTGCCAAGAAATGCATAGCCCTTGGCAACACCTGCGGAGTGACGGTGCGAGGCGCCGCCTATAGTGGCGCCCCACTTCCAACCACAGACCCACATGAAAACGACCGTTTCCGACGTGCGGCCGGAGCCCGGCGAGGCCGAGATTCAGAAGGCTGCGTATTTTCTCTGGATTGAACTCGGCCGCCCCGAGGGGCGCGAGGTCGAGACGTGGTTTGCCGCGAAGGAGAGACTGCGTCATGGGCGCGCGGTCACGCGCGTCGGCGCGTTTCGTCCCCCGTCGTCGGCGTCGCGCCGGATCCTGCGCACCACCGTTTCCGAAACCAATCCCTGAAACTTGATCTTTATGGCCGTCGTACCACTCACCCTCACGATCAGTCTCTGTCTCGCATTCACGTTCATCGTGTTTTTCCTGCGCGAGCACTCGCGCGGTCGCATCAGCAGCGCCGAACGCGATTCCCTCCTGCCGCTCGCCGATGAGAACCCGCGCCTCGCGCGCCGGCTCGACGAGCGCGGCGACGCGCCCACGGAGTAAGGTCCCGTTTTCCCGGAGTCCCCAGGTTTCGAGGTTCCCACGCCATGTCCGATCGCAAAGTCACCCTTGAGTTCAACGACCAGATCGTCCGCCAGTTCCTGCTCGCCACCATTTTTTGGGGCGTCGTTGGAATGCTGGTCGGCGTCTTCATCGCGTCCCAGCTCAATTTCTGGCAGCTCAACTTCAACACCGCCTGGCTGACCTTCGGCCGCCTCCGGCCGCTGCACACCAATGCGGTGATCTTCGCCTTTGTCGGCAACATGATGTTTGCCGGCATCTACTACTCGACCCAGCGCCTCGTGAAGGCGCGATTGGCGAGTGATTTTCTCTCGCAGCTGCATTTCTGGGGCTGGCAGGCGATCATCGTTTCCGCCGCGATCACCCTGCCACTCGGCCTCACCCGCGGGAAGGAATACGCCGAGCTCATCTGGCCGATCAACCTCGCGGTCGCCTTCATCTGGGTCGTGTTCGCGGTGAACTTCTTCTGGACGCTCGCGCGCCGGCGCGAGCCCAGCCTCTACGTCGCGATCTGGTTCTACATCGCCACGATCATCACCGTGGCGATGCTCTACATCGTCAACCACCTGTCGTGGCCGACGAGCTGGACGCACAGCTATCCGATCTTCGGCGGCGTGCAGGATGCGCTGGTGCAGTGGTGGTATGGGCACAACGCCGTGGCGTTCTTCCTGACCACGCCGATCCTCGGCATCATGTACTACTTCGTGCCGAAGGCGGCGGAGCGGCCGGTGTACTCGTACCGGCTCTCGGTCATCCACTTCTGGTCGCTCGTCTTTGTCTACATCTGGGCGGGGCCGCACCACCTGCTCAACACGGCGCTCCCGGACTGGTTGCAGACGCTCGGCATGACGTTCTCGCTCATGCTGTGGGCACCCTCGTGGGGAGGCATGCTGAACGGGTTGCTGACCCTCCGCGGAGCCTGGGACCGCGTGCGGACGGAGCCGGTCCTGAAGTTTTTTGCGGTCGGCGTGACGTTCTATGGCATGGCCACCTTCGAGGGGCCGCTCCTGGCGATCAAGTCCGTCAATGCCCTCGGTCATTACACCGACTGGGTCATCGCCCACGTGCATGCCGGCACGCTCGGCTGGAACGGATTCATGGCGGCGGGCATGATCTATTGGCTCGTGCCGCGCCTGTGGAACAAGCCGCTCCATTCGACCTCGCTCGCGAACCTCCATTTCTGGATCGGGACGGTCGGCATCCTGCTGTACGTCGCGGCCATGTGGACGAGCGGCATCACGCAGGGCTACATGCTCAACGCGACGACGGAGCACGGCACCGTCCTGGCGTATCCTAATTTCCTGGATACGGTGCTCACCATCAAGCCGATGATGCTGATGCGGGTGATCGGTGGCGGCCTTTACCTGACCGGCTTCCTGCTCCTGGCCTACAACGTCTGGCGGACCGTGCGCACCGCCGAGCCGGTCAACGGCACGGTCGAGGTGTTCGCGGACGAGGAGGGCGTACCGGTCGAGGAACGCCTCGGCGTTCTCGGCACGATGCTCAGCCCCCCGGTGCTGTTTTCGGTGCTCGGCGTCGGATTCGCCTGCGTCTGGATGTTCAGCGGGCAGATTCTGAGCATCCTGGGGCTCGTCGGATTGATGCTTTGCGTCATCATCGGGTACGCCCATTTCGAGTCGCGCGGCAAGTCCTGGTCCGGCTGGTACGACAAGCTGCTGGTCAACGCCGCGCCGTTCACGATCCTCACCTTCATCGCCGTCGCGGCGGGCGGGGCCATTCAGATCATCCCGACCGTGATTGCGAACAAGGCCGCGAACGTCGAGGACCGCCGCGAGATCCCGTACTCGCCGCTCCAGCTGGCGGGTCGTGACATCTACATCCGCGAGGGGTGCTATCTCTGCCACTCGCAGATGATCCGCACCCTCGTCCCGGATGTCCTTCGCTACGGGCGCGCCGGCGTTCCCAACGATTATTCGCGACTCGGGGAGTCGATCTACGACCACCCGTTCCAGTGGGGGTCGAAACGCACCGGCCCCGACCTCGCGCACATTGGCGGAAAGTACCCGAATATCTGGCATTTTCAGCACATGGAGAATCCGCGCTCGGTTTCCGCCGGGTCGATCATGCCCGATTACCCGTGGCTGCTCGTGAACCATACCGACGTCGCCGCGCTTCCCAGCAAGATCGACGTGTTGCGCAAGCTCGGCGTGCCTTATCCGGACTGGTCGAAGGATCAGATCACGGCCAGCGTTGGAGCGGAGGCGAAGGGCATTGCGGAGGACCTCCGCGCCGCCGGTGCGTATGTCGCGCCCGACCGCGAAATCATCGCGCTCATCGCCTACCTTCAGCATCTCGGAACGTACGAGAAGATCAACGGCGGCCCGCCTGCCGCCCACGCCGCCGTCGCCCCCTGACGCTTTTTCCGCGCTGCCGGCGTACGCGCCCGGCGCGTCTTCCCTCCGACCTCCATGTTTCGCCGCCTTGTCTTCGAAGATTCCGCCGCGCTCTTCACGATCGCCGCGTTCATCACCGCATTCTCGATTTTCGTCACGATTGCGTGGCGGGCGCTCCGGATGAAACGGCCGCAGCTCGAGCGCTTCGAACGGCTCCCTTTCGAGATCGCCACTCCTTCAGCCCATGACGCCCACAAATCCGAACCTTCCGCCTGAGGACAACGTGCGGCCGCACGTGTATGACGGCATCCGGGAATACGACAAACGCCTGCCGAACTGGTGGCTGTACACGCTCTATATCATGATCGTGTTCTGGGTCGGGTACTGGGCGTACTATGAGTGGCTGCGCGTCGGACCATCGGATACCCAGCGGGTCGAGCAGGCGTTGGCCAGCATCGAGACGGCCAAGCTCGCCAGCGCGACCACGCTCGATGACGCCACCTTGTGGAAGATGAGCCGCACTCCGGCCATCGTCGCCGCCGGCGAGCAGACGTTCAACTCCAACTGTGTCGCCTGCCACCTGCCGAGCCTGCGCGGTAAGAGTGAGAATCCCGCGGCGATCGGCCCGGACCTGACCGACCATTACTGGATCCACGGCGGGAAGCCGATGGAAGTCATCGCCACCGTGACGAATGGCGTGCCCCCCAAGGGCATGCCAACCTGGGGCCCGGTCCTCGGCGCCCGCAAGGTCGGCGAGGTGGTCGCGTACGTCCTGAGCAAGCACCAGGAAGCCGACCCCGTCCTGGTCTCGCCGGGTAATTTTCCGAACCCGGCGGCGGCGGGCCCGTAGCTCCACGATCAACCAGAACGAAGCTGATGCCCACGAGCAGCCTTGAGCGCCCTTCCCGCGAAACCGTCACGACGATTCGTTCGGACGGTTCCCGCCCTTTTCTTTTCCCCGCCGATGCGCGCGGACGTTTCGCCCGCTGGCGTCGGGCTTCCGCCTTCGTCCTGATTGCGGTGTATCTTTCGCTTCCCTGGATCAAGGTGAATGGTTATCCCGCCGTGTTCCTGGACGTGGCGGAGCGGCGGTTCCACCTCCTCGGGCTGACGCTGTCGGCGCAGGACATGTGGCTGCTGTTCTTCCTGATCACCGGGGTGGGCTTTTCGCTTTTCTTCGTCACCGCGTTGTTTGGCCGGATCTGGTGCGGCTGGGCCTGTCCGCAGACGGTGTTTCTCGACCATGTCTTCCGGCGGATCGAGCGCTGGATCGATGGCGACGCCCTCCAGCGGCGCAAGCTCCACGCGGCGCCGATGTCGGTCGGCAAGCTTGGCCGACGCCTCGCCAAGCACGCGCTCTATGTCGCCGTCGCGGCGGTCATCACCCACCTGTTCCTCGCCTATTTCGTCTCGTTGCCGCAGGTCTGGTCGATGGTCCGTGCCGCCCCGGGCGAGCATTGGGGCGCATTTGCCTTCGCGATGGTCGCGACCGGCGTCCTCTACTTCAACTTCGCCTGGTTCCGCGAGCAGCTCTGCATCGTGATTTGTCCGTATGGACGCGTGCAGTCGGCGCTCATCGACGACGACTCGCTCGTCATCGGGTACGCGGCCAACCGGGGCGAACCCCGTGGTCGGGTCGGCACCGCGAAAGGCGATTGCGTCGACTGCGCCCGCTGCGTCGCAGTCTGCCCAACCGGCATCGACATTCGACAGGGACTGCAGATGGAGTGCATCGGCTGCACCGCCTGCATCGACGCGTGCGATGATGTGATGGCACGGCTGGGCCGGCCGCAGGGTCTGATCCGCTACGACTCGAAGGCCGGATTTGCGGGAGCCCGGACGCGGTGGATTCGCCCGCGCACCGTGCTCTATTTCGTGCTGCTGCTGGCCGGCGCCTCGGTGGCAACGTGGGCGATCTCGACCGTGAAGCCGGCGAGCGTGAGCGTGCTGCGCATGACCGGCGCGCCGTACATCGTGGATCCGGTTTCAGTCCGGAATCAGTTTCTTGTCCGGATTGTGAACAAACGGAACACGCCGATGCAGTTCCGGCTCCGCCTCGGACATGCGCCAGCCGGCATGCAGCAGGTTGGATTCGATTCGCCGGTCACGCTTCCGTCGCTCGGCGAGACCGTTCAGCCGCTCATCGTCCAGGAGCCGCGGCAGGGCTACCAGGGACCGTTCCAGTTCGAGGTCCGGGTCGAGGATGTCGCCCGGACGTTTCACGTTGAGCGTGACGTCGAGTTCCTGGGGCCCGAGGCGGCGCTCCTCCGCGAGGACCATCCATGAGCGACTCCGCGAGCAGCCTTCCGTCTGGCCGTCGCGCCGCCCGCAGTTTCTGGGTCTGGGTGGTCGTCGCCTGCGGTCTGCAACTCGCGGGGTGGGTGGCCTGGTTCATCGTGACCGCCGATCAACCGGTGCAGGAAGTGCCGCTCGCAACCGAGCGCGGCTGAAGGAGGCCCGCATGGAAATGGCTGGAATCAATTCTCCGACGGCGGCCTTCCTCGCGGGGCTGGTGACAAGCCTGCACTGTGCGGGAATGTGTGGGCCGTTGGCGTGCACGTTGATGCCGGTTCGCTCCGGGCGCACCGGCGAAATCGCCGCCGATCCGCAGACCGTGAGCACGGTGTATCACGTGTCACGCCTGGCCGGGTACGC
>DASZYH010000073.1:0-3698 GCA_035545515.1 Opitutaceae bacterium
CGTGCCGCCCGCGACAAACAGCACGACGCTTTCGGTCAGCAGCAGACGAATCAGCTTTCCGCGGTCGGCGCCGAGGGCCGAGCGCAGCGCCAGCTCCTGTTCGCGGGCCATCGCCCGCGCCAGCAGCAGGCTCGCGACGTTCGCACAGCCGATCAGCAGCGCGATCGTCACGCCTGCCTGGATCAGCCACAGCATCGCCCCGATGCTGCGGACGTTGAGTTGAAGAAAACCAGCCACCCGTCCGCCAAATCCCGCGCTGCGCCAAAAATCGCGCTGCGCCGGCAACCGCTCCGCGTTCCGCGCCTGAATCAGATCCAGATCGCGCTGCACCGACGCCGCCGTGGCGCCGGGTTTCAACCGCGCAATCATCCGCGAGAATTCGACGCCGCGCTCCTGATCGCTTCGCTGCGCCGGCGTGAAGGTGAACGGCACCCAGACCTGGACGCGCGGCGTGGGAAAGTAGAAACCCCGCGGCATCACGCCGATCACGGTATAGGGTTCCGCATCCAGCCGGATGTTCCGCCCCACGATCCCGGGATCGCCGCCAAACCGCTGCTGCCAGGCTGCGTAGCTCAGAACCACCACGTGATCTTGACCGGGTTGCGCATCGGCATCGGTGAAGACGCGGCCGTGCGTCGCCGTCGACTCGAGCGTCGAGAAGAGCGACGGCGTCACCGCGAACCCGACCACGCGATCGGGCATCGCACCGGGACTGGCAAGGTTGAAATCCGACGGGTGATAGAGCGCCGAGTCGGCGAAGCCCGCGACACCGGCACGACGGTCGAGATAGTCCGGGATCGATACGCCGGCGTTCTCGAGCCCCATCCGCGGATACGTGTTGTAGCAGTAAACCAGCCGCTCCGACTCGGGCCACGGGTACGGTTTCAGCAGGATGGCCCGCACCGCGGAGAAAATCGCGCTGTTCGCGCCGATGCACAGGGCGAGGGTGAGAATGGCGATCGCGGTAAATCCGGGCGACTTCGCCAACTGGCGCAGAACAAAACGGACGTCGGTGAGCATGTGGGTGGGGCGGAACGGGCGCGCGCCGTTGCAGGCGGCGCGCCAGTGGCGCCCGCCTTTCCCTATTTTTCTCAGCGGCCGGCACTAATGTTAATCCCGCGGCCAGCGTCGTTGAAGGTCCCATGCCATTTCCGCAAAACGGAGTCCCGGCAATGGGACGCCCGTGTACCGATGGCTGCGACCCGCAATCAGCCGCGGCTTGGCCCGCGGGGCAGGCGCAGCTCTATCGGCTTCGGACTCACCTTCCCTCCTGGTCGTACATTGCCGCGAGTGTCAGGCGGCCTGTTAAGCCGCCGGGAAGGGAGATGACTTCGTCGGCCGCGTTGAAACTCGAGGTGGGCGTCCCATTCACCGTCACGCCGGAGAGCCGGTGCCCACCTGGGACGCGCAACCGGATTTTCAGCGCTCCGGCGAATGGGGTGGTCGGCAGGTCGATCTCGACCTCGATCCGCTGAGCGGCGAGGTGCGAGGTAATCGTGAATCCCATCCGACCCCAGCGCGTCGGCACGTCGCGCGCGGAAATCACCTTGCCGTCCGCCAGCCAGTCACGCGGCGTCGCCTTGGCCAGCCAGAGGGTCGCGGAGTTCGGGTCCTCGAACGCCAGCATCCACCGGGTGAGCATCGGTACGGTGAGTTGAGCCGGCACGCAATACGGCGCGGCCCAGGCATCGGCGTCCAGGCGCCGTGTCTCCGGCGCCGTCCAGGTTCCACGGGTGTATTGGTGCGCCATCAGGCTGTAGAGCGTCAACAGATACTCGCGCACGAAGTCATGCTGCAACAGGCCGTACGCCTGCCCATAGGTCAGGAAGCCCGCCACCTCGTGGGTGTTGTAACCATAGGCGGTCGGCAGCCCCAGGATCGAATCGCGATGCGCGGCGCGGTACCGGATGATCGTCCCGACCTCCTCGCGCGTCAGCAGGCCGGAAAACTGCATTTCCATGTACGAACGGTAGCTGCGATGCAGCGGATCCATGGGATCCTGCGCCACCGCGATGTGGAACGGCACCTTCGCGCCGGCGATCGCCGGCAGGCAGACCGGCTGCGTGGTCGTGATCAACGAGCGCACGATCGATTGCTGGAGGTCCTTTTTCAACGCCCCTGCCTCGCGCACGAGTTCGGCCCCCCACTCCGCCAATCCGGCATCGTGGCGCTCCCGTCCGAGTCGCTGCCACACGCGTCCGAGATCGTGAAACCCGCGCGCCGCCTCGGCGCTGTTGCCAAAGTAAGGCTGCATGTAGCGGGGCGGATCCGGGTCGATCGACGAATCGGCCTCGCTCCACCCGGAGATCATGCCGTAGGCCGGATCGTTGACCGGGAGCGTTTGCGCTTTCCGCCGCAGCGCGAGCAGGAGCCGGGTGACGCCGTCAATTCGCGCGCGTTGTCGGAGCACGACACGCGGATCGCCGCCGTCGTTCACGAACTGGGCGACGACGGTGAGCATGCGGCCATACTGGCCGATTTCCGGCCCGCGATAGAGGATCGAGCCGTCGTCGCGGACGAACTTGCCGAAGTAGTTGTCGATGTACTTGCCGGCCAGGTCGAGCAGCCCCCAGTCGCAGAGCGTGCCGGTGTCGGTGTTGAACGTATCGGGAAACCCATCGTGCTCGGTCGCGCCGTAGTTCCGGTTGGCCACGCCATACTTCGGCTCGACGCCCATCCGCGTGATCATCGCGCGAACGAGCGAGTGCCGAGCCATGTCCGCCACGCGCGGCTCGGGCACCGAAACCTGCATCCCGCCAGCAAGGGAATGCTCCCATCCCGCCTTCATGGCCAGCAGGTCCTGGTAGAACGGCGCCGGCGGCTGCTCCGTCCGCGGGGGAAACGGCGGATACGTGTCGATGTAGCGCACCCATGCCAGCCGCCCGTGTTCGACGCGCGCGACACGATACCACACGGGCTGGGCCCAGCGGTTTCCGTTCACCATCCGGAACGGGGCGTACGCGAGCAGCTCGGTCCATGCTCCGTCGGGTTCCGGATAAACGAACCGCACCACCGGCAGCCAGCCGCCCACCAATCCGTCCTCCACCGCCTGCCGGTCACGAATCCCGCGGATCGCCGGCACGTACACGGCGGGGTCGAACGTCGACGAATGCCCGCCGTAGTCGAACGGCACCTTGTCGTAGTTCTTGCGCGTGCCAACAAACGTGTAGGTACCCATGCGCGAAATCGGCGGGAAGCACGCCGCCACCTCCGCATAGCTCGGATCGCCCGGCTGCGCGAGAATCTCGCCTCCGAGCAGGTCGTCATCGCTGTTCAACACCTCGGCAAGCGTGTGTCCGCGATAAAGGTGCCTCGCCTCGGCTGCGCTCGGCGCCAGCGATTTTGGGAGGTCCACCACGAGGCCTGCGGTACCCGCAACGACGATACGCCCGCCCGGGTCCGTGAAATCCTCGAACACCGCGGCGGATTCGCCGGCCGGCTGATTGATCACCGCCATCAGGGTCCAGTCGCCCGCCTTGTCGCCGATCCGAAGCGAGATCGCGCCGGGCGCGGCCAGTGTCACCTCGCCCGCAGGGGAGATCACGGTCACCCGCGGCAACGGTCTCGAGGCCGCCAGCGCGGGATTTGCGCTGAGCCCGGCCACGATCAGGCACAGGCAGGCACGAACAAGCAGGACGTCACGCATGCGGGGAACAGGGGTGGTCGCCACCGTCCCAGCGCCCGCGGGCCGAGTCAAC
>DASZYH010000074.1:0-14858 GCA_035545515.1 Opitutaceae bacterium
GACGGCGTGTTGCAGCAGACGGTGAGCTGCACGAGCAGCAGCCGGCTCGTCCAGCAGGTGGTGTATAGCGCGAGTGGCCTCACGTCGGGATCGCACACCTTCAAGGCGGTGAAGAGCAGCGGCACCTACATGGTGGTCGACGAGTTGATCGTCCACCATTCGTCCGCCGCCACCTACACCATCACGGCGAGCGCGGGTTCCGGCGGCGCGATCAGCCCGACGGGCGCCGTCACCGTCAACCAGGGAGCCAGCCAGGCGTTCACCCTCGCGGCGAATGCGGGCTACTCCCTCACTGCCGTGACCGTCGATGGCACGAACGTCGGCGCGGTGGGCAGCTACACCTTCAGCAACGTGCAGGCGAATCACACCATCAGCGCCGTTTTCACGGCCGCGCCGACACCGGTGAACGACAATGCCACCGGCGTCACGTACACCGGAACGTGGACGGACAGCTCGGGCCGCGGGCTCGGCGATTACTCGGATGACGTGCATTACGCGAAGACCAACGGGAACTCCGTGTCGTACACGTTCACCGGCACCGGCATCGACTACGTCACGGAGACGAACACCGACGAGGGCAATGTCGCGATCTACCTCGACGGCGTGTTGCAGCAGACGGTGAGCTGCACGAGCAGCAGCCGGCTCGTCCAGCAGGTGGTGTACAGCGCGAGTGGCCTCACGTCGGGCTCGCACACCTTCAAGGCGGTGAAGAGCAGCGGCACCTACATGCTGCTCGACGAACTGATCGTGCATCATTGATCCGGTGCGCGCCCGGCACGATGTCGCGCTTCATCCTCCGACTGCCCGCGCCGCGGGTCGTCGGTTCGTTCCAGATTTGACCCTATGATATTAGCAAACCGATCCCTCCTGCGTGCCGCCACCTGGGCCGCCATGATTACCCTCTGCGGCGGACTATCCGCCCAGACGCCGGACGCGAGCAGCTCGCGCAAGTCCAACGAAATTCTCACGCTGCCGGAATTCAGCGTCCGCGCCGATTCCGCCGACGGCAGCTACACCGTCGGCGACACGGTGAGCGGCTCCCGCATGAACGTGGAAGTGAAGAACCTGCCGTATTCGATCAACAGTCTGACCTCCGAATTCCTGCAGGACTTTTCGGTTTTCAATCTGACGGACGATCTGTCCTACATGAGCGCGATCACCGGCAACACTGATAGCTTCACGTTCACCGCGCGTGGCTACAGCCCGTCCAATAATGTCCTCTACAACGGCCATTTCCAGACCAGCCCCATCGTCTCGTCGTTCGTCGAGCGCGTGGAGCTGATCAAGGGCACCTCGGGCTCGATCTACGGGCAGGGGAGTCCGGGCGGGGCGCTGCTGATCACGACTCGGTTGCCACGCGCCCGGCCGCAGCAGTCGATGAGCCTGAGCTACGGCAGCTACGACTTGACCAACGTCGTGGTGCATTCGACCGGCCCACTGGTGCCGGCGACGAAGAGCAAGCCGAAGTTCTTCTACAACGTCGACGCCGCCTACATGCACCGCAACTTCGACGTGCCGACCGCCCGGCGCCAGGAAAAGGCGGCGGAGGCGGGGATCACCTATCGTCCGAATGACCGGACATCGGTGACGATCGAGGGGACGTGGCAAAAGTTCTGGCTGCCCTTCGGCGCCGACTGGGGGCTGCCTTACCTCGGGCACTTTGCGAACAACCCCAGCACGGGAAAAACCGGGCAGCTGTACTACGATGGGTTTGCGTGGCCGCTGCGCTACCAGCCGTATGGCGCCACGGGCGACTACGTTTCGCGCGAATCCACCAGCTGGGTCGGCACCTTCCAGCAACGGATCACCGACTGGCTCTCGTTCCAGACCAGCTACAATCACTACGTCGTCCCGGTCGAAACGTATAATACGCTCGGCAGCTCCGGCATCTTCTTTCCCAGCGTCGGCCTGATCGCGAGTGGCTCGGCCCTGTCCGGCACGAACAACCCGAATCCCAAGGCGACGGCGAACCCCACGTGGTCCACCATCATGGGCACGGGCTGGAGCGTCTCGGGCGATCTGCTCGCGCACTACCGCACGGGCAAGGTCGATAACCAGACCCTGTTCACGTTCGACGACTATCTCAACAACCGGCGCAATTACACGGGCACGGCGATTCCCGGCACGTACACGCCGTTTAGTTGGGCGTTCAACCCGTACGGGGGCGTGACGGCGCCGTACATTCCGCGGGATGCGAACCACTGGAGGGTGGCCACGACGCTGAACAACTCCGTCGAGAGCCGCGGTTTCAACTTCGCGCAGCGCTCGGTGTTTTTCGACGGGCGTCTCGCTCTCACCGGCGGTTATCGCCACGACCGCGTCATGGGCTACCAGACGAACCCCAACCAGCCGAACTTGTCCGCGGTGTCGTACCCCGGCGCGGCGCCGGGCAGCGGCCGCCAGAGCAAGATCCACAGCAACAACGACGGCGCGAGTCTCGGCGTCAGCATCGAATTGACGCCTTCGCTGTCGTGGTACGCGGGCGCGTCCCAGTCGTTCCTGCCCTTTGGCACGAGCGTGCCGCTGACCGTGACGCTGAAGGGCAATTCGTTCGCGCAGGAGCAGCAGATCAAGACGCTCAGTCCCGCTTCGGAAAAGGCGCTCGGCGGCGAGACCGGCTTCAAGATGAACTACCTCGACCACACCCTGGTGTTCACGGCCGATGTGTTTCGGACCCGGCAGAAGAATGTCGGCGTGAAGGAGCTGTCCGATCCCACGGATCCGGCGAGCCCGACGGTGTCGGTGAACGAAGGCGATCAGGCGGCGCAAGGCTTCGAGTTCGACGGCGAGTACAATCGCGGCGCGTGGCACGGCTACCTGAGCTTCAGCTATCTGGATGCGCGGGTGGAGAACCAGGGCATCAACGTCCTGGCCAACGGTCATCGTCCGCGCGCCGCACCGTACGACAGCCTCGCGGCGTCCCTAACCTATGCGGTGCCGCAGGTGCGCGGGCTGAAATTGCTCACGTCGGTGCGGTATCAGGGCAACACGCCGCAGCAATCGCCGTCGACCGGCGGCATCTTCGATCCGGCGACGGGCGTCAACGACCACAACAACGGCCAGATGAACCTGCGCACGCTGCCGTATTCGATCTGGACCTTCGGCGTGAGCTATCGCTGGAAGACCGCGGGCTCGAAGGTCGAGCAAAGCATCAACTGCACGCTGAAGAACGCGTTCAACAAGCAGTATCTCCAGCCCGGCAGCAGCACGGATTTCGTCGGCGACGGCCGGGGCGGTTATATCACGTATTCGTTGACTCGCTAGGCGCGCGGCCACGAAGGGTTGGGTTGGCGGGTGCCGGTTGCCCGGGCCCGTCAATTCGTCTCCCGGCGGGTTGACCGCCCGTGGCGTCATGACACGTCGCCGGAGGCAGGGAGTCCACGTCGCCGAGCCATGACTCCACCCCGTCGCGTGACGCGGGTCCGACGAGGCTTTGACACGTGACGCGATGCGGAGAAATCGGGTCGGCCAACCGTCACTCCGACGACTCCGAATTGAGCTGGGAGGGCAGGGGGGAGACGATTCCAGCCGCGCTCCGGAGCCTCGGCATCTCCCGGGGCAGGACGAGCCACTTCCCACCGCCAAAACAGGGAAAACGGCCCTTCCAAAATAACGCCCGGTTTAATGGCCGAATCCTCGGTTTTAATTGCCGAATCCCAAATATAAATCGTGACACCAGCGGCTTATGATAATTGCCGAATGACCGGAATAACGTCCGAATCACCATTCGGACATTAAAACCCGCGGGATTCGGCAATTAAAGCGTACCTTCGGTGGCTTAGCGTCATGTCCTCATCCGGCTAAGCCAAACACCGCGATCTCCGCAGCGCCTTTCCTGCATCTGGGCATGCCGTTTCCGAGAGAGCGTCAACCCCTGCCGCGGCGGGTGGGAATCCGATGCCCGGACCCTCCCATCGCGGGAGCCTTCCTGGTCGCCAGAACCCTCGACGTCCGGGAGGGTATTCTGGCGCGCGGCACCCTCGCGTTCCGGAGGGGCTCCGGTCGGCTCTGCCCTTCAATTGAGCGAGCCTCTGCCGTAGCCCTGACCCTCCGCTGGCGGACGGGTATCGGCACGCCAAAGTCCTCGACTTCGGCGAGGGTATCTGCGCTCCAAAACGCTCGACCGTGGCGAGGGTCTCCGCGCGCCCGGACCCTCCACGCAGGTGAGGGTATCTGCACGTTCGGACCCTCGATCGCGGTGCGGGTATTCGTACGCCCGACCCTCAACCTCGGCGAGGGCGTCTGCACGTCAGAATGCTCGGTTTTCCCGACGCTTCGCCCCTCGACCCCGGGATGACTTGGTGGAGCCTGATGTCCACATCAGGCTGCCTGAATCCCGCTCCGCGTACCCTGCCATGAGACCCCGTTCCTGACTTCGTCACCGCCTCCCGCGGCGGACCGGAAGCCGCTGCGCCGAGACCGTCCGCAGCTCCACCTTGTGTCCGTCTGGCCTGTCCACTGTGGGCGCGGTGCCCTCACCGCGCGATTCCTTCTCCGTTCGACCGAATCCCCGCGTCACCCCTCAGCCCTCGGTCGTCCGTCCACCGCCGTCTGCCGTCAGTCCTCTGCTGTCAGTCCGCCATGTGCCGTCCGCCATCTGTCATCTGCCGCCGCTCTCTGGTGTCCAACCTCGATCGTCCGTCCACCGCCGTCTAGGTCGGCGTATAAGTCGGCGTACAACCCGGCGTCTAACCCAACGTCTAACTGCGCGTACAACCCCGCGTCTAGGTGCGCGTATAACTCTGCGTCCAACCCGGCGTCCAACCGGACGGTGCCCCATCGAGCGGTCGAGTCATCGACCGGTGGATCAATCGATCGGGTGTGTCGGCAACTGCCGAAACGCGGTCGAGGCATTGTCAGGTGGAGCCCGATGTCCTCATCGGGCTGGCTCGCCCAACGCGATGAGGACATCGCGTTCCAGTGTGCCCGGCATGATCGATTTCAGGATCTCAGCGCGTCAGCATCTCGGCGTTCCCGGTCCGCGATGTAGGCGGTCCGCTTGCGGACGCCACCCTCGCCATTGGCGTGTTCTGGTGTCGGCCCAAGTGACGAATCGCGGGCGGAAGCCTGATGAAGGTGGCAGTGCCGCGGCATCAAATCCGTCGATGTGAGCATCGGTTTTTTCAATTACGCGACCTTGCCTGGATTTGGGTACCCTGTCGTGACCGCCATGAAAACCAGCTTCAGAGGTTTGGTGGTGTTGAGTGCAATCGGCGCTCTCGGGGGATTAACCTGCACCGCCCACTGCCAAACGTGGGACTACAATGTCACGATCTCCGGTGTTCCGTTCTCCCGCGCGAGAACAACGGCAGCCGGTGTCGTTATCGGCTACATCGATCGTGACCTGACGATCGGCGGGCGCCCCTGCCGGAAGGGCTGGATTCATTTGTTCTCGAGTGGCGCCCCCGCCGGCTTCACGAATTCGAAGGCCATAGCATTCGAGCGGTTCGTGATTCCGGCTGGTTCCTGGGTGGTCCAGGATCGCAACGGCGCCGTCACGATCTGTGCCTTTCCGCACAACATCGAAATCCAGGGGCATGTTTGCCGCGGAGGCATCGGCGGATCAGAGGGTGTGCAGACCGCGTTCTATCCGAGTGGGGCGCTCAAGCAGTACTTTCCGGCCAACGATGTGGTCGTCGACGGAATCCCATGTCGCGCCAGCGTCTTCCGAACCGGCATCGAGCTTTACGAGAATGGACGATTGCGCGCTGCGACGCTCAGTCGCGCTTGCGTGGTCGATGGGCGCCAACTTGAGGAGGGAACCCGGATCCGGCTCGCTCCTGACGGAAGACTGGTGTCGAGGTGAAGCGTCACCTCGCCATCCATCCTTCATCGTCCGCCTTCCCCAGAGAACGATTGGCTCGGTCGGGTTGCCGGCGATCGCCAGCGAGCACGTGAAACACGTCTCTGCCGTAGAGATTCTGCGTGCGGACGTCAGGCGCGAGATCCTGATGGATCCGCTTGGCCGACAATCTTCCCGCGATTTCGGCAGGGCGGCTGCGTTGAGGAAGACGCCAACCGGCGCTGAGATGGATCCAGCAAAACCCACTGCATCCGGTCGAGATTTTGCCCGGAATGCTGCGCTCTCCGCTGACCGAAACCACGCGACTTGCTCACGCAGGAACCGCCCCAAACCGGGGGCTCCGGGCCGTCCGCGTCGGCCGCCTAAATTTAGCGAGCCAGTAGCGCCCTAAGTGGCCTGCTTAAAGTGCAGCCAAAGGGTACAGTGGGGGGCGTTGGTTGCGTGAATGCAGCAGAGGGTGGAGGCCATCCGGGTCGTCCGGCAGCGATGACGCCGCGGAAAAGTCAAAGAAGTCGTTACTGCGTCGGCGCGAGCGCGACACGGAATCCCAGGTTGAAAGAGCGCTCCTCTGGCGCGGACTTCGACCGGTTCGCACAGCGCACGCTCGCTGCTCCGCCACTCAGGGAAGCACCGCGGAGAACACGCTCGGTGCCGGCCAGCGGTCCCGTCGGATCCGTGGTGGCTCCACCGGGATAAGCGCCATGCCAGTCGGCGCACCACTCCATCACGTTTCCGAGCATGTCATACAGCCCCCACGCGTTCGGACGTTTTTGGCCGACCGGATGAGTGCCGGCCTTGGCGAAGTTATACTGGCGTTCCGCCGCAATGCCGATCTGACTTGGGTCGACGCCGTCGTCGTAATCGACCCCGCAATTACCAGCATACCAAGCGATCGCATCGAGCTCGGGTACGTTGTTCTTGCCGCGGATGGTCATGCTCCCCGTGTAAATCGGGCCTGTCGTCCCGGCGCGGCAGGCATACTCCCACTGCGCTTCCGTGGGCAACGTGTAAGCGTAGCCGTCAGGCAGCCGGCCCGCCGCGGCTTCCCGCTGCGTTAGCTTGCGGCAGAACCCCATCGCTTCGCTCCACGAGACATAATAAATGGGATACTCGGCGCCGACGCCGGGCGTGGGCAGTTCGGATCCGATGCCGGCGGCGATCGCTTTATCGCGCTGCGACCGGACGTCATTTCCCATGATTTGCTGCCATTGCCCCTGCGTCACTTCCGTGCGGCCAAGCCAGAACGGCCGGCTGATCGTCACGGTCGTTTGCGGTCCTTCGGTCTTGTAGCGACCCGCCTCGGTTTCCGGGCTGCCCATGACGAAGGTCCCCGCCGGAATCGGGCTCAGCTCGAGACCGAGCTCGGGAACGGTCCAGCGTTGGTGTTTCTGCCAGACCTGCGCTTGCTTCAACTCGGCCGCCAAAGCATCGGGCCCAAACGCATCCCGGATGAAATTCGCCATCTTGCCTTCTGGATTGGCCAGGAAGCGGCGGAAGGCGCCGTGACGCGAAAACTCCGCGTACTCGAGACCAAGTTGGCTGGCGCGCTTCAGATGCGCGATCGTCTGCGCCTCGTCATCCTTGCCGGCGTAGATTTCGGCCAGGACGACCTGCAGATCGAGATTGTCGGGGAAGGCCTGCGCATACCGCAGCGGCTCGTTCACGTCGTGCCGATTGCGCCAATCGGCCCGGCGGGCCAGCGCGGTCGTGAGAAGGTCCTTCAGTCCCTTGTCGTGGCGGCCGAGCTCCTCGGTGGCCGTCGACGCGCCATTGCCGCCTTGATGCACGATGGTTTCCCAGATGATTGCCGCATCGAGCAGTCGGCTGAAACGATCGGCCAACAGCGCCGCCGCCTTCAGCCCGACGTCGCTGGCAGTCGGATCGGCGGCGAACGCGTCGGCATAACACTGCGCGGCCTTGGCCATCAGGCCGTCGCCGAAAGCGGCATCCCCCTCGGCGCGTTTCTGCGCAAAGGTGCCCTTCTTCTCGATCAGCGCGACGACTTCGCGCGCCTTTTTCGCGTCAGGCGAGTCGTCCTGGCCGACGAAGAACAAGGCTTTCTGTCCGTCCTCCTGCGCGGCTTTGAGATCGCCGAGGCGGTACGATGCGATCGCGGCATAAAGGTATCCCTGGTACTCCGAGTCGCCGGCCTGGATCGCCTTTTTGAATTCGACGAGCGCCGCCGCCGGGTCGCCCTTGTCCAGCAGCGCCTGACCGCGTTTCAACGCCGGTTCGAAATCGGCGCTCGGACCCAAAACCATATCACCTTCGTGGGCGGGCTCGGCCGCCGCTGATTCGGTCGCGGCGGCGGTCGGAGCGGGGCCGGCACTGGCGGCGAATCCGACCGCGCCGGCGCCGAGCGTGGCGGCCACGATGGCCGCAATCGTCGTGTGCCGAATGCGGAGGAGGGACATGGGAAACATAAAGGACGAGCAGGCCAAACCCGCGCTCATTTGCCTTCGAGCAGTTCGCTCGCCGAGCGCGTGTCGGGCGCGGATTTGCCGGCGGCCGGCGCGCCAGGGCCGCCAAGCAGGTCCTGGGCGGAGCTCATGGCGGCGTCCGTTTGGCCCGAGTAATCCACGCCGGGAACCAGGTAGACGGTGTACGCGAGCGGGGACGACGAGCGAACCAGCTTGTCGATATACCACCCGTCGGGAATGCCGAATATCTGGTGAATCTCGGACGCGGCGCTGCCCAGCCGGTCCATGTCGGCGTTGGCGGCCGCAAAGAACTCGCGTTCATCCTGCTGGCTGCGCGCGGTCGCGGCGCGAATCCTTTCGCTGGTGGAGGCGAGGAGCTGTTGGTGCACGTCGAGCCGGGTTTGGCAGGCCGCGCGCTCGTCCGGCGAGGCGGCATGGTCGCGCAACGTCTGCTCTGCGACAACCTTTCTGCGGAGTTCGTCGATTTGCTGCTTGAACCGGCCGAAGTCGGCGCTCCACTCCGCAAGCCGGGCGTCCTTTTCGTCGAGCTGTTGCTGATGATAGACGTCGTCGAGCTGCTGAAATTTGAAATAGGCGTCACTCGCGCGCTGGGTTTCGTCTTTCTTTTGCTGTTCGAGCTGGTTGAGCCGGTCCTGTGCTTGGGCAATTTTCGCTTCGTAGTCCCGGCGGCATTTGGCGAGCTCTTCGGGAGTCGCCGGCCGGATGCTCTGGCCCGGATGGGGAAAATGATCGCCTTCGGCCTCGATCTGGCGGCGCGTCTTGCCGCAGCCGGTGCAGAATTCGCCGTTCCGCATGTCCTCGAGGGCCTGCTTCATTTCGAAGCGCAAGTTTGCCACGACGCGGTTCTGCTTCTCGATCTGACCGGTCAGGGCAAGCACGACGTTGGCGTGCTGCCGAATCGTCGCCAGTAGCTCGTGAATGCGGGCCGAGCTTGTGGTCCACGCGACGCGCGCAGCGGAGATTTCCGCCAAGAAATTGCGTGGGGCCTGCTGGTCGCCAGCGCCCAGGAGCATCCCGGGGACGATCAGTAGAAACACAAGCGGGGGTGCGAAAAACGATTTCCGTGGAAGCGTGGGAACCATCGGCGAAACCGTGCGCCGTTATCTGCAACGCCGTTCGTGGAGCAAGCGCAATTACGGTACGGGTGTATTCTCCGGCGAAAACCGTGGCCGACTGTTTCAAGTCGCTGCCTGCCAGCGCCAGCGAGCTGGGCGGGAAACGCCGCGACCGTGGCGCAACAGGTAGTCGAGATTCTTCGAGTCATCCGCTCCCCACGCGCATTTTTCGTTCGATTGCTAACTCCCGACCACGTGGAATTCGCCGCGGTAGAAGGATACTTCCGGAACGTAGTCGATCCGGTGGTCACCGAGCTTGGATTCGAAAAGTTCGAGATGGGCGCCGTGGCCACGAGCGACCCATGGATGAATCAAGAAATTTTCCGACACCTCAGCGACTGCACCTTAGCTTTGGTCGATATCACGGGGCTGCGCTTCAATTGCGGCATTGAGCTGGGATTCGCGATGGGGCGCAACAAGCGCGTCATCGTCACCGCTCGTGATGGAACACGAGCCCCGTTTGATATCGGGCAGTTCAAAATCCATTTTTGGAATGACCCAGCGGCCGCATCCGAACGCGCGGCTTGTGGACAGCCACGGACGCGCCGTGGCGCTGGGACTCGCAGCTGGTCAGCGGCATGACTTGTATGCGGTGGATCCGTTGTTGCCGTGCCTGCGCGGGCACCGTGTCGTCGCCGACAAAGCCTTCGATGCGGATTCGTTTCGTGCGCGTCTGTTCCGGCAGCGGACCCGGGTTTGCATCCCGCTGAAGTGCAGACGTCGCACCCTCGTTGCCTTCCACCGCGGCTACTATCGCCTTCGCCATCGCGTCGAAAACTTCTTCTGTCGGATCAAACGCCGCCGGCGCATCAGCACCCGCTACGACAAACTCGCCGCGACGTTTCTCGGCTTCGTCCAACTCGCGGCAGTGCTCGACTGGCTCACTCATCGCTTTTGAAAACACGCCCTAATGTCCTCCGCGTCACTGGCGGTGCCAATACCGGTCCCGCACTCGACGAAATTGCTTCCTACGCCTCCCAGAGCCGACGCCGGCGCCGCTCGCGTTGCCGATTAGGCATCGTGGATTGTAGCAGGTCCGCCCGCAATGTGAGCACGTCCTGCACGTTCTTGGCTTCTGCAGTGCTAAGACGGGCTTGCTCGGCAAATTCGCTCCACCGACCGACCGCGGCAGAAACTTCACTATCGAGCCGTTCAAATTCGCTGACCTGCACGCCTGCATCGAGCGCCGTTGTAATGAGGGCAGACAAATTCGGCGCCTTGCCAAAGGAGGCCGCGCTCAGTCCGTTGTACTCACCAGAGGGCTCGGCGTTGAGCGTGAGATCATACGCCGGTGAAAGCGTCCACTTCCCGGGTGGACCGCCGATTTCATCGAGCACGAAACTGTGATTTTTCCCGTGGTCGTCCGCAATGACCGATCGAACATTGAAAATCATGCGTCGGACCGCCTCGAGGACTTCGCCATGGTCCTGAGTGAGCTGCCGGGTGGTCAGCAGCAGCCTGCGATAATCCAGCGAATAGGTTTCCAGGAGGCCGGCGAGCGTGACCAGATGCCGACGCCGACCGGTCGCCGAATCGACGTCGAAGCGTTCCACGAAGAGGTGGTGTCGCGCCCGCCCACCGTTTCGTTCGCTCATGACCCAGGTGTTTGCTGCACGAACGCCCGCGGCCCGTGCCATCAGCATGTACGCGTGTTCGAATCGCCCGTCTGTGCTCCGTCTGAGCGACTCCGCCTGGTCGAGTTTCAGGATGCCAAGTATGGCGCCAGGATGGTCGCGAAGTGCGCCGGCAACCACGCCTCCGACCAGCATATCCCCTCCGGGCAGCACGGCGACGGTGGCCTTCGGGAGGGCCCCGCCAGGCGATCCGTTCATGCGCAGATGCTTGAACGCCTCTTTCGGTTCGTGGCGCAGTACCGCCTGCGCCTCACGAGCAAGCCGCAGCGAAGAGACTTTCTTCCACTCCTCCCCCATGGTTCCAGCTTCCGGTATTGCCGGCTCGAATTGCAGTGCCCCGATTCCACGCTGCGCCACCCACGCGAGCCTGCGGAGAGAGGTCGGAGCTAAATCGAGTTCGGCAAAGGCGCGCTCCATGATCTGTCTGCCCCATTGATCCGGCAGGCAGTCGGAAAGGAAGCCAGGGAGGCGGTCGAAGTCCTCCGAACTTTGCCGGTAGACGTTCACATCGAAAGGGACGCGGATCGGCGACAGGCTGAATCCGCTTCGGACCCATTCTTCGGAATAGGCGAAGTAAGTCGCACTCGGGTTGACGAGTGTTCCGACAAGTCGACCGTCGTACCACCGAACGAAAAGTTGTGGCACCTCGGTCATTGTGCAGTGCTCTTTCGCCCGCGAACCCGCGGCTTCTTGAGAAGCTCGGGCAGGGTGACCGGGGCCGTCGGAGGCGGCACGAGCTCGGCAAGCCGGTCGCTCAGATTGAAGATCCCCAAAACTCGGGAAAGATTCAGCAGCGTGATGTTGCCCACGCCCGCTTCAAAATCCTGGTAAGCGCTTCTGGACAGACCGGCGCGTCTTGCCGCTTCTGCTTGGGTCCAGAGGCGCGAAAGCCGTTGCTGACGCACGCGCTCCACGAGCGTTCGCAAGACCGTGCGATCTCCAGCCTGGGTTGGGCTATTCATCGTCGTTTTTCAACGCCCGGTATAAAAGGCATTCTCCAGCCAAAGTCAATCTATTGCCTGCTATATGAGGCGTTGTGATTCTTGTCCCGATCCACCACTTCGGATCCAACCTCCGAGGGCGACGTGTTCCGGTAGCAGCGTCAGCTTCACTTACGTCCTTCCCCGCGAACCGGGAGCTCAAACGGTAGATCCGACGCCTGGGCCCCATAGAGAACGCGCCGACTGCTTCATGCACGGTGTTACGTCGACACCGCACCCCAAAACCACCTCACGGCCGCGGAGCCGGCGTTGCGGCTGATTCGTATCCACCTCTTCCCATTCCGTGAGTTTCACTGCGGGTCGTTGCACCGTTACGGGCAAAAGGGTGCCGCCAATCACGCTCCGCAGATCCTAGCAGCCTGTCGGACTTCCGAATCGGGGGGATGCGCGATTCAGCCGAGCAGTTTGAGGTGTGGCGGGGGCGGTCCGCGATTTTTCGGTGGGCGGGTTGGGTGCGGAGATGACGCGGGCTGTTTTTGTGGAGACAGGCGGGCCGACACCTCCAGCCAAGAGGGTTTCAGGCGGGCTGGAGAGTGGTTTTGAGGAAGTAGAGGCGCTTGAGGTTGTAGGCGGAGAACACCAACGACCATTCAAGCGACGTTTTCGCCAGGCCGCGTAGTAGCAGGAAGCGGTGCATGCCCAGGCATGCTTTGATCAGCCATACGAGGTAATGTCGCACTGAAGCTCTTCGCACAGCGCCATCGCGACCGGCCCCGGTAGGCCGGGCGCCGAAACAGGAGGGGTTTCGCCGCCAAACAGGTAGCCGAGGATGTGGCGAAACCCGAATATTTAGCCGGGACGCCAGCTCACGCCGGCCATTCACCACCATCGCACCTCCTCTCATGAAGACGAATTTCCCGCTTCGATGCGGTTTCCTCGGTCTCCTGCTGCTCTGCGCCCCCCGGCTGGCCAGCGCACAACGCGGCTCCTACCAGCTCATCGCGCACCGCGGCGGGATCGTAGAAACCCGGTTCCCGGACAACTCGCCCGCGGCGTTCCAAGCCGCGGTCGAGCGCCACTATTGGGGCGTGGAATGCGACATCCGGGAAACGGCGGACGGCGTGCTCGTGATGCAGCACGACCCCAATCTGAAGCTGAACTTCGGCGATCCGCGCCAGATCCGCGCGACGACGTGGGCCGAAATGAGCCAGCTGCGCACCTCGCTCGACGGCCAAGGCATCTGGCGGTTCGAGGATATCGTCCGGTACGCCCATGCGGCCGGACTGCGACTGATGCTGGATTCGAAGAACCCCCATTCCCCGGAGTTTCCCGCGAAGGTCGACGCCATCCTGCAAAAATACGCGATGGTCGACCGCTGCTACCTCATCGGAGCCGACGACGTGAAGCGGCATTTCCTCGGCCGTGCGATGGTCGGATACAACCTCGGGACTTTGCAGGCACTCCTCGCGCAAAGACCGGAGCTGCGCAGCCGGTGTTTTCTCTTCGAGGAGGGCATCAAGCTCACACCGGCCATGGTCGAGTGGGCGATCGCCCACGACATCACCGTCATCCCGAGCATCAACGGCTATCACTACTACGACCCCCGTACCATGAGCGGGAAGAGCCGCCCCGAACTCGAAGCGCTCATCCTGCCCCAGGCGCGCCGGCACATCGAGCAGTTCCAGAAACTCGGGGTGACCGTGTTTCAGATCGATTCCGAATTCGAGCGGTACTTCCCCGCGGCCGGCGCGGTACCATCGCACTGAACCGGCCGCCTGGGCGCTGGAAACCTCGCTGACGTGAACCTGCTTCGTCTCGCAATCCTCGCGCTGGTTGGGTGCGGCGTCGGGTTCGCCGCGGGCGCCCCGGCGCTCCCCGTCGTCGGACAACCGCTGCCAGCCTGGACTCGGGGCGAGCTGGACATTCATCAGATCAACACGGGCACGGGTAACGCCGCATTCTTCATCTTTCCCGACGGAACCACCCTGCTCCTCGATGCGGCGAGCGTCGATCGCTCTGAGACCCGTCCCCCGTTCTACGACGCGCCGCCGCGGCCGGATCGATCGCTCCGTCCCGGTCAATGGATCGTCCAGTACATTCGGCGCATGCATCCGGACGGCCCTGGCGGGGCGCTGGATTATGCGATGCTGACACATTTCCACGACGATCACATGGGGTCACTGACGCCGGGGGCGCCGAAATCGAAATTGGGCTCGTACCGGCTCACCGGGATCACGGATGTCGGAGACGAGGTGCCCATCCGTCGGATGCTGGACCGGGGCTGGCCGGGTTACGATTTTCCCCGGCCGCTGGAGTCCGACATGATCAGGAACTACCGCCGGTTCCTCGCCTGGCAGCACGAGCACCGCGGGCTTGTGATCGAGCGCTTCGTCCCCGGGCGGAACGACCAGCTCGTCCTCCGGCGCGACCCGCGCGCCTTCCCAACCGTCGAAATCAGGAACCTCGCCGCCAACGGCTGGGTTTGGACGGGAACCGGCACGGAGACGCGCAACCGCTTTACCGGCGGCGCCGTGCCGGACGAAAACAATTGCAGCCTCGCGTTCCGCCTCACCTACGGCGCGTTCCGCTACTTCAACGGCGGGGACATGACTGGCATGCTCCAGCCGGGCGATCCCGCCTGCGCCGACATGGAATCCGCCGTGGCGTGGGTGACCGGCCCGGTCGATGTGCTCGCGGAGGACCACCATGGCTACGACAACGCGGCGAGCGGCTTCTTTCTCAGCGTCCTCCAGCCCCGCGTCCATATCCTGTCGGTTTACGCCGCCAGCCAGCCCAGCCCCGGTGTCATGCGGCGGATGCTCTCCGAGCAGTTGTACCCTGGGCCGCGCGACATCTTCCTGACCAACACCGACTGGCCGGGGCGTCGCGAGCACCTGTTTCGACTCTTCGGCCCGGCGGACGCC
>DASZYH010000075.1:0-27901 GCA_035545515.1 Opitutaceae bacterium
CGGCCTAGCCAAGAACAAGAGATTGGGTTGCCACAAGGTTGCCAGAAACGAGGAACGTGCTCTCATTTTTGGCGGCGCAGCGATTCACTTTGCTGCACGTTCTGAAACAATAACCCTCAACTAAGTCCGCTGAGACTGAGTGACTTAGCTGTTCCGATGTGTTCAGGTTCGAGTCCCCCCTTGGGCACCAACTTCGCTCGCGGCGAAGCGAGAGCGAAGACTGCCGCGCCGAAGGCGGGGCGAAGACGGGTGCCAATGACGGCAGTCGGTCGGGCCACGACTTGGCAAGCCTCAGCGGATGTCAAAGGTGTGTGTCAAAGCCTTGGGGTGGCGGGTACCATTGACATGTCAAAGCCTCGGCGACGGTGTGACATGTCAAACCCCTCGGGAGGCGGCGGCAGGCTTTGGCACGTGTCAAACCAGCGGGGCGCGTCGAAAGGGGGACGGACCCCGCGGACGCGATCTCCTGTACGGTGGTCGACGGGGTCACGACTGTACTCTTGACAGAAGTCTCAATGCCGAATCGATCTCGCGCGCTGCCGCCTGCCGAGTGGATCCGTTCGCCATCACGCCAGGCATCCCGACAACTCGCGCGACGAAGCACCGATCCTCGGCGCTTTACCAGATTCGAACCTCATGGGCTTTGTGGTCGCGGTTGGTCGGCATGGGATGAGAGGCGACGATTTAAAGAAGGCGATGCTGTCAAAGCCAACCAACTCACTCGCGCAAGGCCGCGACCGATCGCAGCAGTCCTTCGAAAATGCGGTCGCGCACGGCCGCGGGAAATCGCGGCGGCAACTCGCGTCCGACCGCTTCCAGCGCGCCGCTCGCCGTGGTCGCGATCTCGTGGAGCAACGGAGCGGCTTCGCCCAGGCCGGCCATTCTCGTCACGGCATCCCAATGCCGCGGCCGGATTTCCTTCAGCTTCCAGTGCGGATTTCGGCTCCGCACGGCCATCGCGAGCTTCGCTTGGTGCGGGTCCAACTGGTTGGCTCCGCTGCCCATGATCGGCCACGCCGACAGCACGTCATAGAAGGGCGTCAGCCGGTGGGTCCCGCCTCGCTCGTGAAAGATCAAAAAATTCTTGGCATGACCGTCCGTGGCCGCGAGCAGCCAGAAGAGAATCTGCGCCTTTACGAAGACCCGCTTGTCCGCCTCGGCGCGGCTGCCCGCATCGAGAATCCGGATGATGTCCTTCATTCCCGGCCCGCCGTCGGATTCGTATTTCGCGGTGCTGGGCAGCCCCTGCGCCTGGCAGAAATCCTCCAGCGGCAGCCGGGCAATCCACCGGTTTTTTGCCTGCCACGCCCGGTCAAAACGCTCCACCGCCAGCGCGCGGCGCGCGCCGAACCGGACGATCTCAGCGGTCGGCACCGGCAGGCCGAACGCGGCGAGGAGCTTCAGGCAGAGCCACTCGTTTTCGACCGAGTCTTTCATGTCCACCTGCAGGGCGCCGATGCGGCCGAGCGGCAGCTTGATGATGTGCGTGGTCGGCGTGGCGCCTCGCGGCCGGCACCACCGGCCCTCGTGCCGCAGGAACGCGATCTTCTCCTGGGCGCCGGCGAGTGAGATGCGAAACGCTTCCTCTTCTTCGTGGCCGAGGGTCCGCCCGCCCGCGAGCATCGCGTTGATCGCCTGTTCGGCTTGCTCGTCGCTCAACGGTTCGGCGTCGATCCGATCCCATCCTTCGGGCTCGACGTCCGGCGGCAGGAGCTGGATCGCGCCGACGCAGTCCCGGCCGATCGCGCCGAGGAGGTCGAAGGCGCCGGTGGACTCCCTGCCAAAACGGTTCCGCAACCGGGTTCGGATTCGGTCGCTGTCGGGTAGCAGGTTGTCGAAGTAGTTGGCGACGGCGGCACCACGATGCGGCACGTTGCCGGGAACGAAGGGAAGGGAAAGTGACAGCGCCCGGCCGGCCGGCGCGGTGACCCAAGCGGGCGCATACCCGAGCTCGTGCGTCCCGCGGCTCTGGCTCCAGTCCGCGGCATGCACGCCGTTCAGCCAGACGCGGAGCGTGGGCATTACCAATCTCCCTTCTGCTTCGTCCGGTCGGGCTTCGCGTCCGACGGCCCGGTGCCGTCCTGAATGACCAACCGTCCGCCGAGCGCTGAGACCAGGCGGGCGATCTGGTCGAAGCTCGTCACTCCGGGCGCCGACTCGATCCGCGCCACGCGCTTCTGGTTCACCCCGATGCGGGCACCGGTGTCGGCCTGGCTCAAGCCGCGCGCCTTGCGCAATCCGCGGAGGACGGCGCGGAGCTGCGCGGAAGTGTTGATCGGATAATCCATGCCGCAGAAAACTCCTTTAAGGTAGTAAAGTCAAGGTACTACATTAAAGTGGTATTCGTACGCTACTATCCACCGGGGGCTGAGCCGGACAAAGGCTGACAAGCTGAAAAGCTGACAAGCTGAAAACCTGAAACGCTGACATTTCGGACCGGGACAGAACGATCGCTTGATCAGGTCCGGGCACCGGGGAACCGAGCGCGGCCAAGTCGAGGTTCGCGCCGGCGCCACAGTAAGGTCTCCCCGGCGGCGTGTCGCCGGACAGCCCTCCGGCACGCTGAGGGCCAACCCACGGACAGCCGCCGGTCGAGCCGAGGACCAGCCGGCCGCCACCCCGCCGGTCAGCCGGGAGGCACGCTGCCGGCAAGCCATCGGACATCGCAAAGGTCAGCTCCCGGGACAGTCGTCGGTCAGCTCCGCGACCACGCCGGGGACACGGTCGCGGCGAGCTCGAGGCGGGTGCTGGGGTAGCCCGACGGTCAAGCCAGCGGCATCTCCCCGGACAGCCCACCGGCACGCGGCGGGCCAACCCCGCGGCAACCCGTCGGACAGGCGGGGGGCACGCCGGCGGCAACGTCTCGGACACGGCGAAGGTCAACCCCGCGGACAGCCGGCGGTCAGCCGGGCGACCCGTCGGCGGTCAGCTCGACGTCCTGGCTTGGGCCATCCGCGCGCCACGCCGGCGGCTTGGCCAGGGGCAACTCCGGCGGCAAGCCGCCGGACAGGCCCTGGGCCAGCCCCCGGACAGACGCCGGTCAGCTCGGCGGCCGCGCCGGGGTCGAGGCGGCGGCGAGCTCGAGGCCGTTGCCGAAGCAACCCGACGGTCACCCCGGCGCCTTTTGGGTCAGCCGTCAGCCGTCCGCCATCCGCCGTCCGTCGTCCGGCTCTGCCATGTGCCCTCTGCCGTCCGTCCTCTCCGGCGCGGATGACCCGCCGATCGTGACAAACCCTGGGGATTGCGTGTCACGACAGACACGTGTCACTCGTGACAAATCGCCGCCGGGATGCAGTTGGCCACGGCCCGGTGCCGCCATCCGCCCTCCGGGTCCCCCGGTCTTCCGGTCCTCCGAACCTCGGGTCTTCCGTCCCTCTGGCCCTCCGGCTCACCCCTCCGCCGTCCGAAATGTCAGCTTTTCAGCTTTTCTCCGACTCAGCTCCCCGGGGAATCGGCCTGATTTCGCGCCCGGGGCGGTTTATTTGGCCGGATTCTCGAATCCGGCCATAACGTCCGGCGGATGTGCAAGCTATTCGATTAGAGTAGATAGCGATTGCGCACACCGTGCGCACGGGAGAATCCGGCCAAATAAACCGAGAATCCGGCCAAATCCCGGCGCGAGATGGCCGGATTTCGCCGGCACCCCGGTTCGGAGGCGTGGCTCGTGTCACGAGTGACAGATGTCGCGATCGTGACAAAACCCCGGGGATGGCGTGTCACGAGTGACATGTCACGATCGTGACAAACCCTGGGGATTGCGTGTCACGACTGACGCGTGTCACTCGTGACAAATCCGCTTCGGGGTAGGGCTGGCACGATGATCGTGATAAACCAAGGGGGAGCCGTGTCACGGGTTACAGATGTCACGATCGTGACAAACGCGGGGAACGGTCTCACCACCCGACGTCCGGATTCCGCGCGGCCACCCCACGTTCCGGTGATACGGCGCTCCTTGACAGATCTGGCACAATCGGAGCTGTTTTTCGCCGCAATGCCCGACGACCGTCGCCCACTCCTGCCCGAATGGCTGAGCCGATTGACGGCGGGGTTGAGCATTGCGCTGGTTCTCACGCTGACGGTTTTGGCGGCGAGCCCCGCGCTGCATGCGAAGTTGCACGGTGGCACGTTGCGACCGGACGACCACTGCCCGGTTGCCGTCTTTGCCGCCGGCGTATCCGTGCCGATTGCGGCCCAGGTCGCGCCGCCTGCCGTGGCGATGCTGGCCGGGCCCCGCGCGCTGACGGCCGAAGAGATTTTCCTGTCTTCACCGCGTTACCTGCGACAGCCGGAACGCGGTCCCCCGGGGCTGGAGTAGAACCCACCTGACCGGCGGTGCGTGCGCGCACGGCCGTTTATCCACTGTGGTCGTTCTCCGAACGACGGGCGCGCCTGCATGGGCAGGACGGCGCCGGCATTGACCATGAATTCTACTTTGGCACCGACATGTCCCGATTCCTCCTTTTGTCCGTTTTTCTCGGAGCAGCTGCTGCTGTCTCCACCTCCGCCCAAACCACTCCTCCGCCGGACCCATCCTCCGCCCCCATCGTGCTCGACCGCCTGGTCGTCACGAGTGAGAAACTCAACGCGGCCCGTGAAGATATCGTGCCCAGCCTCGGAGCCGTGCAGTTTCAGATCGACCGGCCACAACTCGAGGCGCTGGCGGGAGGGTTGAATGCGAGTTTCAACAACGTGTTGCTGCGCGCACCGGGTGTCGCGCAGGACTCGTACGGCCAGGTTCACGTGCGCGGCGAGCATGCCGACCTCCAATACCGCATCAACGACGTGCTGCTTCCGGAGGGGCTGACCGGCTTCGGGCAGGAACTCGACACCCGCTTCGCCGACAGCGTGAACATCCTGACGGGCGCCCTGCCGGCGCAATACGGGTATCGCACGGCGGGGATTGTCGACATTCACACCCGGACCGACATCGCCAACGGCGGCAACATCGGCGTCTACGGCGGCAGCTTCGGCACGCTGCGCTCCTCGGTCGAAGGCACCGGATCGGCCGGCCGCTGGACCGGATACGCGACTGCGAGCGCGGAGCAGAATGACCTCGGGGTCGAGAATCCGACGTCCAACCGGAATGCCCTCCATGATCACAAGACGGAGGAGAAGGCGTTTGCGTACGGGTCGTACCTCATCGACGACACCAGCCGCATCAACCTGATGCTGAGCGCGTCATTCGCCCGCTTCCAGATTCCGAACAATCCGGGCCAGACACCGGCCTACACGCTCGCCGGCATGCCGTCGTTCGACTCCGCCAACCTCGACGAAAACCAGCGCGAGGAGAACCATTACGCGATCATCGCCTACCAGAAGTCGGCCGGTGACTACAGCGGACAGGTCTCCGCGTTCACCCGGTACAGCCTCGTCGCGTTCACGCCCGACCGCGCGGGCGACCTCATCTTCAACGGGGTGGCCAGCCGCGTGCATCGTTCGCTCGTGGGCAACGGGCTGGAGTCGGACAACAAATGGACGCTCAGCGCCACCCACACGCTGCGCGCCGGGCTGCTCGTGACCTCGACGAACGCAGGCACGCGCACCACGACGGCCGTCTTTGCGACCGATGCCGACGGCCAGCAGATTTCCTCCGATCCATTCGACGTGGCCGACGACCAGCGGAAGCTCGGCTGGTTTGGCGGCGTTTACGCCCAGGATGAGTGGAAAGCGACGCCCAGAATGACGGTCAACTATGGAGTTCGCGCCGACACGGCTCACGGCTACGTGACGGAAGGCCAGCTGAGCCCGCGGATCAACCTCGTGTACCAACTTGGGCCGGACACGACGGTGCACCTCGGGTACGCGCGGTACTTCACGCCGCCGCCGGTCGAGCTGGTGCAGACCGCGACGATCGCGCGGTTTGCCGGAACCACCAATCAGCCGGAAGTCGCGCGGAGCTCGCCGGTACGGGCCGAGCGCGCGCATTATTTCGACGCCGGAATCGCGACCAAACTCGGCCGCAACTTCGCGGTATCGCTGGATGCGTACCAGAAGCGTTCCACGAACCTGCTCGATGAAGGGCAGTTCGGCACCGCGCTGATCTTCTCGCCCTTCAACTACCGCACGGGGGGCGTGGTCGGGACCGAAGTGGCCTTGAACTACACGCAGGGCGGGTTCTCGGCGTACGCCAATGCCGCCGTGAGCCGGGCGGAGGCGCGGGAAATCGTCTCGGGTGAGTTTCAGTTCGGGCAGGACGAGCTGGACTATATCGCGACCCATGACGTTCACCTCGACCACGACCAGCTCTACACGGCCTCGGCCGGCGTTTCGTACCGCAGCAACGGCACGCTGGTTTCCGCCGATGTGTTGTACGGCAGCGGCCTGCGCAGTGGGTTTGCCAACACCGGTCACCTGCCGGAGTACCACCCCGTGAACATCGGACTGCAGCATGACTTTGGGCTCGGAAGCAACCGGCAGCTGCGGGCACGCCTCGACGTGGTCAACCTGTTCGACGAGATCTACGAACTCCGGGACGGCTCCGGAATCGGCGTGGGCGCGCCGCAATATGGCTCACGTCGCGGTGTGTTCGGGACGCTGACGTTCGCGTACTGAGGATCGAGCGCCGCGCGGCGGCGAATAGGTCCGCCGGCGATGGCGCGCCCGCCATGCCGGGACTACGCAGTCGCCGGCGGGCGCTTCCGTCCGGCGGCCGCCGCCGGACGGGCCGGGCGGCCGCGGTAGCTGAGGCCGATGCGGTTCGCGATTTTCCGGAAGCGCTCCTCCCAGTGCCGTCCGGCGAGATTGCGATTCGGCCCGAGCAATTCCTCGATCGTCCGCGCGGCCTCGCGGATGCTGCGCAGCCGCGAGATCTCGGGCCAGTACAGCCAGAGCAGGAGATACACGCGGGTCGCGTCGGTGCTTTTCTGGCCCGCGTGGCGGGCGAAGAGGTCGTGCACCCGGTTGCCGAGGGCGAGCCCCTCGGCGAATGCCCGCCGCTCGGCGGCGCTCTCGGCGAACAGCCGGCGCATGACGTAGTCGCGGAATTCCGGCGCCTGCGCGATTTCGCCCGTGCTCAACTGATTCACGACGGCGCTCGTCTGGGGCGCGCGGGTCAGCCATTCCGCGACCCGACGGGCGAACGGACCTTCGGCCGCGTCCGTGATCGCCTCGCGGGCATGCGCAATCCAGGCGACGCACACGCCCTCGCCGAGGAGCGCGTGTTCCGCGGTGAAGATCGACGCGAACTCGGGCGGGATGAGCTGATCCTTGAGGATGAGCATCACGCGCTGGGTCCAGCGCGGGAGCGCCGCGAACCCGGCCGGGTCGCCGGCGAGGCGGATGGCCTCGGCCAGACGGTCGGCAAATCGCTCCGGGGCGAGCGCGGGCGCGGAAATCTCCGAGGAGGCGGGCATGCGTCGCCGCCATCCTGCGGCTGGCGCGGTGCGAGTCGATCCCGCGCTGGCCGGCGGCCCCGGACATGCCCGGCCCCGGCATGTCCGTGGCGGCGGAGGACTCGTCCGCTTATTCGGCGCGGAGGGCGTCGACGGGATTGACGCGGGTCGCGCGGCGGGCGGGCACGAAGCAGGCGCCCACGGCGATGGCAAGCAGCACGGCGGCCGTCGTGAGCAGAGCGGTCGGGTTCCCGTCGACCATCTTCGGAATCATCGAACCGACGACGCAATTGAGTCCGTACCCTCCGCCGAGTCCCAGCACGAGGCCGACGAGGGTCAGCAGGAGCCCGTGCACCATTACGAGTTGCAGCACGTTGCCGGGCGTGGCGCCGAGCGCGAGTCGGATGCCGAACTCAGGCGTACGCTGAGCCACGAGGTACGACACCACGCCGTACAGGCCCACGGCCGCCAGGATCAATCCGAGCAGCGCGAAGCCCGCGAGCGTGTTGTTGATCACGACGAGATTGTGCTGATACCGGTCCGCCGCCTCTGGCACCGTGTACATCTCCTGCACGGCGACGTCGGGATCGATGTCTCTGACGGCGCGGATCACGTCGTTCTTGAACGAGGTCGGCGCCTTGCCGTTGACCAGCAGGAAAAGATAACCCCACGGCTCGTGCATCAGCGGCTTGTAGATCTGGTACATCGTGGGCGGGTCCGTGATGTTGAGCGCGAACTGGATGTCGCCGACCACGCCGATGACCTCGCGCCAGACGGTGTTCTCGCCGAGGCGTTCGCCGATCCGCTTGCCGATCGCGCTCTGGCCCGGCCAGAAGTGCTTCGCCATCGACTCGTTGATGACCACCATCGGCGGGCTGTCGGCCTTGATTTCGGCGGGGAAGAGGCGGCCCTCGCGCAGGGGGATGCCGAGCGTGGCGAAATAGTCGCCGTGGACCATCGTGTAGCCGGCACTCGGCTGCTTCGTGGGATCGTCGGAGGTCTGGCCCTCGACCTGGAGTGCGTTCACCTTCGAATACCCGAAGATCGGCGCGGTGCTGCAGACGGCGGTGTGATCCGCCCCGGGAATCTCGCCGAGCCGGCGGGAGAGTTTCTCGATCGCGACGCGGCGCTTGTCGTCCGAGGCGTAGGTCGACTGCTCCGGCAGGTGGATGTTGGCCATCAGGAGGTGCCTCGTGTCCCAGCCCTTCTCGCGCTGCATCAGCGCGTCGAGGCCGCGGATCATCACGCCCGCGACCCCGAGGAGCGCGAGCGCGACGCCGACCTGGCAGACGATGAGCGCATTCCGGAGGAGCCGGGGTCCGCGCCCATGGGTGGTGGCGCGCGACTGCTGCTTGAGCATGTTGTTCACGTCGTGCCGGGACGCGAACCACGCGGGCAGCAAGCCGAAGAGGACGCCGGTCAGCAGCGAGATGCCGAACGCGACGACGAGGACGCGGCCGTTGAGCGGCAGCGTGAGATGGTCGGCGGTGGTGTCGGCCCCGAGTCGGATTGCGCTGCCGAAGAGGTTGTTGACCCACATGGCGAGGACGATGCCGAGACCGCCGCCGCCGATCGCGAGCAGCATGGCCTCGATGAGCTGGTGGACGATCAGGCGGGTGCGGGAGGCTCCGAGCGCCGAGCGGATCGCGAGATCGTGCATGTTGGCGGTCGCGCGGGCGAGCTGGAGGTTGGCGATGTTGGCGCAAGCGACGACCAGCACCGCGGCGGCGATGCCGAAGAGCAGCCAGATGATGAACGTCGTGATGTTATCCATCGCGGCCCGGTGGGGCGGAAGGAGGTTGAAGCCGCGGCCCTTGCTCGTCTGCGGGTGGTCCTTCGCCCAGTTCGCGGCCAGCGGCTCGAGCTGGGCCTTCGCCTGGGCGGCCGAAACGCCGGGGTTCAGCCGGCCGACGGCGATGAAGAACCGGTTGAACCGGTCGTCGACAATGTGGCGCGGCACGGTCATCGGGCGGAACAGGTCCACCGGCCCGAAGAAGAGCGGGGCCGAGAACGAGGCGGGCATCACGCCGATGACGGTGCACTGCTCGGCGTTCAGACGGACGGAGCGGCCAATGACGCCGGGGTCGCCGCCGAAGCGGGTCTGCCAAGTGCGGTAGCTGAGGATGACGACGCGGTTCTTGCCCGGCACCTCCTCCTCGGGTGTGTACATGCGGCCGAGCATCGGCTGCGCGTGAAACGTGGTGAAGAAATCGGCGGTGGCGTCGATCGACAGGAGCCGCTCTGCCGGTCGGTCGGGCAGCACGAGGGTGTTGTTCCAGTACGCGTAGGCCGTGAGCGACTGGAACGCCCGGTCTGGTCCCGCGGCCTGCGCGCGCATCTCGTCGATCTCGGCGAAAGCAAAGTTGTCGCGCTGCGTCTGCGGGTTCGTCCCGACGATGCTGACCATCCGTTCGGGCTCGGCGAACGGCACGGTCCGGAAGAACAGCAGGTCGACGAGCGTGTACATCGACGTGTTCACCCCGATGCCGAGGGCGAGCGTCACGAGCACGATGACCGTGAAGCCGGGAGTTTTGGCGAGCCGCCGCAACGCGCAGCGGAAGTCCGTGAGCAGGGCATTCATACAATTCCAGTGGAGGAGGGTGGATTGTGGAATGCGGGAAGCGGCGAGATTCGGGCAGTGGGCGCGGGACGGCAAAATCTGTTCCAGCGGCGGTCCGAACGCGGGGTGAGCGGCGGGCGGCGTGGGGCAACGATAGCAATTCGCGCCCGACTGAGGAGGCCATAACTCGGCCGCCCGGCCGAAAGTTACAGCGCTGCTCCGACGTAGCGGCGCAGCTTCAGTCTCCGCTGTGACGGCGGCGGTGCCTAAAGCGGTTTATCGTGAGTCGTAGCCGCCGGTAGGGCGCGGAGCCTGCCCGTGGCTGGCTGGGAGCAGTCCCAGCCCTACCAGCTGAGGTATCGCGCCGGCGATCGGCTACAGCTTTGTTGAGACTGCTCTAGCGGCTCGGTGCCGGAAATGCCCCCGGGTGGGCGTCGATCACGCCGATCAGGACGGATGCCATGTGGCGATGGTCGGCGAGGGAGGGATGCCAGTCGCAGCCGGTCAACTCGAGGTGGTTGAACTCCGCGTAACCCACGTTCGTTTCGCCCTGCTCCCTGAGCCGCGCGATGATCTTCCGGACCTCGGCCTGGATCTCGCCGTCGGCCTGATCGTTCGCGGCGAGGATGAAAAACGCGCCCGGATGTTTGGTCCGGAGCTCGTGAAAAAACTTCAGGTACGTCGCCTCGAAATCCGCGTGCTCCGCGTCCCGGGTCTTCCACTTCTCGCCTGGTTTCAGCGGGGTGGAAAAGTCGTTCGTCCCCAGGCCGATCACGATCACCTGCGGATCCCAGCCGCGGTCGTCGGCCGGGGTGTGGTGGTCGAAGAGCGCGAACGGATACGCCTCCGGCAGCGTGTCAGCGGTGAAGCCGCCGTAGTTCCGGACGATGCCCCGCCCCGAGATCGCGTTGATCCGGTAGTCGGCGCCGTAGTGCCGCGCGACCAGTGCGCCGAACGCGTCGGACGTGTCGGTGTGCGACCAGATCTCGTCGGGCGTGCAGACCCGCTTGGTCGACGTGTCGCCATAGCCGACCGTGTGCGAGTCGCCGATGAATTCGATCCGGCGCGGCGACGCCGCGGGTGCGGGTCGCGCGTCGGCGGCGTTGCGGACGAAGAAGCCGTCGAACTCGACCGCGCCGCCCTGGCATTCCGTGGCGAGCTCGATGCGGATGCGGTGGTCTTTCGCCGCGAGTCCGTCGATTCGGAAAACACCCGGCCCCGGACTCGTCCATTTCACGTCGGAATCGGGCGACCGGTCGTCGACGACGACGTGGTAGATCGCGCGCCCGGCGCCCGTCCGGAAGAACACCTCCGAACCGTGGAACGCTGCGACGAAGTACACCCCCGGCCATTGGAACCGGTAGGCGGCACCGCCGTTTTCGACGACGGCGCGCCCGCCGACGCGGCACTCCAACGCCGCCAGCGGGAGTGGGGCATCGACGGGCTTGATTTCGAAACCGTACGCGCACGAAACGAACGCGGCGGCAAGCACAGGGAGGACGAACCCGCGGGGTAGATGACGGCTCATTGGCGCCGAAACTAAGCGGCGCGCGCGAAGCGGGTCAAATCCGACGACGCAGCGCGAACTTTCGGTTGGTGGAACGCGATGTCCCCATCGCGTTGGTCCGGCAGACCACGTGGGGGCTTACGGGCGACGCGGCGCGATGGAATCGCGGAACACGAGCAGTGGATCGATCCTGACCACGGGCAGCCGCGTGGCGTAGCCGCGCGCTATCAGCGCGAAGAGCTGCTCGGTGGCGGCGGCGGCGGGCAGCGTCCCCGCCGCCGCCGCAATCGGGTGACGCGGGCGGGAGCGGTCCGGACGGCGGCGTTCATATCCAGGCGTCGGATACAAAGCGGGGCGGAGGGATCCGGTCATCCGGGGGTCGCGGGACGGGAAATGTTCCGCCTGATGCCACGGAAATGTAAAGCCGGAGCGAATCCGGCTTCGCCGCGGAACCGCCACGGGTGCGGATTGTCTGGTCGCGCGTCAGCCAACGGCGCTTCGGCGCCCGGCCCGCATCACAGGCCTCCGGTTCCAAACCCGTGCTGGCTTCGCCTGTCATGAGTCGTGTTTTCTCCCATCATCCCATTCTCCTCGTGCACCCCGACCGCCCGGAAGCGGCCTACCTGCGCGACCGTCTGGTGACGGAAGGCGTCCGCCACCCCATCGTGATTTCGCCGTCGATCGATGACGCGAAGGACTATCTGTTCGCCGCCACCGTCGCGGCCCCGTTGCAGGCCCGTTTTCTACCCTGCCTGGCTCTGCTCGATGAGAAACTCGGCGAGGAGGACGTCCGCGATCTCGCGAACTGGGCGCGAAGCCAACCGGCGTTGTCCTCGCTGCATCTGGTCCGGCTCACGTCCGACCACGGACCGGCCGGGGCATCGGAGCCGCGCGGGCTGCCCTGGGCCGTGCCGGAGGCAATTCGCGCTGACGGTCCGCTGGATGCGTTGCGCACGTTGATCGAGCGGGTATGCCCGCCGGTGGCCGAGACGCCGTGATCTTCGGCCAAGGGACGGATGACCGGATCCCCGAGGTGGGGCGGACCGTTTCCGGTGAGCCGCGGCGTGGCGAGTCGCCCGCCCTACCGTCAGGGGATCGCTCGATTCTCAGGTGGCGTCGCCCTCGACTTCCGCCGGCGCGGCGGGGCGGAAAATTGATTCCGCCATCAGGTCGTCGTCCGTCGCCGCCGTGCCCGGCGTTCGCGCGGAGCGGCGCGGGCAACGAGGCCGACCAGCGACTCCATGCGGAATGGCTTCGTCAGGACCGCGTCAACCGAACCGGCGTAGCGCCGGCAGGCGTCGCACAAGCCGGTGATGAGGATGACGACCGGACAGCGGGCGCCCCGTCGTCGGACGAGCAACTCGGAGAGCGCATCGCCGTGCGGCACGCACAGATCGGTGATCACGACGTCGGTCGGCGCGGCCCGGCAAAGCTCCACGCCCTCCTGGGCGTCAGCCGTGTGGCGAACGGCGTGGCCGTTCCGCGTCAACACCGCCGCGACCAATTCGCGCAGGTCTTCATTGTCCTCGATGACCACGATGTGAGCCATGGCACCCTCCCGGGGGGAACAATCCTAGCAGGTGGGAGCCGGGCGAATACGCATGGCGTGTCAACGAGTGGGCGTTTCTTGGCCTCGGGGACGGAAATCGGGCGGGCAGCGCGCGCTTGCGCGAGACGGCTGCCTGGATCAAATCACGCCGATGATGAGGCGGTCATCGGCAGAGCTCGAGTTGCACCTGCGGATCTGCGGGCCACGCGGCCCGCTGTTCGGACCGGGGAAGCGCCAGCTCCTGGCGCTGATCGCCGGGACCGCCTCGCTCAGCGAGGCTGCGCGCCGGATGGACATGTCGTACATGCGGGCCTGGACGCTGGTCCGCGCGATGAACCGCGAGTGGCGGCGCCCGCTGGTGGAACTCCGGCGGGGCGGACACCGGCGCGGAGGCGCGGCCGTCACGCCGCTGGGTGCGGAGGTCCTGCGCCTGTATGACGCGATCGCGGCCGAGAGCCGCCGTTCGACGCGGGCCCTGTTCACCCGCCTGGCGAAGCTGCGGTGACGCACGGCGCGACGCCGGCGGGCGGCGAAGGTCGCCGATATACTTGACAAAAGATAACGGGTGGCCGGAGTTCCCAGCCGATGCGCCTTCTTCGTCGGGTCCTCCTGCTGCTGCTTGCGCTCGCCGGCGTGGCGCGCGCCCCGGCGGCCGGCGGGGTGACCGTGGCGGCGGCGGCCAATCTGGTGTACGTGCTCGCGCCGCTGCGGGCGGAATTCGAGCGGACGCACCCCGGCGTCCGGGTGGTCGTCGAAACGGGATCCTCCGGAAACCTGGTGGCGATGATCAGCAACGGCGCGCCCTACGACGTCTTCCTGTCCGCCGATCTCGAGTTTCCCCGGCAGCTCGTGCAGTCGGGCGGAGGCGTGGATGGAACCCTCGTGACGTTCGCCTACGGTCGGCTGGTGCTGTGGACGACCCGGAAAGACCTCGAGTGGAAGAGCGTCGCGGAGGCGGTGCGGGACCCCCGCGTGGCCCGGATCGCCATCGCGAATCCGCGGACGGCGCCGTTCGGCCGGGCGACGGAGGAGACGCTGGCGCAACTCGGGCTGGGCGAGGTGGCGCGGCCGAAGCTGGTTTTCGCCCAGGACATCGGCCAGGCGGCGCAATATGTCTCGAGCGGAAACGCCGACGCGGGCTTTGTCGCCCTTTCGCTGGTGGCGGCGCCGAAGCTGAAGCACACGGGACGCTGGCTGGCCGTGCCGGAGCGATTGTACGTGCCGATTGCGGAGGGGGCCGTGCTCACCCGTTTCGGCGCCGGAAACGCAATGGCCCGTGACTTTCTCCAATTTCTGGTGACGCCGGCGGCGCGGACGATTTTTCAGGAATACGGATACGGACTTCCGGCTCCCAGCCGGGCGAAGCGGCGCTGATCCGGGACGAGGCGATGGGCGCCCGGGCGGGCGGACCGGAGCGGTCGAGAGTCCGGCGCGGGGAAGTGGATTTTCCGCGGCGCGAGGCGGCGCGGACCGGCGGCGGCCAAGATCCGGCGGGTGATTCGCAATCGGCGCGGAGTGGATGCCAGCGGGTTAGGGTAGTGTCGCCCTCCCATGTCACCCGAGTTTCTCGCGCACCTCTGTTCCCGGGGCGCGGCGATCCAGGACCGCTGGCGACGACTGTTACACGTCGAGCCCGTGGCCGGTCCGCTGGCGAATCCGGAAGCTCTCGAACACCTGATTCCCCTCGCGCTCGCCCAGATTCTCGATTTCTGCGGGAATCGGACGCGCCGCTCGCCCTCCCTCCAGAAGGCGCGGATCGAACTACCGGGCTGCGAATGCGGCCACAATCCGTACCGGGCGTTCTTCGCGGCGGCGGAACAGGCGCTGACCGAGGAGGCGGTGCTGGTCCAGGCCGCCCAGGCGCCGGCCGCGCGGGCACCCAACGATCTCGCCGCCCTGATCTACGCGATCCGCGTGATCGCCGGCATGGAGATCGACACGTTCTGCAGCGTCTGCACGCACCAGGGCACGGCACGCCGCTGCCGGTTCACCGGTGCGAAAAGCGCCGCCGGCTGACGGAGGCGCCCGTCGAGGGGACAGGCGGAACGCCTGTGGCGGACGAGCGCCGGACTCCCGGCGCCATCCCGCTGGTCAGGACCGCATGACACCGCCGAGCCGGCCGACCCGCGGTGGAGGCCTCCTCACATGTGCTCCTCGTACGTGATGTCGATCTTGCCGGCGAAGGCGTTCTTCTTGGCGGCACCGTGGAAGCGGATGCTGTGGGTGAGTTCGTCGTACGTGTACCCGTTCTTCGCATCCCGCGGCACCTGCTGGCCATTGACCAACACGTGCAGGCTCGGCTCGTAGAACGTCGCCCCCGGCCCGACCGGATCGAGCGGGACGGCGACGGTGTCGGCAATGCGATCACCGAGGGCGGCGAGCTGGGCCGAGAAGTCGCTGTCGATGTTGAGGACCGTGCCGCCGGTCAGTTCCGCCGCGCGCCGGTGCGAGATGTTGTTCGACGACACCACCGCGTCGATCTGCAGCTTTCCCCGCTGGTTGCCCTTGGCGATGATGAAGGGACGCATCACCCAGTAATTGATGTAGCTGTCGAGCGTCAGGTGGGCCTGCGGGTGGCGATCGTCGTATTTCCGGATCAGATCAGGGAGTTTGCCGTTCTCGACCCATTCGGCCTTGGGCGGACCGTCGGACTGCGGTTTCCAGGTCGCCATCCGGGTCTCCTCCTCATCCATGAAGAACACGATGAAGGTGGTCGCATCGGGCCGGAGAAACGAGTTCTGCTTGTTGTAATATCCGGCCACGAAGTTGTACACGGCGGTGAACGCCGTGCGATTGCTGTCGCCGTTGGTCCCGACCTTCACGAGTTCCTCGAAGACGCCCTCCGGCGTCCGGCGCGTGACCCAGGGCCGGTCCATGACCGGCAGGGTCACGAGGTTGCCGTTGCTCGCGACGTGCTTGGTGATCCGTTTCGGACGACCGTGGCGATCGAGCACCGGACGGCCCTGCGCGTCGAGTTCCACGGACGGAACCTTCTTGTAGAAGTGCTGCTCGTCGGCCGGGAGGTCAGGGTCCGCGTTGACGAAGTCGGTGGTCAGAACCCCGATGCGGTAGTCGAGATCGCGGGCATCGAACAACCGGCGGAAGCGATGGAGAGACGCGGCGATCCGGTCCTGGTGCGCGGCCATCGACGGCGAGTTGTTGATGACGAACACGAGGTCGACCTCGCGGCTGCGGGAGCGGTCGACGGCCATGTGCTTCTTGATCCGGATCGGTTCGACTGAGACCGTGATGACGTTCTCCATCCCGAGTTGCGGGTTGTTCTCGTCGACCGTGTAGTACTTGAAGCGGTCTTCGCCGATGAAGCCGGGATTCGGCGCGTAGGTCAGCGAGCCGCTAACGGGATCGAGCGTGGCGGTGCCGTTCCGGGGTTTCGCCTTTTCGTCCAAGTGGTAGGAAATCTTCGGCGTGGCGATGCCCACGCGGTCGGCGGGCGACATGAAATCCTCGTGATTCGGGATCTTGCGCGTGACGGGTACGTTCGGGCGCGTCGCCAGCGCGACTTCGTGAACGTTCATCAGGCGCACACGGCTGGCGTCGACCTCGAATTTGTCCATCACGATCGGCGGCGGCGGCTTCACCGTGATCGCCACGGTGTTCTGGAAGACCAGTCCGGACGTTTCATTCCGGACGGTGTACGCGAACGAGTCCTGGCCGGTGTAACCTTCTTCGGCGCGGTACGCAAAATAGCCGAGCCGGGAGGTCTTCGTCTTGAAGAAGTCAGCCTCATTGCCGCCGGCCGAAAGCCCGACGCGGCCGTGCTGCGGCTCCGCGGTGATGGTGAAGACGAGGTCGGCCAGCGTGTCCGGGCTGAGGATTTCCCGGGCGACCGCGAGCTGGCCGAACGCGCCGCCATCTTGCGCCTCGACCCGCATCGGGGCCGTGGAAACGATCGTGTTCCGATCACCGGGAGCCGCGGCCGTGGGCGCGGCGGCATCGCCCTGCGGCGCCGGTGGATTGGCGGCGAACATCGGCGCCACGGCGCACAGGAACGCCACGGTCAGGCGGCGGAGCCGAAGGCGGACGGGATTTTCGAGGTTCATCATCTCCTCCGGCGTTATCGAGGGATGCGGCCGGGTCAAGCGGCTGCCATGGGAGAATTTCATTGAGGGAAGGTAAGCGATTGACCTCAGGGAGCACGATTGGTGCCCGGCCTGCTTTCGGAGCGGGGCGAGGAGTGCGAACATCAGTCCGGCCGCCGCGATCGGTTACGACCCTGTGACCGCCAGGCTAACGCAGGAAATGGCGGTTCTGGTTCCCGGGCTTCAGCACGATCCGGAGATGCTGGGGGAGCGACAAACGCTCGAGCAGATGGCGGCGAATGTCCGCGAGCTGCCCGGCGCTCGGGAACTTCTCCAGATAGGCGTCGGCTCCGACGGTGAACGCCGCGTGAATGTCGTCGGGATTGTCCGACGCGCTCATGACGGCGATGAACGCGTCGCGCAGCCGCAGCCGGATTTCGCGCACGGCATCGAAGCCGTGCATGCCGGGCAGGCTGAGATCCACGATCACGATCGACGGGCCCGCGGACGCCGCGAGTTCCTCGTCAATGACCCGCAGCGCGGACGCCGCATCGGGCGCCGTTTTCAGCGCACCTTTGAATCCGGCGTTCGCGAGGAGTCGGCGCATGAGCTCAGTGGAATCTCGGTCGTCGTCGAGCAACAGGATGGGGAGTCCGGGCATCGGGGGCTTTCCGTCCGGCGGTGGTTGGGTGCGTTCCACGGTCGAACGGTTTTCGCGGGATTTTTTCGAGGTTTGCGGGGAACGTCCGGGGCGTTGGCTTCGCTACCCGAGCGCGGAACTGATCCGCGACATGGCGCGTCGCGCGCGTTCGCCGGCCCAGCGGACGGTTTTCTCGTCGATGCTCGTGGCCGCGAAATTCGCCGGGGTGAATTGCCAGTATTCTGATTCTCCCGGGAGACCATAGTCGCGGTCCTCGGCGCCTCCCGCGGTGAGATTCAACAAGTGCGTGGCCGCGCCCGACGTTTCGGCGGGGGCGTAGTGGTCGCGGACGGCGTCGGCGGTTTCGTCGGGAAAACGCCAGTGCCGGAGCACCTCGGCGCCGACCACGGGATTGGAATAACCGATCGTCTCGATTTCCCAGCCGGCGAGGGGAAGGCCGCAGTCGCCGTAGGGTTCGACGCCTCCCCGCTCTCCCGCGATGTGATTGAGGACGACCTTCCCGAGCGAGCGCAGCAATCCGATGGTGTAGGCGGCGCGCGGTTCCAGCCCGGCTTCAGGCGCGAGCTCCTCCATCATGAGCGCGACAAAGAGCGCGTTTTCGCGCAGGCGCTGCGGGGTCATGCCGTAGAGCCGCAGCGGCTTGTCGGCGAGATGGGCGCAGGCTACGGCGCCGATGATCCGGTAGGTTTCGCGATAACCGATGCGGGCGATCGCCTCGTCGAGGGTGACGGAGGGGACCGAGCCGACATACGCCGCGCTGTTGGCGGCGGCAATCAGCCGGGCGGTGAGCCCCGCATCGCGCCGGATCAGCGCCGCGATGTCATCCAGAGGAATGTCGGCCTGCTGGAGCAAGGGGGCGAGTTCGGCGAGGATCCGCGGCGCGCTCGGAAGCGCGTCGACTGCATGGGTGATTTCTTCGGCAGCGAAGGGGCCGTTCACGTCGAGAGCTGGTTTTCCGTCGCGCACGTCGACCCCACCCGAAAAGCTCACGTCCCGGCGGTGCGACCGAGGCTGGAGCTGGCGCCGACACGGAGAAAATCAGACTCGTCCGATCGGCGCGAATGGCAGGCGTATCGTTGTTCGACGCGTGCAACAGGCCCGCGATGCAAACGACGTCAGCGGCGTGCCGCAACGACGGAGTCGCGTTTCGCAGGTCGGATGCGTCGATTTCTTCATCCCGGCGTGGATTTGACGACAATCGGTAGCAAAGTTAGATCCCGTCGACCCGGAATCCGACGAAGCGAGACTCGGTCCCGCGGTCGCAAGGCGGCGAAGGGCAATGAACCCTGGACGGAAAATCCCTCCCGTGCGGAGGCCGGCGGCGATGGCGCCGGACGGCAATTCAGCCGGCGCCGCCCGGCGGTGGAAGCTTCTTCGACGGGATCGACGGCGGAATGGGAAACGTCTCGATGATCGGCGACGCGGGTGGGGCGGGCTCCTCCCGCAATGGCACCCAGACGCGATCTTCGGTTTGGAGACGGTAGCGATACGTCGCGCCATCCCACGTTTCGAGCAGCGCCTGACGCGGGGCGTTCCCGATGCGGAGCTGGCAGCGCATCGTTTCGGTTTCGAATTCCAGCACGACGCGCGGCTCGGACGTGTCACCATCGTCCGACTCGACCCGCAGCCGGCCGATGGACACGGGGGTGCCGGTAGCCGTGAGAACCACGACAGGTTTGCCGTTCAGCTCGAGAATTCGCGGGTCGAACGCCATCTGGACAGGGGAGGGTCAGCGACGTCGGTTACGATGGCAATAGCGGTGCGGCCGGTCACGGACGCCCGAGCACGACCCGCAGGGCCGACTGGGCCTGGGCGAGGGCGGCCCGGGCGCGGATGACCGCCGCTTGCTGCGCGAGATACTCGGGACGCAGGCTGGCGTACGATTCGAGCGAAAGATTGCCCGCGCGGAAGGCCTGTTCGGTCGCGGTGGCGGTCCGGGCGAGCGCGGGCAGTTGCGCCTGGAGATCGTGAAGTTGCCGGGTGAGCAGGAGCGTGGCCCTCCAGGCCCGGTCGGCGTCGACCGTCGCCTCGTCGAGCCGCGCCTGATAGGCCTGCCAGAGCTCGGCGCGGGTCGCGCGGGCAATTGCGATCCGGCCCCGGTTCGCGTTGAAGAGCGGTAGGCTGAGCGCAACGGTTCCGCCGCTGGTTCTCACGCCTTCTTCCGCGCTGCGGGCACGGTCGACGCCGACAGTGATCGCGGGAAACTCGCCGAGGATCGCGGCCCGGAGATCCCCTTCGCCGCTCGCGTAGCCCGCCTGCAGCGCGAGCAGGTCGGCCCGCCGCCGGGGCAGTGCGGCCAGCGCCGCGTCGAAGTCGGCGCGGCTCAGCAGACGCACGGAGCGGGACGGCGCCAGCCGCAACGGCACGTCTGGCCGGAGCCCGAGCAGCGCGTGCAACGCGTGATCGGCGTCGTTCTCGTCGAGCTGGGCGGAGCGGAAGCGGGCATCGGCGGACGCCAGCGCCGCGGCATCGGCGTCCACCGCGGCCGCCGCCGCCGCCCCCTGCTGCATCGCCTCGCGCTCGCGGCGGGAGCGATCGGCCAGGATCGAGCGCTCGGAGGCCAGCAGCGGCCGCAGTTCGCGATCGAGGTTCACCTGGATGAACAACTCGCGCGCCCGGGCCGCGACCTGCCATTCCTGCCAGAGCACGTCGAGATTCACCTGCCGGGCGCGGGCCCGCTCCGCGTCGCGCCGGGCGCCGCGCGTCAGGATGGCCGCGAGGTCTTCCGTGAGGCCAAGATCGAATCCCTGGTGTTCGGCCGACCGGCTCAAGCCGACCGCGAGCTGCGGGTCCGGCAGGAGGCCCGCGGCAAAGACCTGCGCGGCCGCGACGCCGGCCCGGAGCCTTTGCGCCTTGAGATCGGGATTATTGAGCACCGCGAGCGCGACGACCGCTTCCTCCGGCAGCGGGCGGAAGGGGTCGATGCGGTCGGGCACCGGCACGGGCACGGCCAACCGCTCGACCGGCAGGGTGATGACCGCGGCGAGGTCCGGCTGGTCGGGCAGCGGCTTCGCCCGATAGGTGGCGCAAGCGCTCAGGCCAAGCGTTGCGATCAGGAGCCCCGCGAGACGAGCGCGTGTTCGGATCATCGGGTCGCCTCCCGCGCGAGCTGTTTTCGCCGCCAGTGGATGTACAGCGCGGGAATGAGATTGGTGCTGCGAACGGCGCTCCAGAGGACGCCGCCCAGGATGACGACCGCCAGCCCCTGCTCGGGCGCGGCTCCCTGGCCCCAGCCGACCGCGGTCGGCAGCATGCCCAGCGCGGCGGTGAGGGTGGTGAGGACGATCGGACGGAAGCGCACCTGGATCGCGTCGCGCACCGCGTCCTCCACGGACATGCCCTCGAGCTCGTTCCGACGCGCCCGATCCAGGAGGACGATGCCGTGGGACAGCCCGATCCCGATCAGCGTGAGAAAGGCGACGAGACCGGTCACATTCAGCCCGACGCAACTGACGATCAAGCCGATGGCGCCGCCCATCAAGGCGAGCGGCACTTCCAGCAGCAGCAGTCCCGGAATGAGCATGCCCTCGAACTGGAGCGCGAGGATCCCGATCATCAGACCGAAGGCCGCGACGATCGCGACCCCGAGCGCCACGGCGGCGCGTTCGAGATCGGGATACAGTCCGGAGAAGGCGACGCGGTAGCCGGTCGGAAGGGACAATCCGCCGACGGCCGCCCGTGCCTCCCGCAGGCCGCCGAGACCAGTGGGAGTGGCGAGGATCTCCAGCGCCCGCGCGCCGTCGATGTGCCGCAACTGGTTTGGCGTGGTGACGAGCTGCACCTCGGCGAGTTCGTCGAGCGGCGTCCATGTTTCGGTGCGGATCGGGGTTTCGTCGAGGGCGCGAAGGCTGCGATCGGGTGCGTCGGCGAGCCGGACAAAAAGTGACAGCGGCACGTTGCCCTCGGGAACGCTCGCCACCACCTCTCCGGCGAGCAGCGGCTGGAGCTGGGTGTAAAGCTGCGCGGCGGTCAGGTGATGCGCCGCGAGTGCGGCGGGCCGGGGCGTCACCTGCACTTCGGAGATCGGGTACGCGTCGTTGTTGAAGACGTCGCTGATCGACCGCAGCCCGAGCAGCCGCTGCGCGACGGATTCCGCATAGGCTCGGAGCCGGGTGACGTCGCCGCCGAAAACCTGGATGACAAACGGCTGCGGCAGGCCGGACAGGCTTTCGCCGAGGCGTTCGACCGTCGGCGTGTCGAGCGCGGTCTGGACGCCGGTGAGCGTGGTTTCCCGCGTGATGCGGCTCCCGATCGCATCGAGGGTGTTGGCGTTCACCGCCGGTTTCAGCGCGATCTGGATTTCGCCGGCATAGGATGGCTCGGTGTAAGCGGTGGTGGCGGCGGAGCCGATCCGGGCGAACACGTGGGCGACCGCGGGGTCGGCGAGGAGGCGTTTGGTCATCCGACCGACGGCCTGTTCGGCATCGACCAGCGAACTGCCAGGCGGAAGGGTGAAGCTTTCGAGCAGGCAGCCTTCATTCGGCAGCGGCAGGAAATTCACCGTCACCAGCGCAAGTCCGGCAATGCTCAGGGCGAGGACGGCGAAGGTGACCCCGAGGCTGGTGCGCGGGCGTCGGGCGACCCAGTTGAAGACGTGCCCGTTGGCCTGACGGAGCCGCTCCAGGAGCCGTCCGCCGGACGTGGTGCCCGCGTGCGGCCGCGCGCCAGTGAACCCGAGTCCCAGCGGAATCAGGGTCAGGGACACCAGCAGCGAGGCGAGCAGCGCCGACGTCATCGCCAGCGCGAAGGGAATGAAGAACAGTCCCGCCAGCCCGCCGACAAACAGCAGCGGCACGAACACGGCCACGATCGTGAGCGATCCCGTGATGTCGGGGACCGCGATGGTTTTCACGCCGCGCCAGATGCCCGGCCAGTGCGCGTCGCCCTGTTCCCAGCAGTGGTAGATGCTTTCGAGCACGATGATCGCGTCATCGGCGAGAAGTCCGACCGCGACCGTGAGCGCACCCAGGGTCATCAGGTTGAGGGTCTGGCCGAGCGCGTGCAGCGCGGCGATCCCGAGCAGGAGCGAGAGCGGAATGCTGAACGCCAGGATCCCGATTCCCCGGCCGGCGCCGAGGATCCAGAAGAGCACGCCGATCGCGAGAATCCCGCCGATGACGAGGTTGCGTCCGAGGTCCACGCCGACGAGGTGGACGAGGTGCCCCTGGTTGTACGTCCGGACCCAGCGAACGCCGGCCGGGAGCTGCGCCTGCGTTTGGTCCAGCGTCGCCTGAATCGCATCCGTCACCGGAACGGTCGATGAGTCCGGTTGCTTGAACACGGTCAGGGCGATGGCCGGCCGCCCATCGAGCCGGACCGAGTTGTGCGTGGGCATGCCGGCGCGGACAATCCGGGCGAGCGAACCGAGCGGGACCGGGCCGCTCGCGGTCGCGACCGGGAGCTGTTCGAGGTCCGCGATATGCGACGGCAGGGCGCGCGCCTCGATCAGGACATCCTGATGGCCGAGCGAGACGTAGCCGCCAGGCTCGAGGAGCACGGCGTCGCGGAGCGCCTGAACGATCGCCGTGACCGGAACACCGAACCGGTGCAGCGCCGCCAGGTCCGGCTGGACCCACAACGCGGCATCGCCGGCGCCGTAGACCTCCACCCGTTGGACGCCGGGGACCGCCCGCAAGGCGGGCACCACGGTCGCGAGGATGTCGCGTTGAACGGCGGCGGGCGCGATTTCCGGCGGGATGGCGGCGGTGTAGTCGGCCACCTCGTTGATCGCGTTGCCCATGATCTCGGCCAAAGGCTGCACGGATGCCGGCAGTTGGGCGCGGGCGCGGTCGATCGCGCCGTTGACGGCCTGGAGGTCGAACTGGGCATTGGTGCCGGTCTGGAACCGCACGTCGACCTCGACCGTGCCGTTGCCCATGACCGTGCGGGTGTTGACCAGGCCGGGCAGCGCCAGCAGCTGGCCCTCGAGCGGCCAGGCGACGAGGGTTTCGAGTTCGGAGGCCGTCGCTCCCGGCACGTGCGCGACGACGCTGATCTGGGGAAATTCGAACCGCGGAAGCACCTCGACCGGAATCCGCCAGAACGCATACAGACCGTAGGCGAGCAAGGCGCCGAAGATCAGCACCCAAAGGAGCGGTCGCAGGAACAGTCGCCGAGTGGGGGAGGGGGTGGACATGACCGCTAGTCCGGCGGCTGGTAGCGGCGGGAGATGTCCCGGTGGAATTCGAGGTAGGCGTTTTCGACCACGACCTGCGCTCCCGGCGCGAGTCCGCGCTCGAGGTAGGTGAACCATCCGCGGGAGGGGCCCGGAACGACCTCGACGGGTTTGTCCTGCTCGCCCGAATGCACGAGCACCCACCAGCGGCCCTGGTCCAGGACCAGCGCCTCGCTCGGGACGGCGACCAGGGAGCGTTCGCGGCCGCGCAGGACGACGCGACCGAATTCACCATCGCGCCACGCCGGCGAATCGCCCGTGGCGCGGAGTCCGACCGAAGCTCCGCCGCCGGTGGACGCGCCGGCAAGGGCGCTGACGACCTGAACGGAAATGGGGGCGCCGTTATCGTCGGGGACGAAGGTCCCCGACATGCCCGGACGAATCTCCGCGGCCCGGCGGCCATAGAATTCAGCGGCGAGCCACAGGTTGTCCGCCGGTCGGATCGTCAGGAGCGCGTCGCCGCCGGCGAGCCGCTGTCCGTTCGTCGCGTCGGTCGATACAATGGTGCCGGCGACCGGAGCGGTGATGGCGGCCAGGTGTTTCGCGGCGGCGAGGTCCGCGTTGGCGACGGCGACCGCGCCCGTGGCGTCGGCGACATCGCTTTCGGCCTGCGCGACCTGTTGGCGTGTACTCAGGTGGGTGGCCAGTTGAGTCCGAAGGATCCCGAGCGCGTGGCGCGCGGCCGTAAGGCGTGCCGCCGCGGAGCTGGCCGCGGCCCGGGCCCGCGCGGAGGCCGCGTCGATCTCCGGCCCGGTGAGCTGCGCGAGCACCTGCCCCCGCGTGACGGCCGCCCCCCGAACGACGTCGAGATTCTGCACCACCCCGGGCACCGGGCTCCGGACCGGCAACAGGGCGATCGGTTGCACCTGCGCGTAGGACTTGAGCTCGTCGGAAAACGCCTGTGCGTGCACCGTGACGAACGGCGTGGCGGCAGGGGCCGAGGCGTACGCCAGACACGCGCCGACGAGGCAGCCGCAGACGCGGTAGCGCCGCGCAAACAAGGTGGCCATCGGACGAAACATAGCCGGTGCTCCAGAGGGGCAAGTCACGGCAGCATCATCAATCCGAAACGGATATTTCCGCCCCGGTCTTCCGGCTTCATGAAAGAATGTAAGCGGAACGCAACTGGTCGCGTCGGAACTGGCATGGGTCCCTTGCGTCCATGGCGGCGAAGCCCCATGAACTCCCCCGTTGCGTCACCTCTCGCGTCAGGCTGCCATTGGCCGCGCCTCGACGGACGACCGGACCGATGCCCGAACCCGTCCGCGACGCCCTCACCCTTGGACCAGACCACCACCCGATCGGCATCGCGCTGCCCGCGTTGGCGACGTCGCCGACCGTTGGCCAGGGGACGCCTTGGCCGGATGCTGCGAACCGGCGGTTTCGTCTGCGGCGCGATCGCCGGCGCGACCCTCGCCAGCGCCCGTCCCTACCTGCGGCCGGAACCGCCCGATGTGCGGTATGGGCGGTTGTTCGCGGACGTGCAGCGGGCCGGGGTGTTTCCCGACCAAAAGACCTTTCCGGACTGCGTGCCGCTCGAGCCGGTGGCGGTGATCCGGGCGGATTACGAGCGCGAGCGCGGTGCGCCGAATTTCGACCTGCGCCGCTTCGTGGCGCGGCATTTTCGGATCCCGGCCGAGCCCACGGTCCACGTGACTCCGGGGCTGCCCCTGGGTGAGCACATCGCGTCGCTCTGGAGCGCGCTGACCCGGCCGCCGGTTATTTCTTCGACTGGAATCGCACTCGCGGCGAACGCAGCCGGGCCGACACGCTCGCCGGTGTGCTCCCGCTGTTCGTCCGGCTGGCGACGCCGGAGGAGGCCGCGGCGACGGCGCGCACAATCAGGCGCCGGTTTCTCCGGCCGGGGGGCGTCGTGACCACGCTCACCGTGACGGGTCAGCAGTGGGACGCACCCAACGGCTGGGCGCCGCTCGAATGGATGACCATCCGCGGCCTCGAGAACTACGGGCACCACGCGCTCGCGGCGGAAATCGCGCGCCGCTGGCTGGCCCTGAATCAGGCGGTGTATGCGCGCACCGGCCGGATGATGGAAAAATACGATGTCGAGAACCTCCACCGCGCTGCGGGTGGCGGCGAGTACCCGTCACAGGACGGGTTTGGCTGGACGAACGGCGTGTGGCTCGCGCTTTCCCGGGAGGATCGAAAGCAGACGCGGTGATGACGGCGGCGGGGCCGGTTTCGGTCCGCCCACGGACGGTGGGCAAAACACAGCTTGAGGTGGCCGGAGATTTTCCGATGTCACTCCCGGGAAGCGGTCGGGTATCCAGGCCGAAACGACACATGCTACGGTGTCATGGCGGCTATGACGACTGAACCCCGATTCCTGGTCATCGACGACAACGCCGAAAGCAGAATGCTTCTGGTCAAGACATTGCTGCGCAAATTTCCGGACGGCGTGGTCTCCGAGTGCCAGCACGCCGAGACCGCGGTCAAGCTCTCACGCGGGGAACGCCTGAGCGCCATCGTCGCGCATCGCACGTTCGATCATGACGGGGCGGCGTTGATCCGGCTCCTGCGCCGGGCCAACCCCTCGGTTCCCCTGATCATGGTTTCGGGGCAGGACCAATCCGTCCGCGCGAAGCTGGCCGGAGCGGACGCTTTCCTGGATTACGATGCCTGGCTGCAGATCGGGTCGGTCGTCAGTGCGGTCATCGACCGCAAGGCCCAGCCGCCGCCGGCGCCCGCCATGGATGGCATCATCGGACTCGCACCGGCCCAGTAATCCGATGCGCACTCCCGTCACCCCAACATGGCGAAACCAGCCACGGCGCTCCTCCCGGAACCGTGTCCGGTCACGCCTGAACCCCACATCTCACCGACATATGCCTGTCGCATCCCTGCTGAAAGAGCGCCGCGGAAATCCGCCGCCGGCGCTGACGTGGTCGGAGTTGGATATTGCCATGATCGCGCTCGAGCTGAGCCGCGAGTTCCGGTCGACCTCGCCCGCCGGCGTGGCCCGGGCGCTCGGGACCGCCGCGCGCTCCATTCCGCCGCGGGAAGGCGCGGTGGCCGTCGCGCACCTCGCGCGCCGGATCCTCCAAGGCCCCGCGCTCATTCCGGTGCGCCCGGCGACCACCCTGCTTCGGCGGCCGGTGGCGCGCGTGGCCTGACGTGTTTCGGGCAGGCCGGCGAGCGGCATCCGGCGCCGGTCCGTGGGCGCGCCGTCGCCCGATCAGAGCAGCCGGCCGCACAGCCGGAAGAACCATTCCTTGGCGCGTTCGCCGAAACGCCGGTGGTTCCAGCGGTCGAGCCTGATCTCGTCGGATTGCGCCTCGTCGAGCGCATAGGCGGCGAGCATCTGCCGGGCGAAACCGCGCCCGAGGATCACGGCATTGATCTCGTCGTTGTCGACGGCGCTGCGCCAGTCGAGATTGCTCGAGCCGACGCAGGACCACACGCCGTCGATGACGGCGGTCTTGGCGTGGAGGAGCGCCCACCGCCGTTCGTAGATCCGGATTCCACCCTGCAGGAGTTCGGCATAATAGGACCGCGCCGCATAGGCGGCCGACCGGGAATCAGTCGTGCTCGGCAGGATGATGCGAACGTCGACGCCGCGATGGGCCGCGGCGAGGAGTGCGCTCACGAGCTGCGGGTCCGGGACGAAATACGCGTTGGTGATGTAAATCTGCTTCTGGGCATTCGTGATCGCAGCGATGAACGTCAGGTACATCGCATTGTACGGGTCGTCCGGCGTGCTGCCGATCGCCCGCACGATCGCATTTCCCGCCGGAGGGACCACGGGGAAATAGTTCACCGGGGGCAGGGGCGGGCCGTTCTGCTTCTGCCAGGTCTGCAGGAACAACCGCTGGAAATCCGCGACCACCGGCCCGTCGATCTCGATGTCGGTGTCGCGCCAGCCGCTGCGTCGCTCCTTGTCCTTGCCGCCGCTGCTGCTGCCGCTTCCGCCACTGCTGAAACCACCGCTGCTGCCACCGCCGCTGCTCGACGAGCCGCTGGAATAGACGTCGTCGATATTGATGCCACCGAGAAATGCGGTGCGCCCGTCGACGACGAGGAGCTTGCGATGGTCGCGGTGGTTGATCGCCCAGCGCTTCTT
>DASZYH010000076.1:0-19336 GCA_035545515.1 Opitutaceae bacterium
CGGACCGGGCCGCGTCACGAAATCGCTGCACATCGACCGGACGCTCAATGGAAAATCGGCGCTGACGACCGCGACCGGATTGTGGATTGAAGATCGTGGCGTGCGGGTACCACGACGACTGGTCACGGCCACGCCGCGGATCGGCGTCGATTATGCGGGGCCAGTCTGGTCAAGGAAACATTGGCGCTTTCATTTCGATCCGGCGCAGCTTCGACGCGATTCCATCAGCGCCGCAGGTCCACTTGGCTAAGGAGGGCGATCACGTCATTGACGTGAATGGATTCCAACGAGGTGGAAAATTGGAGCACCTGGACGTGGCGTGCCGGAGGTGCCCAGATGGCCGGGGACGTGGGACCGAAAAGGAGGACAGATGGAATACCGAGAGCGGCTGCAAGGTGGCTGACGCCCGAATCGTGGCCCACGAACATTCCACACGTGCGGAGCACCGTCATCAGTTCCTCCAGGGGGCGGTTTATGGCGACGCAGAACGAGCGACCGTCCGCCCCGGCTTGGGCGGTCATTTTGCCGATCAGGTCACGATCCCAGTTTTTCGCCTCGGCTTCCCCGAGCACAAGCAGCACGGAATCGAGCTGTCCGATCAATTCGATCCACCGGTCGTTCGGCCAGTTCTTGCGCGGTGAACCGCTCCCGGGGTGCAAGGCGATCCGGCATCCGTGGTTCAGGGGGGCGCCGGCTGGACGTTGCACCTGATCGCCCGGCAGCGGACCCCTGATTGCTGGACGGTTGCCGGCGCGCAGTGAATGACGGATCAGCCCCGCCGGACCATCCGCGCGAGGAACAATGTCGTCCTCGTTGATCTGGCAGAAATATGCGTCGGCTCCGATGCCCAGGGGACGCAGTGCGTCACAGTAATGAGCTGCGGCCGGCCCCCGCCGCGGCAGTGGTGGCGCCGACACGAAACGTTGCCCGTCTCGAACGGGAAACCTTCGGGCCAACTCCCGCTCCGGATCGGGCCAATAGCTCACGACGAGGTCAAAGCTTCCCAGCCATTGCGCAAACGTTCCAGACAGTGGTTGATCGGCGTAAAGTATGCCCCACCTCGGTTCGTGCTGCGAATGGACCTTGGTGATGAGGCCCCGTTCTTCCGCGATCCTTCCGGCGGTCACATTTCCCACCATTTCGATCGATGCCGCCGGCCACCGCCGGCGAAGCGCGGTGAAAACCGGAAGCGTGACAATGAAGTCTCCCAGGGCTCCGCCTCGGAGCACCAAGATCTTTTGCATGGTCGCGCCCGGTTACTTCGGGTCAGCGGATCCGGACCCGGGAGCGGAGGCGCGCGGTTGCTTATCCGGATTCGCGCCAGCCGACAGTTCGCCTGATTGCGGACCGACCGTTCCGTTCGCCGAGGGGGGCGGGATCGGCGCTTGATAGCTTTCCAGTGTTGCCGTTCCTGTACCGATGCTGAACTCGACCTCGAATTTCACCGGCAAATGGCGGTCATCTTGCGCAATCCAGACGTGAACCTTGCTTCCCTTGCGAAACATGCCTTTCGGTGCCGTCTTCTCCATCCGTGGTTCGAGCACGAGCGTGCGGAAAGAGCCCAGATCCGTTGTGACGTTTTCGTACCTGAGCGCATGAATCGTCAGTAGGTAGAAATCGTCATTGAAGAGCACCAAAGCGTCCCGCGCCTCGCCTGGTTGCAGGTTCCACGTCCGGGTTTCCAGCAGCGCCGCGATCAGATCGGTTGGCTCTCCCGGCGGCATCGCCAGTGTTCGCGCGGTTGTCTGGCCCAGCGTGGCGTAGAGTGCCGTATGGGAGGCGTAGTCGAACGTAACGATGTGCTCGACATGCTTGCCCCGGGTCTGACTCCGCTCGTGCAGCGAAAGCAGGCGCCCGGTGGCCACGTCGTAAATCGAGTCCGATGCCGCATCAAACGGGAGCAGCAGCCGCGCCAGCCCCCGGGTGGACGTCGTGGTGGTGATCGTCAGCCGGTCTGAACGTATTGGGTTGGCACTGACTGTGATTTCCCCAGCGCCAGGGAGGATTGCCCACGAGACCCAATACTTCAGCCGCTCCCCGGGTTGGATCGGCGGTCCGGGAGATGCGAACACGACGTGCGCACTCAGGAACCCGGCAACCAAAACGGCGAATGTGTGCCGGAGCTTCATGCAACGGCCGACGCGAAGACTGGAACCGCGAAGATACGGGTGCTGGAGACGGCCCAAAATTTGGGGATATCGTCGCCTACCTGCCGATATTCAGTTCCCGCTGCCCACGGCGAGAAGGCCGGCAAAACCAGGCGCTGCGGATATTCAACGAGCGCGGGAACCTTCAGGCGTCCGCCCGCGCCGTCGTGCCATGCGACCGCCGGATGCTCGTGGCCGACAACTTCGATCGTTCCCTCGGGGCGGGCTCTTGTCACGTCGCCGTGATGGAAGAAGAATTCGTCACGCCGCGCGACGGAACACACGGCTCCCCGCCACCGGCGGTCATGATTCCCCGACAGCACCGTTACCGGGACGGCAGACCGCTCGAGAAACCGTTCGGCGCGGTCGCTGCCATCGGCGGTATGCACGATGTCGCCGACCCAGATCATCTCGGCGGGGCGATAGTCGGTCACGAGCGCCTCGAGGCTGCTCTCGATCACATCGTCGCCCCACAGGGGGAGCAGATTTCCCCGCCGGCGATGGCTGGTGGCGTATCCCCAATGCAGGTCGGCGACCGCCAGAATTCGGAGTTTCTCGAGCCAGAGCGCGCGCCGCGCGTCGATCCAGATACCCGGTCGGATCTCGGCTCGGACGGAAGAAGGAGTGGTTCTATTCGACGCTCGCATCGGGCGGAACGCTCAAGCCAAAGCGGACATTGGCGGTTGCGCCATACATTTCATGGTAGAGCCGTTCGATCGTCGTTTCGGGGTCCTCCAAAGTCATCGTTTCTTTGATCCGACTCACGTACATGCCAAACGAGAAAGGGCTCACGCTCGGCAACGTACGAAAATCCCACCGCAGGTCGCCGACTTTCGTCAGGAACGCAAGCGCCCGGGGAAGATCAAGAAACCTTAACGTTGCCTCCGCGTAAGCTTCGGCAAGGAGCGGATGGTCTGGTTCGTGTTTCCGCAGCACCTCGAAAATGACTTCCGAGCTCCACTGCAGGGCGCGGGCGCCCCGCTCGGCGCCATGAACCCGGCGCGGAACCATGAGGCCGGTTTGGGCGACACCGCGAAACTGCCATTTGACCAGGTTGCTTTCCGATAGGGCGGCACGGAGCGCCTGCTCCGCCTCCTCCCGCTGGAACAGGGGGCGCCATTCTTCCGCCGTCATGGCTTGAAACGGCTTCAGGGTCAGAAGAAACCCGTAATCGTCGATCGTGACCAGGGCGTTGCCGCCCTTGGTTTCCTGGACGCGTTGGGCAATGATCCGGGAAATCGCATCGTTGGCCGACCGCCCGATCAGCGCGTGAAAGAAGAAGTGCACCAATCCACGGTGGTCGTAGCGTTCGATGAGAAATACGCCCTCGGTCGGAATTGCGGACACTCGATCCTGCAGCATGAAATGTTCGACCAACGCGCGGGCGTTGCCAGTGGAGAGTGCGTACTCCGTTTTCAGCCATTCGATCGCGCGCCCCGGACCATCGGCCGGCGCCGCATCTCCCGCGCCTGGGCTCGCCGGATCGGCGGACTGGTCCGGAGAGGCTTGGCGGAGAATGCCGGCCAGCTCCGTTCGGAGCCGCACGACCGCGTCGGCCAGACCGGAAGCGAGCGGCATCTTGTTGGCATACCATCGCGGCACGGTCGGAACCGAGCTGTCGGCCGCCGCGACCTTGGCGGTGAGCAGCCGGGTTTCGACCAGCCGAACGGTTCGCCCGTTCAGGACAAATACATCGCCGGGGCGGAGCCCTTTCATGAACGACTCCTCGACTTGGCCGAGTTTCCGGCGACCGAGCTGCACCTGAACCATCGTCTCGGTCGCAATGGTCCCAATGTTCTGGTAAAAATCACGGGCCACCCGGGGGCCGGTCAGGACCATGCAGCCGTGCCTATCGACGCGGATCTTGCCGAAAACCGCCTCGTAATTTCGCTCCAGCGAGGCGCCGCCGCCGTGTAGATATCGGAGCACGCGGTCGAAATCGGTGCGATCCAATGCCCGAAACGGATAAGTCCGGCGGACGAATTCGTACGCTTCGTCGGGCGTTACACTCTCGAGTACCGCCAACCCGACCAGCGTCTGCGCGAGCACGTCCAGGGGTTGCTCGTGGATCTTCACGGGCTCGAGCGCGCGCCGCTCCATCATCCGCGCAGTCACGGCGCATTCCGCCAGGTCGTTGATGTTGCTCGCGATCAGAATCCCATGGCTCGACTGTCCCATGGAGTGTCCGGAGCGCCCGATCCGCTGCAGCGCCCGCGCCACCCCTTTCGGCGCGGAAATCATCACGACGGAGTCGATCGATCCGATGTCGATTCCCATTTCCAGCGAGGTGGAGCAGACCACCGCCCGAAGTTCGCCCCGTTTTAGCCGGTCCTCCACCTCGATCCGAACACTCCGATCGAGTGATGCGTGATGAACCTCGATCCGATCGGCCAGCGCCGGAAGCAGGTGTTTGAGCCGGAGGCCAATGTGCTCGGCGCCCGACCTGGTGTTGGTGAAGATGAGCGTGGTGCGTTTTTGCGCCAGGAGCGTTCCAAGCTCCAAAAGCATGCGCGATGCCGTGTATCCGGCCGGAGGGTAGGCGTGGTTGCGAAGGGGTGAGAATACTTCGATCTTCTGTCGCCGGCGCTCCAGAATATCGATGATCCGGCAAGGCCGGCCGGGACCGGTCAGAAACCCGGCCACGGTCTCAAGCGGTGAGATCGTGGCGGAAAGTCCGATCCGGACAACGGCTGGTCCAGCGCTGCCGGCTTCGTCGGGGATAGCGGAAATTGGCTTGGCCGGTGGTTCGCCCGCCGGCGAGCTCGCCCGGTTCTGGAGCACGGCGACGCCCGCCACGTCCGGCTTCTCCGTGGCGATCATCTCTTCGAGCCTTTCGGCGGCGATCACCGCCATCGAGCCGCGTTTGTTTTCAGCCAGCGAGTGAAGTTCGTCGGCCACGAAAAATCGGCAGGAACGAAACGCCGGGATCCACGCCGGCTGATTCAGCAGCAGGGTCAGGCTCTCCGGAGTGGTGACGAGAATGTGCGGTGGATTCCGACGTTGCCGCGCCCGCTCCTTCATCGTCGTGTCGCCGGTCCGTGCTCCAACGTTCAGCCAGGTCCAGCCAAGTTCGTCCAGTGGCGCCTGCAGGTTCTTTCGCAGATCGTACGTGAGAGCCCGGAGCGGCGAAACGTGGACTGCGACGATTCCGCGCGGCAAATTCCCGGCGTCGTGCCGTTGGGCGAGATGGTCGAATACCCCCAGAAAGGCCGCCAGCGTCTTTCCGCTTCCGGTCGGCGACGAGATCAGCACCGACCGTCCCGCGATGATTTCCGGGACGGCCGCGAGCTGCGCTGGCGCCAGGTGTTCAAAACGGCGCCGGATCCAGGCGGCGAGCGACGGATGGGGCCGGGCCAGGAGCTGTGCTTCGGTGACAGTCGGGCGGGAGCTGCGGTTGAGGTCAGCCAAGGCGGCGAGCGGTTTCGGAGAGAGACGAGCAGTGGTCGAAAGGCGCAGGAGTTTTGAGTTCAGCGTGACTGGGCGGCTTGGGCGAGTTTTCGGCACGTTTCAACCGTATCGATTTCACCGGGCGTCTTGTCCGTCCGGATCCGGGCGATGCGGGGAAAACGCAGGGCAAACCCGCTCTGGTGCCGCGCGCTCGGCTGAATCGTGTCGAACGCAACCTCGATGACCGTATCGGGGACGACGGTCCGGTACCGGCCATGAACCTCGATCGTGTTGGCCAGAAAATGCTCGGTCAGCGCGGCGATCTCCGCATCGGTAAGCCCGGAATAGGCTTTCCCAACGGTCAACAGTCGATCCGATGCGGAATCCCGCACGGCGAACGTATAGTCGCTGAGAACGTCACGTCGTTTGCCGTGACCGTATTCGACGCCCACAACCACCACGTCGAGGGTGGCGTAGGCCTTCTTCAGTTTGAGCCAGGCCAAGCCGCGGCGACCCGGCGTGTACGGGCTGGCGGGGTCCTTGGCCATCAGGCCCTCATTTCCGCGCCTCCGGGCCGCCATGAACGCGACTTCGATATCTGCCGCCGTCATTGCCCGGGTGACGGGAGCGAGCAGGAATGGACCCGACGAGCCGACGAGACTTTCGAGCTCCTGCCGACGTTCGGCCAACGGTCGTTTCAACAACGACTGGCCATCGCGATATAGCAGGTCGTAGCAGGAGACCGACACGGGAATCTCGGCCCCCAGGAAGAAATCGTCCCCTTTTCTGCCGAGGCGCTTCTGAAGTTCGGCGAACGGCAACGCCCGGTCATCGCGCCAGGCCAGAAGCTCACCATCGATCACGAACGAACCGGGGAGGGCGCCGGCCGCGTGCGCCACGTCGGGAAACTGGTTCGTGATGCATTTCAGGTCCCGGGAATACAGTTCGACCCTCGCGCCGTCCTTGTGGACCTGACAGCGGATACCGTCGTACTTTTCCTCCAGCCAGACGGGCGGTGAAAGGCGCGCGACGATGGATTCGGCGGTCGGTTCCGGGCTCGCGAGCATGAATTGGACCGGATGGAAGACCCGGAGCTGAATCTCCTCGAGCTGGCCCATGCGCGCGGCGCGAACGACGCCGGCAATGTCTCCCGACAGCATGTTGGCCTCCCGTACCGCCTCGATCGGCTGCGCGGTGGCGGCAGCGATGGCCTCTTCGACCAATCCTTCCTTGAGGCCGATCCGGAGGTCGCCCGTGATGATCTTGACGAGGAATTTGGCTTCCGCCGCGGCGAGTGTCGCCAACCGGCCGGCCAGGAGGTCGAGCTTGGCGGTTGGGCCCCGGGCCGCGGCGACGTCGGCAAAAAACGTCCCGATTTCGGCGAGCGTGGCGCTGGCGGAACGTGTTTTGCCCGCCAGCAACGCCTCGGCGGCATCGCCCGCGTCGGCGAATCGATGATACGCCGCGCGATAATCCGCTTCCGTCATCTGGGCGACCTCGAGGACGGCGCGCTTGATGACCGACCAGCCAAGTGTCAGGACCCGTCCGTCCGACTGTGGGAAAGGCCTTGCTGTGAAAAACAAGGATGCAGTCGCCGCGTCATCGGGCGCCAGTTCGGCGAGATAGGCGCGCAGGATCTCGATCTTCTCCAGCTTGCGCGGCGTCGCCCGGACCTGCCCGGCCACGAGCGCGAACCGGGCAAAACCGTTCGGCACGTTGGCCACACTGCACACCGCATTCGCCGAGTCCTCCCGCAGCGGCGGCGGGATCTCGGCCGCGACCGGCACTGCCTGCTTACCTTCGGCCACCGGGGCCGCGGCGGGATCATCCCCCCCGCGGACCTCCACGCGGGACGTTCCCGACAGGCCGAATTCGAGCTGGTTGTCCTCGCCGATGGCCCAGGCCTCGACGCCGCGTTCCCGCAGCGTCCGGGCGAAATCCTGCGCGAATCCGTGCAGGGTCAGAACGCGCTTCGGGCGGACGAGTTCGACGTACTTCAGCAGGTCCGGAAAATCCGCATGGTCGGACAGCGGAAAAGCGGCGTCGCACTGGTAACGATAGGTCGCGCCCGGATCCATGGCCCAACCCGTGACCACGGCCGTGCGCCGCGGACCGATTTGGCGGAGGAACGCGGCATTGTCCTGTTGGGGCGGACATATCACCACATGACCGCGGACCTCCGCGGCATTGAACGCCCGGTACGCGGGAAACCGCATGCCGAGTTCCTCATAGATTTGGGTGAGTCGCAGAGGTTGGGGATGCAGCATGACCGGCAGCCTTGCCTCCGCGAGGCCGCACAGAAGCTCCTGACTTTTACCGAGACTGTAGCCGAAGAGAACCGGGGTCTCGCCGTCGTCGATGCAGGCGTGGCAGAACGCGGTGATGTCGTTCAATACCTGGGCGGTCGGAGGAAAGACGTATTGCGGTCGTCCGAACGTCGTCTCCATGACAAGTACGTCTGCCGCGGCGGCCTGGCATGCCTCGGCCGAGCGCCCCTGGCGAAGTTTGAAATCACCGGTGTACAGGAGCGTGCCGTGCACATCGTGGGCGAGCAGCGATTGGGCCGAACCGAAGATGTGACCGGCGGGGAGAAGCGTGACGGCGCAATCGGCGGTCAGTTGTTCCCCGTGTTCGAAGGGCAGGACATGTTCGATGCGGTTTCCCGGCACACGGGCGCGGAGCAGCCTCGACGTCCCAGTGGAACAAAGAATCTCCCCGTGCGGCGCGACATGGTCCGAATGCGCATGCGAAACAAACGAACGGGCCTGCGGAAAATGGGCATCAAGCCACCACCCAATCTGGGGCAGCCATACGCCGGCGTGAAATTCAACCTGCCACGACATCGTGAGTCACCAACCTGCAGCCCGAATGGGAAGCCTCAAGCCGGCCGGGCAAAATCTTCGTCGGATTCCCTCCTCCCACGGCGACGAGGAGCGAGGGCATCACCACAGCCACCGGCCAAACACCAGCAGGAGCAACAGCCCGATTCCCACTATCCACCAGTACCAGGCAATGCCGTTGACTCGAGGCATCCGTGTCTGGCCGGGACCGGCATCCGTCTCGTCCTCTTCCGGCAGGTCGAGGCCATCGTAGATGCTTGTCTCACGCCAGCCCGTGCGTTCGTCCGCGCCGCATTCAGGACAGGATCGGGCGCCGGGTGGAATGGTCGCGCCGCAGTTGGCGCACTCGGACGGTGGCTTCGCCGGTTCAGGCATGGTCCCCGCGAAAATACTTGCGCTTCATGAGACGCCAGGCGGTGACGAAAAATGCCGTCAACGGAACCGCCAGGAGCATGCCGAGAATCCCGTGGAATGCCGTGCCCCAGAAGAAAATCGCAAAGATGATCGCCGCCGGATGCAAACCGGTGCGGTCGCCCATGATTTTCGGCGTGAGTCCCCAGCTTTCGATGCACTGCACGATGATTTTTACCAGCACAACCAACCCGACCAACTCCCAGCCGCCACCGGGTTGGAAGAAGGCGAGGGGCAGGGCCACGCAGAGCCCGATGATCGTCCCGAGGTAGGGAACGATGTTCAACAACCCCAGCGCGATTCCAATCACGAGTCCGAATTTGAGGCCGATGATCGTGAATCCGGCGGCATATAGGACCGACATGCAACAACCGATGAGAAGCTGGCCGCGGAAGAAGGATTCGACGATCGAAATGAACTCGTCGGCGAGGAAGACCACATCCTCGCGCACGCGGGTGGTCAAAAATGGCAGATCGCGGCGCAACTGCGCCGTCGGATCTCCTCTCATCAAGAGAAAGAAAAACAGATAGACGGGAATGATCGCGATGTGCGTGATGAATTCGAAGGCATCGAGCATTCCGCCGAAGGCGATGCGCACCGACGGCAGCGCGTGCGTTGCCACCGTCTTCACCTGACCGGCGACCAGATCCGTGACGTTGGGCAACCCGTGCCGCTTGAACTGGCTCGTCAGCATTTCGACCCAGTTGGGATAGTTCTGCTGGACGTACGCGACGACGTTGTCCCAAAGCGTCGGCAGGTAGGCGATGAAATCCACGGCCTGATTGACGAGCGGCGGAAGGACCAGCACGAGCGCGCCCGCGAAGATCAAGAGGAAGGCGACGTAAAGCAGGATGACCGAGAGGGACCGCCGGATTCGGAGCCGTCGTTCGAGCCAGTTGACGACCGGCTGCAGGATCAGGGCGAGGACGGCCGCGACCGCCAGCGGCCAGATCACGCCCGAAAAGAACCTCAGCAACCGGCCAAGGACGATGAACGCCACGATGATCAGTGCGGCCGAGCCGAACCAGGCAAGCATCGTCAACGCGAACCCGGCGATTCGGCGCTGAGTCTCTGTCAGCAATGGCGTGGTGGGCTCTCCGGGCATTCCTGGCACAAGGTCCGGTTGCAAGGTCAAGGGTGCCGCGACGCGAACGCCAGCCTATTCCTGGCCGGCGTGGGTGCCTCAGCTCCGGCCCGACGCGCCGGATTCGCCGGTGACACCTCGGACCGGAAACGGCGCGGCGGTGTGGTTCGTATGATGACGCCAGAACCAGCGGGCGATCGCAGGCATGAGGATGATCGCCCCCAGCATGTTGACGAGAAACATGAAGGTGAGCAGGAGCCCCATGTCGGCCTGGAACTTCAGGTCCGAGAACAGCCAGGTGCTCACCCCGATCGCCAGCGTCAAGCCGGTGAAAACGACCGCTGCACCGGCGTCCTTGAAGGCCGTGACCGCGGCGTCCTCGAAGTACTCGCCGGACTTCAGCGCCGCTTGGAGACGCGCGAAAATGTAGATCCCGTAATCGACGCCAATTCCGACCCCCAGTGCGACCATCGGCAGGGTGGAGGTCTTGAGGCCAATGCCGAGGTAGACCATGAGCGCGTAGGCCAGAAAGCTCACAATCGCGAGCGGAAGGACGATGCAGAGGGCAGCGCGAAGCGAGCGGAAGGTGATCAGGCAGAGAACAATCACCGCGCCAAAGACCCACAGCAGGATCGGGCGTTCGGCCGCGGCGACGACCTCATTCGTTGCCGCCATCACGCCGGCGTTGCCGCTCGCGAGGAGAAACCGGGCCTTCGGAGACGGGTGATCGGCGGCGAACGCCTTCACGGCGTCGGTCACGGAGCGCAGCGTCTCCGCCTTGTGATCGGCGAGGAAGATCATGATCGGCATCACACTGCCGTCGGCGTTGAGCAGACCCGTTGAGGTCTCGATCGGGGCAACCGCCTGCGCCAGCGCCTGGACGTTCCGCGGCAGCACCCGCCATTTCAACGATCCCTCGCTGTAGCCGGCGTTGATGATCTTGGCCACCGATGACAGCGAAATCACCGATTGCACGCCGGGGACGGAGCGCATCTTTCCTTCAAACCGGTCCATCAACGTCATCACATCGTGGTCCACGCAGCCGTTCGGGACCGTCTCGACGATGACCGAGAGCAGATCGACCCCGATGCTGAATTTCGAGGTGATGATCCGGGTGTCGCGATTGTACCGCGAGTTCGGCTGCAGTTCGGGGACGCCGGCCTGCGTATCGCCAATCCGGATGCTTTCCCCTTTCCAGACGCCCCACGCCCCCAGAAGCACACCGACCAGCACGATCACGAGCGACGGGCGCGGCCGCATTTTCTGGGCGAGTCGCTCGCAGACCCGGTCGCCAAAGGCGCGGCGGCGGCTGACCCACTGGGCATACGACTCGGGGAGGTGGAGATACGAGATCAGCAGCGGGAGCAGGAAGAAATTGGTGATGACGATGACGGTTACGCCCAGGCTGGCTGTGATCGCAAGTTCGCGAATGCTCTGAATCTTGATCACAAGCATGGTGGCGAATCCGACGACGTCGGTGCTTAGCGCCACGATGCCGGGGACGATCAGCTGCATGAACGCCGCGCGTGCCGCGGTCGGGCCGTCCTGCCCCTTGAACACCTCGTTGCGGAACGTGCAGATTTTCTGAACCCCGTGGCTCACCCCGATCGCGAATACCAGGAACGGGACGAGGATTGAAAACGGGTCGATGCCATATCCCAGTGCGGTGAGCGCCCCCAACTGCCAGATGACCGCGATGAGCGAGGCGATGATCGGTGCCGCCGCCAATTTCCAGCGGCCGGCATAGTCCCAGACGAGGAGCGCCGTCACGATCACGGAAGCCGCGAACAGGAACAGAACGTTGCGTGCGGCCGCGTTGACGTCGCCGATGACCTTGGCGAAACCGATGATATGGACGCGGATCGCGCCGTGCGAGTCGCGCTCCACGCGCTGGCGGATCGACTCGAGGCCGGCAGAGACACGGGCGTAGTCGATCTTCGCGCCGGTGCGCGGGTCGTCATCGAGCAACTGGGCGCTCACGATGGCGCCGGTGAAGTCGTTTGCGACCAGCTGGCCCAGTTTCCCCGATTTGATGATGTTTTCGCGGACCTTGGCAAAATTGCGCGCCGTCGGGGTGAAGTTCGCGGGAATGACATCGCCTCCGGAGAAACCGTCCTCCACGACCTCGATGTATCGGACGTTCGGCGTGAAGAGCGACTGGACCTGCGGGCGATCGACTGCGGGCAGGAAGGTCACCTCGTCGGTCACTTGCTTCAGTTCCTGGAAGAACTTGCGGTTGAAGATGTCTCCCTTTTGCGCGACGAGCGCGACGATGATGCGGTTGGCCCCGCCAAACTCCGCCTGGTATTTCGTGAAGGTGCGGATGTACGGATGGCCGAGCGGGAGGGTTTTGTTGAAACTGGCGTCGACGCGGACGTGGGCCGCGAAGTAGGCCATCACGGCGGTCAGCAGGGCGAACACGGCCACCAGTGGCGTGCGCCAGCGGAACATCCAGCGGGTAAAGGCGGCGAGCATGGAAGCAGGTCAGTGGGTGGAGGAACCAGCGCCTGGGCCCTTGGTCGCCCGTGCGAATTCCCGGGCGGTTATTCGAGTGGCGCCGGCCTCCCCCAGTGTGATCAACGTGTGGTCGGGGAGGGCGACGATCTCCGCAATCCCGGAGCTTGGGCCGGCCTCTGCCCGCGCGAAGGTCGCACCATCGTTGGTGCTGACGAGTAAGGCGCGAACCTGGCCGCCGAGGATCACCACGCCCGGCGGCAAAAGCACCCCGGCGGCGATCAGTTCGTTTTCACTGGTCACGACGCTAGTCCAGGAAGCGCCATCGTCGGCCGAGCGGTACACCCGGCCGCGCAAGCCGTACGCGAGCACGACGCGAGGCCCGAGCGGGAGAATGCCGTAGAAAGAGCCGTCGTACGGAGCGGGAATTTGCGTCCAACTTTCCCCGCGGTCGGTGGAGCGGAGAAGCGTTCCGTGTTCTCCGGCCAGATACAGCGTGCCCGTCGGGCCGCGGGTGATCCGGTTGAAATGGTAGTCGTCGGGCCGGATTTTCCGGCGACTCCACGTCATTCCGCCATCCGCGGTCGAGAGGTATAATCCATACCCCCCGACGGCGATCACGTGCCGGGCGTCAAGCGCGAGCACGTCGAGAAATGAGTCCGAGAGGTTTTCCCCCTGCCATTGTTTTGACCACGAGCGTCCTCCATCGGTGGTCGCCAGGACGATTGCGTCATGACCGACCGCCCAGCCGTGCCGCGAATCGCCGAAACTCACCGCGGTCAGGGTTGCGCCGGTGGGGGCGGTGACATTCCGCCAGGTAACACCGGCATCGGAGGATCGCAGGACGGTGCCACGCTCGCCGACCGCGACGACACCGGCGTCCGTCACCGCCGCTCCGAGGAGGAGGCAGTTTGCCGCCGAATCGATGGCGCGGACCGTGAGGCTGCCGAAAACGACGATCGCCACGATGATGGACCACAGCGGACGACAGCCGACCCGCGAGGTCATTGTGCATCCTGGCGTTCGGCATCCTGCGTGGCCGTGCCCAGAAACTGTCGCCGATTTCGGGACAGTCGTGAATGTTTTCCTGGTCGTCGGAATTTTCCTCCCGGGAGGCGGCACAGGTTACCGCATCCCTTCCCGTCGCAGCGACTCCGGCGTGTAGTCGGCCGGTGTGCGCTTGATGCTGAAATCGTACATCTGGTTTTGGTTATCGAGGCCGATCGCGAGATACCGGCCATTCTGCAGGTCGGTGTGAACCTCGAGCGTGCTCCAGAAGGTCTGGGCATCGTAATAGTTGATGCAATGGGCCTCCGACACGCGCCACATCTGGCCGCGCCCGTCGTATTGATCGGCGACGAGGATCTGCCAGCTGTCCTCGTCGATGTAGAAGGTGCGCCGGGAATAGAGATGCGACATACCGGGCTTGAGCGTCGCATCAACCACCCACACGCGGTGCAACTCGTAACGCGCCAGGTCCTGGTTGATGTGAAGCGGCTTCAGGATGTCGGACTCCCGCACGGATCCGCTGTGGAGCTTGTACGAATTGTAGGGAACGTACATTTCCTTCTTCCCGATCAGTTGCCAGTTGTACCGATCCGGTGCGCCGTTGAACATGTCGAATTGGTCGCTCGTCCGTTGTCCATCGGCATTCGTTCCAGGATTGTCGTAGGCCACATTGGGCGCGCGCGTGACGCGGCGTCGCCCGGCGTTGTATTGCCAGGCCCGCCGGGGCTCCTTCACCTGATCCAACGTCTCATGCACAACGAGGATTGTTCCTGCGAGACGGGCGGGTGCGGTCGTCGCCTGCTTGAAATAGACGAGCACATTGCTGTCCTCCAGTTCCTTCGCGGTGATGTCCGGACGGGCGTAGTTGAAAAGAAATTCGTCCTCGAACTTCACGAGCTGGTATCCGCCGCTCCGCTCCACCGCGGCCTGGTCGATGTAGCGAACCGCAGCGACACCGCGATAGCGGCAAAGGAAATTCCACAGCACCTCGAGTCCGTTTTGCGGAATCGGGAAGGGGATCCCCACGATCGCCCCGCTGATGCCGTTGCCATTCGAAACCAGATGGGCGCGGGTCGCGTTCAAACGGGTCGCATCGTATATCCGCTGCGGATTGGAGGCGCTCCGGTGCGACGGATAGACGATCATTTTGTAGTCCGGATAGGCCTTCAGCAGCGCGAGGTTGCCCGCGGTGAGCTTGTCGGCGTACTGGGCGGCATTGGCACCGGTGATGGTCAGCAACGGCTGGTCATCGGCGTAAGGATCGGGGTGATGATCGCCGACTTTGTAGCCGGCCGGCGGGGTCACGATGCCGCCGGTCCAACTGGGAACGGCGCCGTCGGCACTACCAGCGACCTCCGCGCCCAGCGGCGTGAGGTCCTTGCCCAGGCGGCTGGCCTCGGCGTCCGACACGGCTGCGCGGGACGACAGTGCGCCGACGGCGCAGGCCGATGAGAAGAGGGCGAGAAGGAGAGAGTTTTTCATGATCGTGAAGCGTTGGGTGTCCGGTTGGCGATTCCGCCGGTCGAGGCGCGGGACGGCGGGTCAGAAGGAGTATTTGATGGTGCTGGCGACGTAGTCGCGATCGCCGAGGAGGTTGTACCGGCCGCCGCCGAAGAAGTTGACATACCTGAGTTCGAGGGCCCAGGCGTTCCGGTAGCTGAACTCAACCGACGCGGTTATGCTCATCCGGTCCTTGACGTAGTTGGCGAGCGGCAGCGGCGTGTTGCCACCCACGTCATGCGTGAACGCCACGGTCGGCGTCGTCGTGATATTTGGCAGCAGGTTGTTGTACTCGAGGCGTCCCAGCACCGCATAGCCCCACGAGAACTTGTCCGCGAACGCCTGGTTCGGCGTGGCGGCAAACTGCGGAAACCCCGTTCCATTCATCTCCGCCTGGCTCCCGGCGGTGAATGTCCCCGGGGCGTCGTAGCGCAGCGTGTCCTTGCCGGGCAGATTTGCCCAGACTCCGCCGACTTCGCCGAGCAGGGTGAACTGCTGGGCGCCGAGCATCGGACCAAACACCTTGGTCAGCGTCGTCTGCGCGGTCCAGACACTGTGGCGGCGGTAGCCGGCGATCTCGGTGTTGTACTGGCCGAGGTAGTTTCCGAGCTGATTGTTGGCCCCGAATTGCGGTGCCAGCGTCGAAAGGGCGGCAAAGAGCAGCTCAACGTCGTCGACCTGAAGCGGCACGCCGTCCTTGTACGAGACCTCGCCTTGCCACGAGATGCCGGTGTTTCCGAGCGACGTGTTGAAGCTGACGCCGTACATGCTGATGCCGGCGGGGTAGTCATCAAAGTACCGTCCGGTTGCCGCAGCCGACAGCAGTCCGATCTTGCCGGCCCCGGCGGCGATCTGCTGCGCCGCCGGATAAAATGGCTGCAGGCTCGCCGGCAGCGCGCTTTGCGGCACGCCCGTCAAAGCTGCACCGAGGAGTGTGCCCAGTGCGCCGGGCACGCCTGCCGCCGGATAGCCGGCCGCAATCATCGCCGGTGCGAGCGACTGCTGTGCGAGCGTTGTCGCCGTCGTCTGCACCAGCGTGGCGCTGATGCCACCGGACGGCGTGCGGGCGCTGACCAGCGGCGAACGACTGTGGTAACGGGCGAAATAGAAACCAAATTCGGTGTCGTGCAGTCCGGGAGCCATCGCCCGCAGCGCCACGCCGTACTGGTTGTAGTTGCCATGCTCCCGGTCGCGATCGCGCGGAATCCCGCCCAGCGTGCTGCCGCGATCCGGGATGCTGCCGAAGCCGAGCCAGACGGTGTCTCCTCCGCGGGTCGCGAAATCGTTCGTCGAGAAACACGATCCCGCGGGCTCCAGTTCGTTGCGGCGGAATTCGAGCAGCCAGAATGGCTCGATCGTGATGTTCTCGGTCACGCCCAGCGACACGTTGAGCATGTTCACCGGCAGGAGCGCTTCCTTCAGCTCCGATCCGGGAGCACGCAGTTTCGTGAGATCGGCCGGATTCACGACATTAATGCCATTCGGAAGAAATGTGCTTTCGCCGAGGCTCAGCACCTGACGTCCCAGCCGGACATCGAGCGGCATGCCATTCGGCAGAGTGAATTCCGCGCGAGTGTACATATCCAGCCAGTCGCCACCGCGCACAACCCGGTCCACCGCCTGACTGCTGAGCGTCGTGCGCAGCGTGCTGTCCGCCTTGTAATCGTAGAACCAATAGCCGCGAACCAGGGCGCCGAAGTTGTGATATTTCAGCTCCAGATCATGCGAGCCTTTGAGCAACTCGGAGACCCAACCTTTGCTGTAGTTGAGATTTCCGTCGTCGGCGTTGACCGAGTTTTGCTGGCCGGCCACGCCATTGAACGTGCTGCTGATCCCGTAGTACGTCGAACTGGGATCCTGCAGCCGATACAGTCCCCCGAAGGAGAGGGTCGAGTCGAAACTTCCCTTCAGGTCGCCTTCCGAGAATTGGAAGGCGCGAACCGGAGTGAGAAGCGCGAGCGCGCCGATGCCACAGAGAATCGCGGCAACACCGCGATGGAATACACAAACAATCCGTGAGGAATGCATGATTGGGCGGAAACTCCGGGAGCGGAGTTCCGGCTAAGGTTGAAGAAAGCAATCGCCTTCACGAGCTGGAGAGCTGGACGGGCGGGTAGCCAAACCGCCGCAGCGGGGCGCGCCAAGCCGAATTTATGACACTGAGTGGCGTTCGGAAAAATACCGGCGCGGTTTTGACCCGCGCAGGAATTCGGCAAAATTGCGGGCTCTACCGATGCAGGCTGCGACCGAAATCCACGTCAAAGGCGCCCGTGAGCACAACCTGAAGAACCTCGAGTTGCGCATCCCGCGCGGCAAGCTCGTCGTCGTCACGGGGCCGAGCGGCTCCGGCAAATCGTCGCTTGCGTTCGATACGATCTACGCCGAGGGCTACCGGAAATACATCGAGTCGCTCAGCACGCAGGCCCGGCAGATCCTCGACCAGTTGAAGCGGCCGGACGTCGACTTCATTCATGGATTGTCGCCCGTGCTGGCGATCGAACAGCGTACCGGCGGCGGCGGGCCCCGGACCACGATCGCCACCGCGACCGAGATCGCCGACTATGCCCAGCTTTTGTGGGCCCTCGCCGGGGAACAGCATTGTCCGAAGGACGGGGGACGCATCATCCAGCGCTCCCTCGACGACAACGTGCAGCGCGTGCTCACGGAATGTGCCGGCGAACGGGTCGTTTTGCTCGCGCCGTTCATGCGCGCCCGGCCGAGCGTCCTGCGCGACGAACTGCCGCGATTGCGTCAACGTGGATTCCAGCGCGTCCGCCTCGACGGGGAACTGAAGACGCTGGACGATCCGCGCATCGTTCCGGTCGGCGCCGGCACGCGGGAGATTCAGGTTGACCTGGTGGTCGACCGGCTGGTCGCGACCGCCGAGCAACGGAGCCGCCTGGCGGACTCCCTCGAACTGGCCTTCCGGGAAGGGAAGGAGCGTGCGATCGTGCTGGCACAGAAACAGGCCGACGCCCCGTGGCGCGAGCTGCTGCTCAGCGAGTCGCTGGCCTGCGAGATCTGCGGCGATGTCTTCGACAAACTCACGCCGCGGCATTTCTCGTTCAGCCACCGGGAGGGAGCCTGTCCGGCGTGCGACGGAATCGGGCGGAAGCTGCGCTTCGTGCCCGAGCTGCTGATCGCGGATCCCGACAAATCGGTGCGCGAGGGCGCCGTCAAACCCTGGCGCATCGGGGGAAAGAATCTGATCATCAAGCACAATGCGCTGCTCAAGCAGTTGGCCGAGCAGTTGCCGTTCGATGCCGACGTGCCTTGGAGGAAGCTTCCGGCTGAGACACAGCACACCCTCCTGTACGGCGCCGGCGACCGGCAGTTTGCGTTCAAGCTGCGGCGAATGCGCGAAGCCAAGGCGATGTCCTTCCCGGGCGTCATTGCCGATCTGGAGGAAAGCTTTCGTCACACGGACAGCGACGGATTTCGGGCCCGCCTGACCACGTTCATGATCAGCGGCGATTGCCCGGAGTGTCACGGGCAGAGACTGAACGCGCGAAGCCGCGCCGTTCTGATTCGTTCCGGGGCCTCGCGCGCCGAAAGCGAGGCCGCCGACGCAAGCGCGGACGCGACTGGCACGGAGACGGAAGCCGGCCGCAGCGCCGCGGCCCTCCGCAATCCGGGAACGCTGGCGTTTCCCGCGTTCATGGGGCTCGACGTGGAAACGGCCTTTGCCTTCGCCCGCGAACTCGTCGCGCTGCACCGTGGCAACGACGCCTTGCGCGACGTGGTGATCGGGATCGAACAGCGGTTGCACTTCCTGCTCGAGACCGGGCTGGGGTACCTGACACTTGATCGTGACTACGGCACGCTGTCCGGAGGAGAGGCCCAGCGCGTGCGCCTGGCGACGCAGCTCGGGATGGGACTCGTCGGCGTGATCTACGTCCTCGATGAGCCCAGCATCGGCTTGCATCCGCACGACAATCAAAAGCTCCTCGATACCCTGGTGGCGCTGCGGGACCGCGGAAACACGGTGCTCGTGGTGGAGCACGATGAAGACACGATGCGGATCGCCGATCAGTTGATCGAGCTGGGGCCCGAGGCCGGCACCGAAGGCGGAAGACTGTTGTTCCAGGGCACCCCGCAGGAGTGCGCGCGCCTGCCGGCGAACGTTTCGCGCACGGGCCCGTATCTCGCCCGGACACTGTCCGTGGTGCGGGACTCGAAGCCGAAGCTCCCGGACGGCGCCTGGCTTACGGTGCGGGAGGCGCGGGCAAACAATCTCCGCGGGATCGATGCCCGATTTCCGGTCGGCCTGCTGACGTGCGTCACGGGTGTCAGCGGATCCGGCAAGAGCACCCTCGTCCTCGACATCCTCGCGGCTGCGGCGGCGCGGAAGTTGAACGGGGCGAAAGCGCTGCCGCTGAAACACCGGCACATCGAGAATCTCGATTTCTTCGAGAAGCTCGTGCAGGTGGACCAGGAGCCGATCGGACGAAGCCCCCGGTCAAATCCCGCCAGCTACGTCGACCTGCTGCCGATCCTTCGCGACC
>DASZYH010000077.1:0-18900 GCA_035545515.1 Opitutaceae bacterium
CGCCGGCCGTCGTCCGCCGGGTGGCCACGCCGCCGACCGACCGCCGCAACGACCACTACGTCGGCAACCGCGCACCGCTGGCGCCCACGCCGCTCGTGCCGCTGCCCCTGCGGGCGATCGAGCCGCGCGGGTGGCTGCGCCAGGAGCTCGAACTGCAGGCCGACGGGTTCCACGGCCATCTCGCGGAAATCAGCCGGTTCCTGAAGAAGAGAAACAACGCCTGGCTCGACCCGCACGGCCGGGGCGACCACGGCTGGGAGGAGGTTCCGTACTGGCTGCGCGGGTTCGCGCACAACGCGTACCTGCTCGGACGGAGCGACCAGATCCGGGAGGCCCAGACGTGGATCGAGGGCGCGCTCGCCAGCCAGCGGGCCGACGGCTGGTTCGGACCCCGCCAGCCAAAGCCGACGGTGAAGAGCACGAGCGGCGCGTACGACCTCTGGCCCAACATGATCATGCTGGCCGCGCTGGAGACCTACTACGACGACTCCGGCGACGAGCGCGTGATCGACCTGATGCGGCGGTATTTCCGGTGGGAGCTGGCGGTGCCGGAGGATGAATTCCTCCCCCCGTACTGGCAGCAGCAGCGCGCGGCGGACAATCTGTGGAGCGTCTACTGGCTGTACAACCGGACCGGCGAGCCGTGGCTGCTCGACCTGGCGCGGAAGATCCATCGCCACACGGCGGACTGGGACCACGGCATCGCCAGCGCGCACAACGTGAACATCGCGGAAGGCTTCGACAGCCCCGCGATCTACTGGGAGCAGTCGCACGCCGGCTGGCAGCTCGCCGCGGCGGACCGCAACTGGCAGACCGTCCGGGCGGAATACGGGCAGGTGCCGGGGGGAATGTTCGGCGCCGACGAGCAGTACCGGCCCGGTTACACGGATCCAAGGCAGGCGATCGAGACCTGCGGCATCGTCGAGGAGATGCTGAGCGACGAGCAGATGCTGCAAATCGACGGGGACCCGCAGTGGGCGGACCGGGAGGAGAACGTCGCGTTCAACACGTTTCCGGCGGCCGTGATGGCGGACTTCTCCGGGTTGCGGTACCTGACGGCGCCGAACCAGCCGCAGAGCGATGCGGCGAGCAAGGCACCGGGGATCCGAAACGGCGGGGCGATGTTCCTGATGAGTCCCAGCCGCTACCGCTGCTGCCAGCACAACTTCGGACAAGGGTGGCCGGATTTCGCCAGCAGCCTTTGGTTCGCGACGGGGGACGACGGGCTGGCGGCGGTGTTTTACAGCGAAAGCCGCGTGAACGCGAAGGTCGGACCGGGCGGCAGCCCCGTGTCGATCCGCGAAACGACCCATTATCCCTTCGACGAGCACATCCGGCTGCAGATTTCCGTCCCCGGTCCGGTGCGGTTCCCGCTCTACCTGCGCGTGCCGGCCTGGTGCACGACACCCGCGCTCTCGGTGAACGGGACCGCCCTCCCGGTGGCCGCCGGGGGCGGCGGCTTCCTGGTGGTGGACCGGACCTGGCGGGAGAACGACGCGATCGAACTGACGCTGCCGATGCGCCTTTCGCTCCGGCGGTGGACGGCCAACCACGACAGCGTGAGCCTCGACCGGGGCCCGCTGACGTTTTCCCTCCTGATCAAGGAACGCTACCAGCGGGACGGCGGAACCGACCGGTGGCCGTCGTGGGAGATCTGGCCGGCGTCGCCCTGGAACTACGGCCTCGTGCTGCAGCCCGGACCGGCGGACGCATCATTCAAGCTCGTGGAGCGCCCGTGGCCGGCCGACGACCGGCCGTTCACGCAGGCGGGCGCTCCCCTGGTGATCGAAGCGACCGGCCGGCGGATTCCCGAATGGCAGCTCGACGCGCAGGGACTGGTGGGCGTGCTGCAGGCCAGCCCCGCGCTGACGCGCGAACCCGCCGAACACATCACCCTGATCCCGATGGGCGCCGCACGGCTGCGGATCAGCGCGTTTCCCGCGGCGTCGAACGAACCCGGGGCGCACCGCTGGACGACGGCCGGCGCCGGGAAAGGCACCCCATGAAGCGGTCCCACCGACTGATCCGGCGGGCCGCCACGCTGGCGGTCCTGCTGTCGGGCGCGATCACGGCGGGGGCAACCGGACCGGCCGCACCCGCCGCCGCCCGCCCGCCGGAATTTTCGGAAACGGAAGTGTGGGGCAAGGACCCGGCCTATGCGGCGCATTTCGTCTACGGGATCACGGTCACGGACCAGGACACGGTCCTGGTGGCCTGCGAAGGGCGGGTGGCCGGGCCCGACGCCGGGGAGAAGGACCTCCTGGTGAAGCGCAGCACCGACCACGGTGCGACCTGGAGCGCGGACACGGTGATCGAAGGACGGTCGGACCGGAACAGCTGGAGCAACCCGACCTTCGTGACCGCCGGAGCCACGACGTACCTTTTCTATTCGTGGAGCGTGAGCAGCGACATCGGCCGCGTGTTCTACCGGACGACGCGCGACGACGGGCTGACCTGGAGCGCCCGCATTGAGATCACCGGGCTCTGGGCGGACAACGGGCACGGCTGGACGCAGCACTCGAGCATCGGGCACGGCATCGTGAAAACCAGGCCGCCGGACGCCGGACGGATCTTCCTGGCCTTCGCCCATCGCGGACGGGTCGCCGTTCCGCCGAAACAGCGCCATTACGGCAACGATGTGATCTGCCTCGGGCCGCACGGCTGGGAGATCGCCGGGGGACCACCGGTCGACCCCGCGCGCGGCACGAACGAAGCGGAGCTGGCCGAGGGTGACGACGGCTCGCTCTTCCTGATCGCGCGCCAGGCCTCCGGCGACAACCAGATCCGGGCCCGGTCCGAAAGCCGCGACGGCGGGCGGACGTGGACGGACTGGACGTCCGTCCCCACCCTGCGCGGGACGACGTGTGACGGCGGCCTGCTGCATTTCGGGCCCGGCCTCGACTTCTACACGTTTCCCGGCAGCACCGCCCGGTCGGCGCAGCAGCGCCGGAACCTGACGATCAAATACAGCGACGATGGCGGCGTGACCTGGAAAGGCGGCCGGCTCATTCATCGCGGACAATCCACCTATTCCGACCTGGCGCGCGATTCGGCCGGGAACGTGTACTGCCTCTACGGCCGCGGCGGCACGAACTTCATGGGCGATCGCGTCTACGTCGCCCGGTTCACGGCCGCCTGGGCCACCGGAACCGACCGGCAGCCCGGCCCAAGCCGCCCGCGTTAGAGCGGTTCAACTTGAGTCGTAGCCGCCGGCAGGGCGCGGAGTCCCTTCCGCGCCATGGCTGGCCGGGAGCGGAGTCCCAGCCCCACCATCTGAGCCATTGCGCCGGCGACCAGCTGCCTCTTTCCCCGGCTCTAGAACACGTAATCGAACGTCACGCGGTAGGTCCGCGGCAGCGCCCGGAACACCCCCGTGTCACCGGTGACGGTGATCGGCGCGTCGGTATCGAGAACGTTCAGCACGTTGAGCTGCACCCGCCAGCGGCCATGACCGTAGCCGACGAAGGCGTCGGCCAGGTCGGCGTCGTCGAGGAAGAACGTGTTCGCCGGATCGCCGGCCTGGCGGCCGATCCGGCGCCAGCTCGCGCCGACGAAGGCCCCGCGCAGCCGGCCCCGGCGGAACGAGTACTTCCCCAGCACGGACCAGGTGGCGTCGATCGGCACGCCGCGAAAGTACGCGCCGGATTCGCTTTTCGAGGTGAGGTCGCTGTACGCGAACGTCACGTTCAGGCCGGGCAGCGGCTCGGCCGTGAGGTCCAGTTCGAAGCCCTTCGTCCGCTGGGTGCCGGCCGGCACCTTCACGAGACCGCCGCCCAGCTCCGGCGGGTTGGGAACGGAGACGAGGACGTTGGTGAGCTGCATCCGGAACACCGAGGCGGTGGCGACGAGCCGCTCGCCGAACAGATCGACCTTCACCCCCGCCTCGTGGATCTCGCCCTCCTGGTTGGGGAACTTGACGCCATGCGAATCGAGCGTGTTGACCGGAATATACGTCTGGCCCACCTGGCCGAAGACGCTGATCCCGTTCCAGGGCTTGCCCACGAGACCGTAGCGGTAGGTGCGGTCCTGGTTGTCGACGGTGCTGACGGTGGAGGGATCCTTCACGAACTTCTTCTGCGCGATGCTCTGGGCGGCGTTGAAACTGTAGCCCGTGGTCTGGACGGTGTCGTAGCGCGCGCCGAGGACGCCGATGAGCCGGTCGCGCCAGAGGCTGATGTTGTCCTGGAATCCGCCGGCGAAACTGCTCGATTCGGTGTGGCCGTTGAAGGCATTGAAGTTCGCCGGCTGGCTGGCGCGGATGGCGGCGAAGTCCACGCCGGAATAGTCCGGGTGCAGCATCGAGAACGAGTTGGCAACCGCGGTCGTGTTGGCCGGATTGGGCACGTTCCAGAAGAAGAAGGCGCGTTCCGAAATCGCCCGTTCGAGCTGGCCGTTGAAAACGATCTGGTGCCGCAGCGGACCGGTGGTGAAGTCGCCGACGAGGTCGAGGTAGGCGCCGCCGTTCTTGTTGTAGCCGGCGAAGTCGCGCAGGGTCATGGTCGAACGCCAGTCCGCCACGCGCGGGTCGTCGGCGGCGATGAAGCGCGCGTCGCCGTTGACGAGGACCCCGGCGGCATTCGTGTACTTCACGATCGCGCCGCTCGCATCGACGGGCACCGGCCGGGTGAGCGCCGCGGAGGGCGACTTGTCGCCCTTGCCGAGCGTGGCGCGCCCGACGAGCCGGAGCGTCCACTTTCCGCCGGCCGGCCCGGCGAACGACTGCTCGTAGCCGCCTTCGTAGCTGTAGATGTTGGCCCGCGACACCGTGCCCCGGGGGGCGAGGTTCGCGTCGATCGGGATCGGAAATTTCGGATTGGTCAGCAGCCCCGGCGCCGAGGGGTTCCGCGGGTCCAGATAACCGGTTGGAAACTGGACGCCGTCCTCGCGGCCGAGCTTGAACTTGAAATACTGCACGCGCGTCCAGATCCGCCCGGAATGGTTGGGCCCGAGGCGGTGCGTGAACGCGAGCACGAGATCGTTGAAGTCGTTCGGGGCGTCGTGGTCGTAGTAGCGGTGCCCGGTGCGGGACGAGAGGACGACGCGGAAGGCGGAGTTGGCGCCCACGGGGCCGGTGGAATCGACCATGCCGTGGATGAACTCGTCGTAGGACTGCGCCTGGACCTGCACCTCCGTCCGCGGCGTGAACCGGGGCCACTTGCTGATCTTGTTGATCACCCCGCCCATGCTCGTCGTGCCGTAGAGCGTCCCGGCCGGACCCTTGATGACCTCGAGGCGCTCGTAGGCCGAGGCATCGTCGAAGGCGTAATCGACGCCCTCGACGATCTCCGGCAGCCCGTCGCGGACGCGCAGGCCGACGTTGGCAAATCCGCGGAGCGAGTAGCCCGCCTGCCCCGGGGCGCCGTCGGCCTGCTGCTGGATGCCCGAGACAAACGGAAGGACGTCCATCGCATCGACCGCGCCGCGGTCCGCGAACATCTGCTCGGTCACGCTCACGACCGAGATCGGGATATCCGTCACGTCCATTGCCACGCGCGAGGCGCCGAGGGAGCTGGTGGCGGCGTAGCCGCGGTCCTGATCGGTGCGCACGAGGAACGGCGACATCTGGATCGGCGTCGTGGCCGTCGCCGGAGGCCGGGCATCGGCCGGGGAGTTCTGAGGCGCGGTCTGGGCCGCGGCGCCGGCGACAAGGACAAGCGCCAGGGAGATGCAGGGGGTGGCTTTCATGGGGTTCCGGGTTCGAGTGGGGGGGGACCGCCGCGCGACCGCGCCGGCGGCAACGGCGGGAACCAAGCGGAGCGGGCGCAGGTTGGAACGGTTTTGTACTGGTCCCCGGCGGCGACCGTCGCGCGCGGATCAGGTCGCGGCAGCGGAGCGCCGGCGGCTCACGAGCAGCACCGCCAGCGCGGTGAGGTGGAGGCAGCCGAGCACGGAGAACACCGGCACATACCCATAGGCGCCGAGCAGACGCCCGGTCACCAGCGTCGAGGCGATACCGCCGAGGGTCCCACCGACCGCGGTGAGGGCGAGCAGCGTTCCGATCCGCTCGCGCGGGATGCTCTCGGCAATGAGCGCGAGCTGGTTGGCCATCCAGGCGCTCTGGGCGGCGAGCAGCATCGCGATCAGGGCGACCGCCAGCCAGACGGACGGCGTGCGGACGGCGACGAGGGCCAGCGGCATGAGGAGCGCGGCCCCGGTCATGACCCAGAGCCGGGAGCGCCGCGGCTCCATTCCGCGGCGAACCAGGAAATCCGACAGCGCGCCGCCGCCCGGGCCGCCGAGGTCGGAGGCCAGCAGCGGCAGCCAGCCAACGAGGCCGAGCATCGCGAGCGAAAACCCCCGGGAGTGCTGCAGGTAATCGGGGAGCCAGAAGGAAAAGAAGTAACTGGTCGGATCGGTCAGGAACCGCGCGACAAAGAACCCGAGGCAGAGCGGGTGCCGGAGCAGTGCCCAGGCGGAGGCGGCGGGCGCCGCGGGAGCGGCACCGGCGCCGTGGGCCCGGAGGTAGTCGCGCTCCGCCGCGCTCAGCCGGGCGCTGCGCTCCGGCGCGTCGTAAAAGCGCCACCAGACCCCGAGCAGGACGAGGCCGGCCGATCCCGTGACCACGAAGCTCCACGGCCACCCCCAGCGCAGCGCCACCGACGCGACCAGCGGCGGGGCGATGATCGCGCCGAGTATATTGCCGTTCGAGAACACCGCCATGCTCAGGCCGCGTTCGCGGGGCGGGATCCATTCCGCGATGGCCTTCACGCCGGCCGGCGAGTTGAAGCTCTCCCCCAGCCCGAGCAGAAACCGCATCGCCGCCAGCGCGGTCCAGCCCGTCACCATCGCGTGCGCGATCGCGGCGAGCGACCAGAAGCCGAGCGCCAGGGCGAGCGAGCGCTTCACCCCCCACCGGTCGATGAGCGCGCCGCAAAAGACGTAACCGAGACCGTAGGCCGCGAGGAACGCCGTCACGACGTAGGAATACTGCACGTCCCCGAACCGCAGCGCCGGCTTCAGGGTGCCGGCGAGCACCGAGAGCGTCTGCCGGTCGAGGTTGTTGACCGCCGCCACGGCAAAGAGCAGCGCCACGACGCCCCAGCGCCGGTGCTCCCGGAGAAACGATCCCAGCGCCCGCCGGTTCCGCCGCATGCCAGCTAGGGTGCGCGGGCGGCCGCCAGCCGGTCGGTTTCCGCGAGCGTGAACCGGGTGCTCACGACGGAATTCAGGTCCCGTCCCGGACGGTACTTGATGTAGGTCGTCGCGACGAACGTGCCGTCCGGCAGCACCTCCAGTCCCGCATAGCCGCAATCGCCGCCGTGATAGCTGTGCAGCAGCCGGATCCGGTAGGCGCCGTCGCGTCCGTGCGTGATATCGTCGTACCGTCCCACCCAGGCGACGAAATCCTTCGAGGTCGGACTCCCGTACGCGCCGCCCGTATCGCGGAAGCACACGACCAGCCGTCCGTCCGGCGCGTAACGCGCGACGTGCCGGTCGCCGTACAGGCCCGGCGGCAGCGGGCGGGTCGGCGACCAGGTCCGCCCCTCGTCGCGGCTGGTCATGAAGCGGGCGATGCGCGTGACATTCTCCCGGATCAGGCAGAGCAGTTCCCGGCCGTCGGGGGAACGAAGCACGCAGGGTTCGCAGGGCTTCAGGCCCGGCAGGTCGACGACCACCCGCCAGGGCGACCAGGTCCGGCCGCCGTCCGGGGAGATGCTCTGCGTGACGACGTTCGAGCGCTTCTCCTTCGTCTCACCCGGGCGCCGCGTGTTGCTCATCCCCAGGAGCCGCCGGCCGCCGTCGATCGGGATGATCGAGCAGAACGGCATCACGGCGGCGAGGCCGTTGCCGCGCATGGGGGTCCAGGTCCGTCCGTCGTCGTCGGACTCGGCCTGCTGCATTTCGCCATCGCGACCGGTGCCGGCAAAGACGAACAGCCGCTCGACACCGTCCGGGCCGGCGAGGCGGTAGATGGCGGGGCAGTTGCGCGCCGTCGGCCAGTTGGCGGGTACCCGGAGAAGGGGGCTCCAGGTGCGGCCGCCGTCGTCGCTGCGCTTCATCGGACCCGCCGGTCCGCCGTGTCCGATGCTCCAGACGCAGTAGATGGTCCGGCCATCCGGAAGCAGCACGGTGGTCGGGTGCCCCTGATAGACCGTGGGCGTGCCGGCGGCGACGACGACCTGGCGCGACCCCTCCGGCGCCAGGTCGATCCAGGGCGGAAAGACCGCCGCGGCGAGCCGGGCGACGGCCAGGAAGCCCCCGAGGGAGCAGCAAAGGAGGCGGATCTTCATCAGAGTGGGAAAAACGTCATGACACCGGGTCCACCGGCTCGCCCACGGCCGCCAGCGGCGAGCCGACGCGGCCCTCCTCGATCATCCCGATGAACGCAAGGAGACCGCTCCACGTCAGGAGCGGGTGGCTGTGCGCGGCGATGCCGCCGGTGCCGTCGAACGCGGAGAAGTTCTCGGGGGCGACCCGGTGTTCGCGCCAGTTCCGGACCAGCAGGGCGGACGACTTCTCCGCCAGCGTCCGACGCACCTCCGCGAAGCCGTAGCGCCGGAGCCCGAGGTAAACGAGAAAGTTGAGCGGCGGCCAGATCCGGCCGCGCATGTAGAGCTGCTCGCTGAAGGCCGGATCGTTGCGGGGCGCGGCGGGGATCATCCATTCGCCGGCGTATTCCTCCGGGTTCAAGAGATGTTCGGTGACGAGACGGGCGGCCTGTGCCGGCGTGGCAACGCCGGCAAAAAGCGGATAAAACGAGGTTGGGGAGTGCCGCGGGCTCCATGTGCCGTGGTCGAGCCGGCGATTCAGGAAGAGGCCCGAATCCGCCGCCCACAGGGAGCGCACCTTGCCGGCGTATTCGGCGGCGCGAGCGCGCAGCTCGGCCGCCTCGCCGGCGTGGCCCAGCACCGTCGCGACCTCCGCCAGCGCCTCGCAGTCGGCGACGTAGAGCGAGTTCAGGCCGACGTCCTCGATCTGCATGAGATGCGTGACCGGATCGAAGGGCGCGTGATCGTACATCGGCGAGTTGTCCAGCGCCTCGAGCGCGGCGCCGGCGGCGGTGTTGGGCTGCACGAATTCCGCCGGGTCGCCCACGCGCGGCACGAACGGATCCGAGCCGAGGGAGAGCGAGCCCCGGACATTGCGGCGGGCCCGATGCCACCAGCGGTTCCAGGCGAGCAGCGCCGGCCAGGCGGCGGCGAGCGCCGCGGGATCAGGGCGGTTCCGATGCATCCCGAGCACGCACACGCCGCCCACCGGCGGCTGGGAGCGGTCGAGCGCGCGGCGGCCCGTGCCCTGGACGACATTCGCCACGAACGCGTCCCCGACCATTTCACGGAACGCCTCGAGCAGGCAGGCCCAGCCGAGGTTCGGCTCGTCCTGTGCGATCATCCACGAGGTGAGGAACGTGTCCCAACAGAACACCGCGTAGCCGCCCCGCACGCAGTTCCAGTCGCGGGCGACCGTGCAGAGCACCCGCCGGAATTTCGGTTCGTAGATGAGGTTCCACGCCAGGCTGCTCTGCATCGCCTCGTGACCCTCGGCCTGGGGGCCGTAGGCGGCGTGCGAGCGCACGACGACGGCGCGCGCCTCCGCGATCCGCCGGGCGACCCCGGGCCCGTCGAGATGGCATCCGGCGCAGACCGACACGGGCCGCTCCAGCCGCAACGCGAGATACGGTGATTGCAGCGGCAGGTTGGGCTCGTCCACCGCGTCACCGTCGGAGAATATCGTGAGCGAACGACCCTCGCCAAGCTGCGCCGTCAGCCGGTGTTCGTCCCGACGGGAGACCTGCCCCGGCCGGTTCCACGCGAAGCCGGCGTGCACGGTGAGAAACCGGGGCCAGGGTTCATCCTGCAAAGGCGTGACCCGGGCGACCCACTCCTCGCCGCGGGCGGCGGTCTCGACGCGAAAGCGCGCCCCGCGCAGGTTCACCTCCAGTTCGGTGTAGCCGCCGTCGTAGGCATGCAACCCCGGGCGCACTTCGATCGTGTCGGCGATCGGCAGCGGCCGGTCGGTGCTCGTGAGTTTCGTTCCGGCGGTGCGTCCCAGCCGCTGACGTCCGAAATGCGCCTCATTCAGCCAGACGAGCTTGTCGAACGCGGCCAGCCCGAGGCTGACACAGAGCCCTTCGGGCAGCAGGACATGCCGCAGGACGCTCCGGGTGTCCCAGGTGTTCCAACCGCGCGCCAGCACGCGGTGCCGGGCGTCCGCCGCGGCGATCGCGAGGGCGTTCATGACGGCGGCGCCGCGGCGGTGCGGGTGTTCCCGCCGCCGCTGCGCGGGTCGGGAGCGGCGGCGCCGACCGCGGCGCGAAAGGCCACAGGCACGGGAAACGACGGGGTCATGGGGGGAAGGGCTTCACCGGAAGAAGTGTCGCCGCAAAGCGCACCCAAGGGATCCGGGCCGCCGGCGGAAAGCCGTTCGTACCGGTCTCCCGGAGGTACCGGCGGCGGAGGAAGCCCCCGCGCGCCGGCTGGTCTCCCGGAGCGACCGCGTGGATCCGCTTTCCCGGCGGCGGACGCGGGCTTGTTTTGAAGTCCCCCCGCCATGAACGACGCCCACGCCACCGCGACGCTGGCCAAGCCGCCGGCCCGTCCCGACTACAGCCTCACCGGACTGAGCGCCGCCGCGGCGATCGAGCAGGGGCTGGCCGAGGCCGAATGGTACCAGACGCCCGTCCCGCGGGCGACGATGCGCCGCCTGCTGGAGCGCCGGAACGGCCCGGCGATCCGCGACACGCTCGGGTGGTTCGCGCTGCTTCTCGCCAGCGGCGCGACCGGGTACCTGCTCCGGCACTCGGGCTGGGCGGTGCTCCCCTTCGCCGTGTATGGGGTGCTGTATGCCAGCGTTTCGGACTCGAGGTGGCACGAAGCGGGGCACGGGACGGCGTTCAAGACCGACTGGATGAACAACGCCCTGTACGAGATCGCCTCCTTCATGGTGATGCGCGAAGCGGCCGTGTGGCGCTGGAGCCACACCCGCCATCACAGCGACACGATCATCGTGGGCCGAGACCCCGAGATTGCCGTGCCGCGACCGCCGGACATCGCGGGGATCGTCCGGGGTTTTTTCAACCTGGGCGGGTACCGGAAATATTTCACCGGGGTGGTCACGCACGCGGCCGGCCGGATGCGGGGCGACGAGAAAACCTTCATTCCGGCGAGCGAGTTTCCGCGGGTTTTCGGGCGCGCCCGCGTTTATCTCGCGATTTACGCCGGCGTGGTCGCGCTCGCGCTCGCGATGCACAGCATCCTCCCGCTGCTGTACGTCGGCCTGACCAACCTCTACGGGTCGTGGCTCATGGTCGTCTACGGCCTGACGCAGCATGCCGGGCTGGCGGAGAACGTCCTCGATCACCGGCTGAACTGCCGGACGGTGCTGATGAATCCGATCCACCGGTATCTCTACTGGAACATGAACTACCACGTGGAGCATCACATGTTTCCGCTGGTGCCGTATCACGCCCTGCCGCGGCTGCACGCGATCGTGCGGGATGACATGCCGCGGCCCTATCGCGGGCTGGTCGCGGCCTACCGCGAGATCATTCCCACGCTCCTGCGGCAGGTGAAGGATCCGGCCCATCACGTCAAACGGCAGCTCCCCGGGCGCGGCCGGTTCGACCCCGAATGCGCGGCGCCGGCCGCCGCGGGGCCGGCGCCGGATGCGGCCGGCTGGATCGAGGTTTGCGCCGCGGCCGACCTCGGGCCCGGGGATGTGCTCCGGTTCGACCATGGCCAACGCACCTTCGCCCTGTGCCGCGACGAGGACGGCGGGCTCCACGCGCTCACGGGCATCTGTTCCCACGGCCATGCCCACCTGGCCGACGGGTTGGTGAAGGGGGGGACGATCGAGTGTCCGAAGCACAACGGCCGCTTTCATCTCGCCGACGGTTCGCCCGCCCGGGCGCCGGTCTGCCGGGGGCTCGCGACGTTTCCGGTCGAGGAACGGCACGGCCGACTTTTTCTCAACCCCACGCAGGCCGGAGGCGCCGGGGCGCGCGAGCCCCAGGCGTTCCGGCTGCGGGTCGTCTCGAATCGGAGTATCGCGACCTTCATCAAGGAACTGGTGTTCGAGCCGCTGGACGGGAAGGACGTCGCCTTCACGGCCGGCGACTACCTCCAGTTCGACATTCCCGCCTACGGGGAAATCCGGTTTCGCGACCTCGCCATTCCGGAACCCTACGCGACGGTGTGGCGGAACCAGCATGTGTTTGATCTGGTCGCGCACCATTCCTCCGCGGGGCGCCGGAACAACTATTCCCTCGCCAGCAACCCGGCATCGGAGCGCACGCTGCGGATCAACGTCCGGATTGCCACGCCGCCGCCGGGGCAGGATTGCCCGCCGGGCGTGGGCTCGGCCTATCTGTTTGCGCTCCAACCCGGCGACATCGTGACTGCAATCGGTCCCGCGGGGGATTTTCACGTGAAGCCGACCCAGCGGGAGGCGGTGTACATCGGCGGTGGCGCCGGGATGGCGCCTTTGCGCGCGCACCTTTCCCATCTTTTCGAGACGGAGCACACCGCGCGGCGGGTAAGCTACTGGTACGGGGCACGGTCGCGGCAGGAAATTTTCTACGCCGATTATTTCGAGGCGCTCGCGCGCGCGCATCCCAATTTCTCCTTTCATCCCGCGCTGTCGTCACCCCTGCCGGACGACGCGTGGGACGGTGCGACCGGATTCATCCACGAGGTGGTGCGGGAGAATTATCTGCGAACGCACCGCAACCCGCGCGGCGTGGAATATTATCTCTGCGGTCCGCCGATGATGATCAAGGCATGCACCCGGATGCTCGCCGAACTCGGCGTCGCCCCCGGGCAGGTCGCCTACGACGAATTCTGAACGGCGCGGGTCCGCGCGACCGGGCCTCACCGGATCGCTGCAACCGGCGGCAGGAATCCCTGCTGGCGCAGGAAATCATCCATCCGCCGGAGCGTCGCCGCGTAAAGTCCCGGATCCTTGAACATATAGGTGTGGGGCGCACCCGGGACACGAACGAGCTCGCTGTGGTTGCCGGCGCGCAGCATCGCCTCGTGAAACCGAAGGACGCCGGCGAACGGGACGAGCGTGTCGCCGGTCCCCTGGAAAGTGAGCGTCGGCGGCATTCCCGGTCGCACATGATCGACGGGGGACAGTTCGCGCCAGCGCGCTCCGATCCTGGCCGGGCCTTCGCCCGCCGAGGTGTCGATGACGGGCGAAAAGAGGACGAGAGCGTCGGGCCGGCACGAAACCGACGTCTTGTCGGCCGGATCATCGACGCCGTCGAACAACGCCGCCCCCACGGCGAGGTGGCCGCCGGCGGAAGCACCGTTCACGACGATTTTCGCGGGATCGATGCCCAGCGCGGCGGCGTGACCACGAACGTACCGGATGGCGGACCGCGCGTCCTCGACACACACGAAGACCGTGTCCGCCGAATGGGGGCGGTACCGTCGGTACTCGACACTTATGCCGACCATCCCGAGATCCGCGGCATGCCTGGCCCAGGCGTACATCATCCGCGAATCACCCCCGCTCCAGCCGCCCCCGTGAATCGCGACGAACGCCGGCCGGCGGTCGCCAGCCGACCGGCGGGCCGGCTCAAACACGTCAAGGTGGAGCTCCCGCCCGGCGAGCTTCTTGTAGACGAGGCGCCGGGTCGGCTCGAGTCGCCCATTGATCGTGCTGAGAAAGAACCTCGGGGCGGCAGCCAATGGGGCGACCAGCAGAAAAAGTCCCGGAAGGAGAATGGAAATGAATCGAGCGAGGCGGGGCGGGGTTTCAGCAGGCATGGGTGGAGTCGTTCACGCGCCACGGCGCGCGAGCCATGAGACGACGACGGGCCAACGGGGGCTCAAGCGCGCGATCGCGGTCTCCAGAATGGACCAGTCCGCCGCGAGCCGGGCCGGTGCGAACCGCGCCGCACTTGCACGGCGGGCATTCGTCAGCGAGGGTGTCGGCCCCCCCCACCCCACATGAGCTCTGTCGTTCCTGCGCGGAAGACCGGCCGGATCGTGCTCTGGAGCGGCGTCGCCGTCCTCGGCGCCGTCGCCCTTGGCATCCTCGCCTGGTCCCGCGGCGAACCGGTCAACGCCCTCTGGATGGTCGTCGCCACGGGCTGCGTCTTCGCCCTCGGCTACCGCTTCCACTCCGCCTGGCTCCTGGCCGAGGTCCTCACGATCGACGAGCTGCGCGCCACCCCGGCGGAACTCCACGCCGACGGCCATGATTTCGTCCGCACCAACCGCTGGGTCGTGTTCGGCCATCACTTCGCCGCGATCGCCGGCCCCGGGCCGCTGGTCGGTCCGGTGCTCGCCGCCCAGTTCGGCTACCTGCCGGGGCTGCTCTGGATGCTGATCGGCGCCACGCTCGGCGGGGCGGTCCACGACTCGGTCGTCCTGTTCTGCTCGCTGCGGCGCGGCGGACGCTCGCTCGGCGCGATGGTCCGGGAGGAGGTCGGGCCGTTCGCCGGTGCGGCCGCGGTCGTCAGCATCATCGCCATCATGGTCATCCTGCTCGCCGTGCTGGCGCTCGTCGTCGTCAAGGCGCTCGCCGAGAGCCCGTGGGGGTTGTTCACCATCGCGGCGACGATGCCGATCGCCCTCGCGATGGGTTTTGGGATGCGGACGATCGGACACGCGGGCAAGGGACTCGTCGCCGTCAGCCTGGGCGGCGTCGCCGCGCTGCTCCTCGCCGTCTGGGCGGGCAAGTTCCTCCACCGGGTGCCGGGGTTCGAGGACGTGATGACGCTCCGGGCCACCACGCTGGCGTGGTGGATCATGGGGTACGGCGCCCTCGCCTCGATCCTGCCGGTCTGGATGCTCCTCGCGCCGCGCGACTACCTGAGCACGTTCATGAAGATCGGGACCGTCGCGGCGCTGGCGCTCGCGGTCGTCGTCCTCGCCCCCGCGCTGAAGATGCCGGCGCTGACGCGGTTCGTCGACGGCACCGGGCCGGTGTTCGCCGGACCCGTGTTCCCCTTCTGTTTCATCACGATCGCATGCGCGGCGGTGTCGGGCTTCCACTCGCTGGTGGCGTCGGGCACCACGCCGCGGTTGCTCGCGCGGGAGCACGACATCCGGATCGTCGGGTACGGCGCGATGATCACCGAAATGGTCGTCGGCGTGATGGCGCTGATCGCGGCGTGCGCGATGGAGCCCGGACAGTATTTCGCGATCAACCTGACGGGAACGGTGCAGGAGGTGACGGCACACGTGACGCAGCTCGGTTATCCGGTGACGCCGGCCGACATGGCGGCGCTGGCGGCGAGCGTGGGCGAAAAGACGATGGTGGGCCGGACGGGCGGCGCGCCGACCTTCGCGGTCGGGATGGCGCACATGTTCGCGCGCGTAGCCGGCAACGGCGGCGCGCTCGCGCTGTGGTACCACTTCGCAATCATGTTCGAGGCGCTGTTCATCCTGACGACGATCGACGCCGGCACGCGCGTGGGGCGGTTCCTGGTCGAGGACGTGCTGGGCGCGGCCGGCCGGCGGGCGGACGGGCGGAGGTCGCCGGCCCGCGGCGTGATCGCGACGCTGCTGTTCGTCGGCGCGTGGGGCTGGTTCCTCTACCAGGGCGTGGTCGATCCGAACGGCGGGATCAATTCGCTGTGGCCGATCTTCGGGATCGCGAACCAGCTCCTGGCGGTGATCGCGCTGGCGCTGGGGACGACGGTCCTGATCAAGATGGGCCGCCGGCAGTATTGCTGGGTCACGCTGCTGCCGCTCGGCTGGCTGCTGGCGGTGACGATGAGCGCCGGCTGGACGAAGATCTTCAGCGCGGAGCCGCGACTCGGGTTCCTCGCGGCGGCGCGGACGCTCGATGCGCGGATCGCGGCCGGCGGCAGCGCGGCCGACCTCTCCGCGTGGCATGCACAGGCGCTGAACAGCCGGATCGACGCGGCGGTGACGGGGCTGTTCCTGGTGCTGGTGGCCGTGGTGGTCATCGCGAACGCCAGGATGTGGTGGCAGCTCCTGGCGGGGAAAGTCGCCCCGCAGGTACACGAGGAACCGTACGTCACCACGAACGACGTCGAGCCGGCGGGCGTGTAATTTCAGCGTCCGGCCGGCCCGGCGCGGGCGCACCGTGGAGGCAGGAATCCGGACAGGGTCCGCCGTTGCACCCCCAGGCGGCGGAAGCGGCTCCGGAGCGGCAGTATATATTTTGGTATAGTGCCTAAGATAATGACTTGCGTAGTTCCGCCGGTCAGTGGCATTTAATGCGGCGCCGCTTCCCATCCCACGTGTCGAAAGCGGCCGCAAGCCATGCATACGGAGACTTCTCCTGCCCACACTCCGCGCTGGCAGATCGTGCACCTGGAGGACGACGAACTGGATCGCGAACTCGTGCGGATGGCCCTGAAGCGCATGGGGGCCGTCGCCGACTTCATCTATGCCGCCTCCGCTGCCGAATTTGCCCAAGCGCTCGAACGCAGCGCGATCGACGTCATCCTGTCCGACTTCACGCTGCCCGGTTATGACGGCCTGATCGGCCTTGCCCTCGCCCGCCAGAAGCGCCCCGAGGTCCCCTATATCTTCGTCTCCGGCACGATCGGCGAAACGCGCGCGATCGACGCCCTGAAGAGCGGCGCGACCGACTATGTGCTCAAGCACGAGCTCGAGCGGCTGCTCCCGGCGGTCGAGCGGGCGCTGCGCGAGCGCGCGGAGTCGGAGGGCCGGAAGGTCGCAGAGCTCGCGCTCCGGCAGTCGGAGGAACGGTACCGGCTGCTGTTCGAAGTCAACCCCCGGCCGATGTGGGTGCTCGACGCGATCACGCTGCGGTTCCTGGCGGTCAACCAGGCGGCCATCGCGCACTACGGCTGGTCGCGCGACGAGTTCCTCGCGCTGAACGTGCGGGAGCTGCGGGCGGACGACGGCGCCGCGGGCGGGTCCGCGCAACGGCACCGGACCAAAACCGGCCAGATAATCGACGTCGAGGTGGTCACGCACGAGGTGCCGTTCGACGGCCGGCCGGCGCGGATGGCGATCATCACCGACGTGACCGAGCAGAACCGCGTCCACGAGGAGCTCGAGCGGGAGCGCCACCTGTTGCGGACGCTGATCGACCAGTTTCCCGACCCGATCTACGTGAAGGACCGGGACAGCCGGTTCCTGCTGGCGAACCAGACGATGGCCGAGATGGTGGGCGTCGCGCAGCCGTCCGACCTGATCGGACGGGGCGACGCGGCGTTCTTCCCCGCGGCCGAGGCGGCGGATTTCCGGGCGGACGAGCAGCGGGTGCTGCAGGGCCATCCCATCCGGAACCACGAGGAAATCGTGACGACGAGCGACGGCGGCCGGCGGGTGCTGCTGACGACCAAGCTCCCGCTGCGCGACCGGAACGGCGCGATCACGGGAATGCTGGGCGTCGGGCACGACGTGACCGACCGCCGGGCGGCGATCGAGGCGCAGTTGGAGACCGAGCAGCGGTTCGCCGCGATCTTCCAGTCGTCGCCCGTCGCGCTCTGCTACGGCCGCGCGTCCGACGGGCGGATCCTCGACGTCAACCCGGAGCTGTGCACGTTCCTCGGACGTCCCCGCGAGGCGCTCGTGGGCCGGACGGTGCGCGAGCTCCAGATCTGCGCCGACGAAGGCACCAGGCGATTCGAGAACGTGCGCGTAGGGGAGCGGCTGCGCGACCTCGAGCTGAAGTTCCGCACGCCCACCGGCGGCGAACGGATCGGACTCCTGGCGCTGGACAGCCTCCAGTTCGGCCCGACGCCGGTGTTCCTCGCGACGATCGTCGACATCACCTCACGCAAGGCGATGGAGCTGGAGCTGTACCGCGCCCACCGGGTGGAGAGCGTCGGCCGGCTCGCGAGCGGGATCGCGCACGACATGAACAACGTGCTCGCGCCGATCATGATGGCGGCGCCGCTGCTGCGGATGCCGATGGGGCCGGGGGAATTCGAGAAGACGCTCGCGAACATCGAGGCGAGCGCCAAGCGCGGGGCGGACCTCGTGCGCCAGCTCCTGATGTTCGGCCGCGGGGTGGACGGCGAGCGGGGCCCGGTGCAGTCGGGCACGCTGATCCGCGAACTCGCGCGCATCGCGAGCCAGACCTTCCCGAAATCGATCACGATCCGGATGAACGTGGCCCCGGACGTCACGGCCGTCCGCGGGGACGCGTCGCAGCTCCACCAGGTGCTGCTCAACCTGTGCGTCAACGCGCGCGACGCGATGCCGGCGGGGGGAGTGCTGACGATCGCGGCGAAGAACATGGCGGTCGACGCGGCCTTCGCGGCCACGAACACCGGGGCGAGCCCGGGATCGTACGTGGTGCTCAGCGTGAGCGACACGGGCACGGGGATCCCGCCCGACATCGCGGAGCGGATCTTCGACCCGTTCTTCACGACGAAGGAAGTGGGGCACGGGACGGGGCTCGGACTCTCGACGGTGGTGGGGATCGTGAAGAGCCACGGCGGGTTTGTCCGGCTGCAGACCGAGGTCGACAAGGGCACGACGTTCCATGTGTACGTGCCCGCGATGCCGGCCGGGGAGCCGCGGGCGGAGGCCGCGCCGGAGAAACAGGAGGCGCCCCGGGGGCACAACGAGCTGATCCTCGTCGTCGACGACGAGGAAGGCATCCGCTCGATCCTCCGCGACACGCTCGTGAAACACGGCTACCGGGTCCTCGTCGCGAACGACGGGGCGGATGCCACGGCGGCGTTCGCGCGCCACCTGGCGGACGTCGAGCTCGTGATCACGGATCTCGAAATGCCCGCGATGAACGGCGCCGGGCTCGTGCGCGTGCTCCAGCGGATGAAGCAGGGAATCCGCGTGGTCGTGTCGAGCGGCATCGGTTCGGCGCGGCGAACGCGCGAGCACACGGCCGAGCTGGCGGCGCTGGGTGTGACGACGATTCTGCAGAAGCCCTATCCCGCGAGCCGGATCCTGACGACGATTCACGATCTGCTCGCGAAGCAGTAGGCGCGCAGCGACGGGGCCATGGACGAACTCGATGAGGACATCGAGTTCGACC
>DASZYH010000078.1:0-8091 GCA_035545515.1 Opitutaceae bacterium
GGGCGGGGTCGCCTGACCCCGCCTCGCCACGCTTCGCCCGAACCGTGTCAGGCGGGGTAAGCTCACCACGCGGGACAAAGCACGGTGAAATCACCGCACCCACATCAACCCCGCGCGGTGAGGTCACCGCGCCCACAACAAGCAAGATCGCGCTTAGGTGGAACTCGCTGTCTTAGGTGGAACCCGCTGTCCCCAGCGGGTTGCTCCGCTCGATCAAACGCGATGAGGACATCGCGTTCCACCACGCCGCTTCGCGCCGACGTTCCATTCGTGTCAATTCGTGCCCCTTCGTGGTTCGAATTGTTTTTCCGCGCTTCCGCTTTTGCGTTTTTTCGATCTTCCGGATTTTCCGCCTTTTCAGCGTTTCCGTGTTTCAGGGGATCCAATTTTCCAATTTTCCGATTATCCGCATCTCCGCTTTTCACCCCAGCGTCTCGTCAACGATCGCCAGCGTGGGATGCGACTCGACGTATTGCACCGTCGTCAGGCCGAGGAATGACTTCAGTTGCGGGGCGGGAACGACGATCGGTCCGGGCTTCGGCACCTTCCCTGGCTCGCCCTGCGGAAACGCCGTCGACCGCGCCGTGTGAAATGTGATGTTCCCCTCGACCTTCTGCACCACTTGGTGGATGTGCCCATTGAGCACGGTGACCGACCCGAACCGCTTCAGCATCGCCAGCGCCTTCGCGCCGTCGTCGGTTCCCCACCCCCACTTTGGATACACCAGCCATAGCGGCACGTGCGCGAACATCACGACGGGCGTGTCTGCCGACAGCGGAGCGAGGTCCTTCGCCAGCCAGTCGAGCTGCTCCGCACCGAGGATGCCGAGGCCGCCGTCGCTCACGCCGGTCACGTTGACGAGCCCGACGAAATGCACGCCTTTCTGATCGAAGCTGTACCAGCCGGCACCGCGCGTATTCCTGCCGAACCGCGCACGATATTGTGCTCCGTCATCATTGAGCACGTCGTGCTCACCGGGCACGTAGAACACCTGCATTGTCCGGCAGTCCTTGATCATCTGGTCGAGCGCGTCGAACTCGTCCGCTTCCGCGAGGTGCGTCAGGTCGCCGGTATGCAGGAGGAATTCCGGCGCGATCGGCAGCGCATTGATTCGCGCCACGGTCTCACGGAACGTCGCCGCGACGTCCTTGTTCGCCGCCTTGTCGAAGCCGATGTGACTGTCGCTAATCTGGACGAAGTTCAGCGTGCCCTTTGCGGCAGCCATGTCTGCCCCTCCGGCATCCGCGACCTGGCCCAGGACGCGCGACGTGAGGACGCCGCCATTCAGTGACCAGAGGACGCCCGTGCCGGCCCAAGCCATGCATTTGAGGAATCCGCGGCGGTCGACGCCGTCGCGGTTGTCGTTGTGAAGAATGATATCGGACATGTGGATTGTGGGTTTGGAGTGAAATGATCGAGTTTCTGAAGTCGGATGATGCGGTGGCGGTGACCGCAGTCCCCCGTCTGTCCGGTCGCGTCCCGGCGGGTGCAATTTCGGATTCGGCAATCCCGGCACACGCCCACCGCAGGTGCTCGCGCACTGTCGCTTGGGCGTTCCGTCGTTTCGTTTGGGTTTTCCGAAATTCCGATATTCCGCCGCTCGGCCGTTTTCCTTTGCATGCCCATTCCAACGCCCGGTTGTTTCCCGATATTCCAGCCTCGCGCAAAAAACTCACTTTCTTCATCTTTCCGGGAATAAATCGCGCAGCGGCGCGTATCACCACGGATGGAAGGTCCCCACATGCCATCGACGTTCGAGCAGACCATGCTCCCACATCTGGATGCCGCGTATAATCTCGCGCGGTGGCTGCTGCGGCATGAACACGACGCGGAGGACGCGGTGCAAGACGCCTTTCTCCGCGCCTGGCGCGGTTTCGAACGGTTTCATGGCAGCGACGGACGTGGCTGGCTGCTCACGATTGTCCGTAACGTCTGCTACACCCGGCTCCGCGAAGCGCGTCGGAGCGTCCCGACGGAGGCCTTTGATGATGGCGTCGGCACCGTTCCCCTCGAGGAGGCCAACCCCATCGACTGGAGCCAGGCTCGAAGCGCTCTCCTACAGCGGGCGCTGGAGCGGCTCGCGCCGGAGTTCCGCGAGGTTCTCGTGCTGCACGAGCTCGAGGGCATGTCCTACCGCGACATCGCCGCGGTTGCGGACATTCCGATCGGCACGGTGATGTCACGTCTCGCGCGGGCGCGGCAGAAGCTCGGATCCGAACTGCGCACGCTTTCCGAAACGGAGGCCGCCCATGAATTGTGACGAAGTCCGCCCGCTCCTGAACGCGAGCCTCGACGGCGAGTCGGATCTCGTCCGCCAGGTCGAAGTCGACGCACACCTCCGCGGCTGTCCGCGTTGCGCGCAGCTCGCCGCCAACCTACGGGCGCGCAACGCCGCCCTGCGCCATCAGCTGCCCCGTTTCACCGCGCCGGCCGGACTGGCCGCCCGGGTGCAACAGACGCTCGCCGCCGAAGCCGCGAGCGTACCCGCGGCTCCGACCGCAGCGCCGGCGTCGACGCGGGCCCCGGAAGCCTCCGCCACCCCGGGGCAACCGGCGGAACCGCGGCGGCCCGCCACACTGCTCGGTTTTCCCACCTGGCGATTCACGGGACTCGCCGCCTCGATCGCGCTGGCGATGCTAGTCGGCTACAACTGGGGTGCCAGCGGAGCCCGCCGCACCCGTTTGTACAATGAGGCGATCGGCGAACATGTCCGCTCGCTCCAGGCCAGCCACCTCCTGGACGTCGTCTCGACGGACCAACACACCGTGAAACCGTGGTTCGACGGGAAACTCGATTTTTCGCCGCCAGTTGTCGATCTCGCCGCGGCCGGTTTCCCTCTCGCCGGCGGACGTCTCGATCATCTCGACCACCGGACGGCAGCGGCGCTCGTGTATCACCGGCGGCTGCATCCGATCAACCTGTTCGTCTGGCCGGCGAATGGTGACGAGGCATCGGAACGAACCTATCAACGCGACGGCTATACCGCCGAGTCGTGGTCGCACGGCGGTCTCAACTATCTCGCGGTGTCCGAGATTCCCCGCGCCGACCTCGACACGTTCATCCACGCCTACCGTTCCGCCACCGAACAATAATGGAATTGCGGAGTGCGGAATCGGCGGATTTTCGGATTCTCGATTTCTGAGCCGGTGGCTGCGAGCGTGAGCGAGCGGACAATTCGCCGCTGCAACGTGCCTCGACCCCACTCGCTGGCGCTCGTGGCCACCCTTGCGACCGACGACCATCCGTGGGTTGAACCCCGCGCTTCCTCCACTCGCTGGTGCTCGTACCCGCCTCGCGGCCGCGTTCCCGGCCACTCGCTCACGCTCGCAGCCACAAGCCAACCGCGCTCGCCACCGCCGCGTGCTATTGCTGGTTTCTCGTAGGCCGCGAGCTTGCTCGCGCCCAACCTGCGCCCGCAAGCGGGCGGCCTACCCCAACCTGCGCCCGCGAGCGGGCGGCCTACAAGATATCTACTTGCCGGCTTGGCTTTGCGCGCAGCGCAAACCTCCCGCAGCGCAAACCGCACCACCGCAAACTTGCGCTCCGATCAAACCCGGATTCGCTGGCCGGTCCCACTTTCCATGGCCAAGTCCGTCCCGCTCACCCGTGTTGTGCTTGTCAGCGCTTGCGCGCTTCTGCCTGGCTGCAAGGAGAAGCCCGCGATCGCCGCGCCGGCCGCGCCGCCGATCGTCGAGGTGATGCGGCCAATCCAGCGTGACGAACCCATCTACGCCGAGTGGGTCGGGTCGCTCGACGGTCTGGTCAACGCGGATGTCCGGGCGCAGGTTTCGGGCAACATTCTGAAGCAGGACTACAAGGAAGGCGCCCACGTGAAGGCTGGCGACCTGCTCTTCGAGATCGATCCGCGCCCGTTCGAGAACGCCCTCGCCGAGGCCCGCGCCGCCGCCGCGAAGGCGGAGTCCGATTTCAAGCGCAACGCCGAGCTGGCCGGCGAGCAGGTCGTGGCCAAGCAGGATTACGACAGCGCCGTCGCCGCCCGCGAAGCCACGCGCGCTGCACTGGCCCAGGCGAAGCTCAACCTGGAGTTCACCAGAATTCGGTCCCCGATCGACGGCATCGCTGGTCTTGCCAGCGCCCAGATCGGCGACCTGGTCGGGCCGAGCACGGGCCTTCTGACGACCGTCTCGACGGTGAATCCCATCAAGGCCTACTTCGCCATCAGCGAGCAGGAGTACCTGGAGTTCCAGCGGCACCCGCCGGGCGGACGCCGTTTTCCGGAGGACATGGATCTCGAGCTGATCCTCTCCGACGGCACCGTCTATCCGCAGCACGGCAAGTTCTTCGCCGTCGATCGGCAGATCGACGCCAACACCGGCACGATCCGGGTCGCCGGCACGTTCCCGAATCCCGACTCCCTGCTCCGGCCGGGTCAATACGCCCGGATTCGCTCGGTCATCACGGTTGACCGCGGCGCCATCGAGGTGCCCCAGCGCGCCGTGACCGAGTTGCAGGGCGGTTACCAGCTCGTGGTCGTCGGCTCCGACCACGTCGCCCACCTGCGCTCGGTCGAGGTCGGTCAGCGGATTGGTTCGCGTTGGATCATCGCGCAGGGGCTGAAGCCCGACGAACAGGTCGTCGTCGAAGGTCTCCAGAAGGTGCATGAAGGCACCGTCGTGCACCCGACCCCGTTTCCCGCAGGCAACCTGACGGCGGGCGAGTAACGTTCCGCCAGTCCCACCCAACTTCAGCGGAGCGCTGCCATGCCCCGGTTCTTCATCAATCGTCCCACGTTCGCGATCGTCATCTCGATCCTGACCGTGATCGTCGGACTGGTCACCCTGTTCCAGCTCCCGATCGCGCAATACCCGAAGGTCGTGCCGCCGGAAATGCGGATCACCAGCACCTTCGTCGGCGCCGACGCGCAGACGGTCGAACAGTCCGTCGCCGCGCCGATCGAGCAGCAGATGGCGGGCGTCGACAACCTGGCGTACATGTACTCGATCAACGGCAGCGACGGCTCGCTGCGGTTGACGTCCGACTTCGACGTCTCGAGCGATCCGAACACGGACCTGATGCTGTCGCAGATGCGCGTCTCGCAGGCCACGCCACAGCTTCCGCCGGAAGTCGCGACGTACGGCGTAACCGTCCAGAAGGCGCTCACCGCGCCCCTGATGCTCATCGCCCTCAATTCGCCGAAGGGCACGCACGACGGCACTTTCCTGGCGAACTACGCCTACATCAACATCAACGACAAACTCACCCGCGTGCCGGGTATCGCGAGCGTGTTCGTGTTCGGCGCCGGCCAGTACGCGATGCGGTTCTGGATCAAGCCGGACCAGCTCGCGAAGCTGAACCTGACGGTGCCGGACGTGATCTCGGCGATCCAGGCGCAGAACACCGTCAACCCCACCGGCCAGATTGGCGCCGAGCCTGTCCCCGCCGGCCAGGAGTTCACCTATTCCGTCCGCGCGCAGGGCCGGCTCTCCACGCCGGAGCAGTTTGGCAACATCGTGCTGCGCGAAAATCCCGGCGGCTCGACCGTCCGGCTGAAGGACGTGGCCCGAATCGAGCTCGGCGCGCAGGTGTACAACATCCGCGCGCGGGTCAACGGGAAGGCCGCCGCTGTCCTCGCGATCTACCAGCTTCCCGGCTCCAACGCCCTCGATGCCGCAAATGGCGTCAAGGCCGCGATGAAGGAGATCAGCCGGAGCTTTCCCAACGACGTCTCGTACGAGGTCTCGCTCGACACAACGCGCGCGGTCTCCGAGGGCATCCGCGAAATCTCGAAGACGCTCTGGCAGGCGCTCGCGCTTGTCGTGATCGTCGTCTTCGTCTTCCTGCAGGGCTGGCGCGCGACGTTGATCCCGCTGCTCGCCGTGCCGGTGTCGCTGATCGGCGCGTTCATCTTCTTCCCGATGTTCGGTTTCTCGATCAACACGCTGTCGCTCTTCGGCCTCGTGCTGGCGATCGGACTCGTGGTGGACGACGCCATCGTCGTCGTCGAGGCGGTCGAACATCACATCGAGAAGGGTTTGAGCCCGCGCGAGGCGACGCTCCGTGCGATGCAGGAGGTGGCCGGCCCCGTGGTCGCGATCGCGGTCGTGCTCGCGGCCGTGTTCATCCCGACGGCGTTCATCCCGGGCATCACCGGCCGGCTGTATCAGCAGTTCGCGCTCACCATCGCGATCTCCGTCGTCATCTCGGCGTTCAACGCCCTTTCGCTCAGCCCCGCGCTCTGCGTCCTTATCCTCAAGCCGAGGCATCACGTCCACGGGCCGCTCGGCGCCTTCTATCGCGGATTCAACCGGATCTTCGGCCGCGCGGCCGACGGTTACGTGCAGGTCTCTCGGCTCCTGATTCGGAAAACATTCCTCGGACTGGTCTTCCTCGTCGGGTTTGCGTTCGCCGCCGGTTGGTTCGGTCACAAGGTCCCGAAGGCGTTCCTGCCGGACGAAGACCAGGGATATCTGTTCGTCGGGCTCCAGCTGCCGAATGCGGCCTCCCTTCAGCGAACCGATGCGGCGGCACGCAAGGTCGAGGACGTGATCATGCACACGCCCGGCGTCGAACGCTGCACGTCGATCATGGGCTTCAGTCTCCTGTCGACCGTGTTCGACACCTACAGCGGCTTCTTCTTCGTCACCCTCAAACCATGGTCCGAGCGGACAAAGCCCGACGAGCAGTACGACGCGATCAAGAGCCAACTGGCGCGTGAACTCGGAAAGATTCCGGAGGGCAACGCGTTCTCGTTCGCGCCGCCGGCGATCCCCGGAGTCGGCACGGCGGGCGGCGTGACCTTTGTGCTCGAGGATCGTGCGGGCAAGGACATGGCGTTCTTCACGAAGAACCTGAACACGTTCATGGACGCCGCGCGCAAGCGGCCCGAGATCGCATCGGTGACGACGACCTTCCTGCCGTCGGTTCCGCAGGTGTTCGTGAACGTCGACCGCGAGAAGGTACTGAAGCAGGGCGTCGCGCTCGGCGACGTGTACAAGACGCTCCAGTGCTTCATGGGCGGCTCGTTCGTGAACTACTTCAACCGCTTCGGCCGGCAGTGGCAGGTTTATCTCGAAGCCGAGGGCGAGTACCGCAAGGACGAGAACCAGCTCGACAAGTACTTCGTCCGAAACCGCAACGGCGACATGGTGCCGCTTTCCACCTTGGCGACAATGGAGCACCGGACCGGACCCGAGTTCACGATGCGCTACAACCTGTTCCGGGCCGCCCAGCTCAACGTGGCCGCCAAGAATGGCTACACGTCGACGCAGGCGATGGCGGCGTTGGAGGAGGTGTTCCACCAGACCATGCCGCGCGAGATGGGCTACGACTACATGGCGATGTCGTACCAGGAAAAGAAGGCGCAGGAAGGCATCCCGCCGATGGCGATCTTTGGCTTGTCGCTGCTGTTCGTGTTCCTGGTGCTCGCGGCGCTGTACGAAAGCTGGGCGCTTCCCTTCAGCGTGCTCCTGACGGTGCCGGTCGCGGTGTTCGGTGCGTACTTCGCGCTGTGGGGCCGGACGATGGAGAACAACGTGTTTGCGCAGATCGGGCTGGTCATGCTGATCGGCCTGGCGGCGAAGAACGCGATCCTGATCGTGGAGTTCGCGCGCAGCCGGCGTGACCAGGGCGTGCCGCTGATCGACGCCGCGCTGCAGGGTGCGCACGTCCGGTTGCGACCAATCCTGATGACGTCGTTTGCGTTCGTGCTCGGCTGCGTGCCGCTCTGGCTGGCCAGCGGTTCGGGCGCGGTCGCGCGGCGCGTGATGGGCACCGCCGTCATCGGCGGCATGCTGGCCGCCACGCTTCTGGCGATCTTCCTCATCCCGGTGATGTACTACGTGGTCGAGCGCGTCAGCGGCCGGGCGAATCGCGCGCCGGTGCCCGCCGCCGATTCGGGAGACATCCCGCCACCATCCGCGCACTGATCGAAGGTGCGCCGTTTGATCATGGGGAGGGGCCCCACCAAGGCACCGGATCATGGTAGGGCTGGGAGTGGGAGCTCCTCACCGCATGGGTGACACTTTCTCCTCACCGCATGGGTGACATTTTTGAATGGGAGGGGTGCTGGGGAGGGAGCGATCAGCTCCCTCCCTGCGAGTCTCTAAATTAAGATTCCAAAGGAATCGGGGT
>DASZYH010000079.1:0-45007 GCA_035545515.1 Opitutaceae bacterium
AACCCCACAATCCATCAAAACGCCCACGTTCGAAAAACCCACCGTCGTCTCACCCGATCAATGGCTCGCGGCGCGCCGCGAGTTTCTCCGCGAAGAAAAGGAATTCTCCCGCCTCCGGGACCGGCTCGCCGCCCGGCGCCGCGAGCTGCCCTGGACGAAAGTCGCCACCCCGTACACGTTCCAATCGACCGACGGCCCGGTCACGCTGGCCGAGCTCTTCGAGGGCCGCCGCCAGCTCGTCGTCTATCATTTCATGCTCGCCCCCGGCTGGGAGGAGGGCTGCCGCGGCTGCTCGTTCGTTTCGGATCACTTCGACGGTGCCATTCCGCACCTCCAGGCGCGCGACGTTTCTTTCACCGCGGTTTCGCGCGCACCGCTCGACGAAATCGTGAAGTTCAAGACCCGGATGGGCTGGCACTTCCCGTGGGTCTCTTCCAACGGGAACACCTTCAACCAGGATTTCCGGGTCTCGTTCACTCCGGAGGAGGTCGAACGCGGCGAGGCCGACTACAATTTCGGCAAGAACCGAGTCATGATGGAGGAAATGCCGGGACTGTCCGTGTTCGCCCGAGGCGAGGACGGAGCCGTCTACCGAACGTATTCCACGTACTCGCGCGGGCTCGATCTGTTGATCGGCACCTACAACGTGCTCGACCTGGTGCCGAAGGGCCGGGACGAGGATCCCGAGCACCACATGAACTGGGTCCGGCTGCACGACCGTTACGACCATGTCGCGGTCGTCGGCTAAATCGTCCTGGAGGCGGATCCGCTGGCTGCCGGCGGCCGCCCTTTTTGCGCTGGTGCCGAAGTGCGGTGTCTGCCTTGCGGCCTACCTCGGGCTCGGCGCGCTGTTCGGGCTCCCGTTTGGCGGCCAGGAATTGTGCGGGCTGCGCCAGAACTCGTCGGCCGGCCCACTTATCTGGGGCGCCGTTGGATTCTTCGTCCTAAGCGCGATCACCTTTCGCCAAGCCGTCTGGCACCGGCTGCGTCGCCGGAAATCGAAACCTCCGTTCGCAACCAACGCCCGCGCATAGGGGACGAACGGCGGCGGCAGGCCTTCCGCGTCAGCGGCCGTCCTGCCGTCGAGGCAAACGTCGTCGCAGACGAAAAACGCCCGCCGAATTGGCGGGCGTTGAAAAAAACCAATGTGGATCGCTCAGATCGCGATCTGCGGGCGCTTCGGCTCGGGCCAGTCGACGTGGAAGAACTTGCCGCGCGGCTGGTCGACGCGCTCGTAGGTGTGCGCGCCGAAGTAGTCGCGCTGCGCCTGGAGCAGGTTCGCCGGCAGCCGAGCCGAACGGTAGCTGTCGTAGTACGCCAGCGCCGAGCTGAACGTCGGGGCGGGCACGCCGCACTCCGCCGCCAGCGCGACGACCTTGCGCCAGTTCTCCTGCGCATTCTTGACGGTTTTGTTGAAGTACGGATCGAGAAGCAGATTCGCCAGATCCGGCTTCCGCGCGTAGGCCTCGGTGATCTTCTGCAGGAACCCGGCGCGAATGATGCAGCCACCCCGCCAGATCTGCGCGATCTGGCCGAAGTTCAGCTTCCAGTTGTACTCCTTCTGCGCCTCGCGCATGAGCTGGAAGCCCTGGGCGTACGAGCAGATCTTCGAGCAGTACAGCGCGTCGTGGATCGCCTCGATCAGCGCCTTCTTGGAGCCCTTGTACTTCTTGCCCGGGCCCTTGAGGATCTTCGACGCCGCCACGCGCTCCTCCTTGATGGCGGAGATGCAGCGCGCAAACACGGCCTCGGCGATCGTCGGCGCCGGTACGCCCATGTCGAGCGCGTTGGTCGAGGTCCACTTGCCCGTGCCTTTCTGGCCGGCGGTGTCGAGGACGACATCGACGAACGCCTTCCGCTTCGTCGCCGGATCCTTCTGCTTCAAAATGTCGGCCGTGATCTCAATCAGGAAGCTGCTCAGGATGCCTTCATTCCATTCGGAGAAGATCGCACCCATTTCCTCGGCCTTCAGGCCGAGCAGGCCCTGCATCAGCGAGTAGGCCTCACAGATCATCTGCATGTCGCCATACTCGATGCCGTTGTGGACCATCTTCACGTAGTGGCCGGCACCGTTCTCGCCGATATACGTCGCGCAGGGCACGCCACCTACCACGGGCTTGCCGGGAGCGGCGCCCATCAGCGGTTTGCCGGTCTTTGCGTCAACCTTCGCCGCGACCGCGTTCCAGATCGGCTCGAGTTCCTTGTAGGCGGCGGGATCGCCACCCGGCATCAGCGCCGGACCGAAACGCGCACCTTCCTCACCGCCGGACACGCCGGACCCGATGAAGCGGAGGCCCTTTTCACGCAGCGCCTTCTCGCGGCGGATCGTGTCGAGCCAAAGCGCGTTTCCGCCGTCGATGATGATGTCGTTCGCCTGGAGGAGCGGCACCAGGCTGTCGATCACCGCGTCGGTGGCCTTGCCGGCCTGGACGAGGATCACGATCTTGCGGGGCGTCGCGAGGGATTGGACGAATTCCTCGAGAGTCGTGGTCCCCACGACGCCACCGGGCGTGTTGGGATTCTCGGCGACGAATTTCTCGGTTTTTTCCGTCGTTCGGTTGTAGACCGAAATCTGAAAGCCGTGATCGGCTATGTTCAGCGCGAGGTTCTGACCCATGACGGCGAGGCCAATGAGTCCGATGTCAGAATGCGATTTAGCCATGGCGAAAGGAGGTCGAGAACTAGCTTAACGCCAGTGAAAACCAACCCGATTCTGGCCGAGCGTCATAAAAATGCCGGCCCTTATGACCTCCGCAGCGCGCCTTTCGGACGCGGCGCTTATTTCATGGAGTCCTTCGTCGGGAAGAACTTGGTCAGAGGCTCGATCACCGGGCGGGCCCAGTCGGGCTCGTTGCCTTGGTAAATCCAATTGAACCCCACGAACGACGCCGCGAGGCAGACGACGATCGCGAGGATGAGCTTGTTTATCTTGGCAACCTTGCGGAGCACGATGACGACGGCGACCAGCGCGAGCACCGCGATGCCAATCCTCGTCCACGCCGCGGGGGCGACGTGTTGCAGGCGGTCGAGCGTGGTGGTGGCAACGGCGAGGGAGAACATCGGCGGCCGTTATGGTGAGAGAAAAGCGCGGGGCGAGCCAAGGCCGGAACCGGCCGGATTATCACGATTTTTTTAGTCCACCCCGCGGCGCCCGGCCCCGCCTCATGCCGGCGGGTTCGCCGCCGATCCCGCGTGATCGCCGCGGGTTGCGCAGTTGATCCAGGCGGTCGCTCCACCGGCATAGTGCTCTTTCTTCCAGATCGGCAATCGTGCCTTGGCCTCGTCGATGACGTACCGGGCCGCCTCGAACGCCTCCCCCCGGTGCTCGGCGGTCACCCCCACCCAGACCGCCACTTCCCCCAGCTGCAGGTGGCCGACCCGGTGCACGCAGGCCAGGCCGGTCACCCGGAATTTCTCGCGCGCTTCGGTCAGGATTCGCGCGCCTTCCTTCTCCGCCAAGGGGGCGTATGCCTCGTACTCGAGCGACTGCACCGCCTGCCCCTCGTTCCGATTGCGAACCCAGCCCTCGAAACTGACAAACGCCCCCGCCGCGTCGTCGCGCAGATTCAGCGCAAGGGCGGCAGGATCGATCGGGCTGGGGGAAAGACGGAAAGTCATGCGGCAACGCTAGCAGTTGTCCGGTCTTCGTCCATCGGACGTTTCGAAACCATGTCATGTGGACCGCGCTACGTTCGAGTCGCCCGAAATCCCGTGCGGGTTTTGGTGCGCGGAGCGGAAGGCAGGCTCCTATGGCACCTCGTAGACTTCAACCAACGCAACGCCAGTCGCCCCCGCCACGCCGCTCACCTCCGCCGTGTAGTTTCCGGGCATCAGGTACACCAGAAGGCTGGCGTCCTTGCTCCCGGGCGTGAGTGAGAACGCCCCCACGGAATTGGCGGCGGTCGCAATCGCATCGGCATCCCTGCTGTCGGACCAGTTGTCGTTCTCACGCAGCAGGGTGGATCCTTCAAAGAGCTGAAGCTTTGGGTCAGGCAGGAAGCCGGTGAGTCCATAGCCGGACAACCCCGGGCCAACCGCCCGAATGAGCAGCTTCTTGGCGGAGGTCCCGCTGACGGCCACGCCGGCAATGAGAACATTGTCTCCGGAGCCCACCGGCCCGCGTGTGGATACGTTGATCAGCCTTGTCGACCCCGAGTAGCTTTGGCTGGCATCATAGGCCTCGACAAGCACTACGCCGCTCGGGGTGGAATCACCGGACGTCACCTGAACGGTATACGAACCCGGGTCCAGTTTTGCCACGACCGCCGCATCCGCGCTACCGGGCTCCAAGGGAAACGCCCCGAGCCGGTTTCCCGCATCCGTGATCTGAGCGGCAAATCCACCGAGACTCCAATCGTCGTTATCCATGATCGGCGTGGTGCCTTTGAACAACTTGAGCCGTGGATTCGGAAGTACTCCCGATACGCTGTACTTTGTGAGTCCAGGGCCAATGGCCCGGATCAACACGTCTTTTGGAATCGACCCCGTGACGACAAACCCCGCGGTCAAGACCCCGTCATCCGGTGCCGTCACACCGCGGGTGGATACATTCACGAGGCGTTCCGGACCCGCGGTGGTCGCCGCGGTTGCGAACGACACCGGTGTCCCGGAAACCGGGACATAGGTGCCCTGAACGGTGCCGGAAGCCGAGATCTGGCCCACGTATTTGTACTGCGATCCGGGCATCACGAACGTTCCGTCGCTGGTGACGGTCCCGCGCCCGCCCCGGGCGCCCGACGCGTCAAGCGCAACCAGCATCAGCGTCCCGTCCGGCGCGGCAATCGTGTCCACCTCACCCAGCCCGCTCGCAAGTGAAACGGCCTGATATCCCCCCGTGAGCGCTGTTTGGCTGCCTGTCTTGAGCAGGCCGCTGAACCCCGTGCCCAACCCGACAATCTGCCCGGTGACGGCACCGGCGCCAATTGTGCCAGTGACCTGGCCGCCGTACAGCCACGCCGCATATGCCGGCGCACCATCAGCCGCCACCGTCTGCGCAGAGCCGAATGAAAACGCTCCCGTGGCGGAAATCGTGATTCCGCGGGAAACGATGGCCTGCGCGTGGCTCCCCAGATAGGCCAGGAACGTGCCATCGCCGTCGGGAGATACTGACAAGGCCCAACTGTCGCCAGCGCCGGTCGAACCAAAGTAGGTTCCGGCAAATGGGGAAGGCGCCACCGTCACATGAACCGTGACGGATGTGGTCGAGCCGTTCGAATCCGTGGCGATCACATAGTAATCTCCCGCATCGGAGGACTTGGCCGGGACAATTGTCAGCGTGTTTCCCGTGGCCGACAGCGGCTGCCCGTTCTTGTACCATTGGTAGGAGATCGTTCCGGTTCCCGACACCAGCACGGGCAGCGTGATTTTTCCGCCGACCGTCGTCGTGACGTCCTTCGGTTGGACCGAGAATACCGGCACCGGCGGCATCACGACCGTCAGGATCGCTGCCAGCGAGCCACTCCCAGACAACGGATAGACCACGCTACCATCGGCCCGGCTGATGCCGAGCGTGTACGTGCCGGAATCAGCCATCTGCACATTCGTGAGGGTCAAAGTCGTCGCCGTGGCCCCCGCGATCGCCGCGCCGTTCCTGGCCCATTGATATTGGAGTGGATCGACACTCGTGACCGTCGCCGCAAACGTGGCCGTCGCGCCAACGTACACCACCTGGCTCTGCGGCGCCGTCACCGTCACCGGATTTCCAATCGAAAGCACGGCTTCGGCGCTGGTCGCGGACCCGAACGCGCTGCTCACCGTCACGGAGTATCGTCCGGCGTCCGCCGCCTGCACGTTCGAAAGCACGAGTGAACTGCTGGTCGCGCCAGGAATGGCGGCACCGTTCTTCCGCCATTGATAGGTCACGGCCGGCACGCTGGCCACTGTGACGCTGAACGTGATTTGCCCGCCCGCCTGCACACTCCCCCCGGTGGGCTGTTTCGCGATGCTCGGCGGCGGGTACACGACGGTCAGTGTCGCCCCAGTGCTGGTGACCGATCCCACACCATTCGTTGCGACCACGGTGTATGTGCCGGCGTCGCCCAGCTGTGCATTGTTGATCACGAGCGTATCGCTCGTGGCGCCGGAAATTGCGACGCCGTCCTTTTTCCACTGCACCGTGGGATTCGGCGTGCCTCCCGCTGACGCGGTGAATGTGACCGACCCGCCAGCCGACACACTCGCGCTCGTCGGCGCGCTGATGATGTAAGGCACGGAGCCACCGGCAAGCGTGAGGACCGCCGGAAGGCTCGAGGTGGAACCGACACTGTCGGTCGCCACCAGCGTGTACGTTCCGGCATCGCTGCTCTGCGCATTGGCAATGGTCAGCGTATTCGAGGTTCCACCTGAGATCGCAACGCCGTCCTTGCGCCATTGGTAGCTGATCGTGCCGGTGCCGGTCGCCGCGGCGGTGAAGGACACCGTGTTGCCGTAGAATTTGCTTTGGGAGGTCGGTTGCGTCGTGAACGAGGGCCCGATCACCGCGTTCGTTACCGCGATCACCGCATCGTCGCTCGTCACGCTCCCGGACGAATTCGTCACGACGACATGGTATCGGCCCGCGCTCGCCGCTGTGGCGGACGTCGGACTCGAATACGAGGACGAGGTCGCGCCAGAAAGAGCCGTGCCATCCTTGTACCACTGGTACGCGACCCCCGTCGAATCGAGCACGGATACACTCAGGTAGACACTGTCGTTACCTGCGGTCAGCACCCGAGATGCTGGGTTCGACGTGATTACCGGAGCACCCGCAGCCGCAGTCGCCGCCAGCGTCACGGCCGCCGTGTTGCTCGTGGCGGTGCCGTTGCGGTTCGTCGCCGTGACGGAATAGTTTCCCACGGTCGTCGAACTCGCCGTCAGATTAAAATACGAGCTCGTCTCACCCACAATCGCCGTTCCGTTCTTGTACCATTGGTACGAGATCGGGGTTTCGCCCTCGACCGTGCACGACATCTGGATCCATTGGCCGGAAGCAATGGTCGTGCTCGCCGGCGAAACGGTGATAACCGGTGCCATCCCGGAATTCAGCAGTTCAAGCGGAATCGCCCGGCTCGTGTAGGTTCCGGTCGCATTCGTGACCTGCGCCGTGTAGGTGCCGGCGCTTGAGGCGGCAAAACTCGAGAAGCTGTAGGTCTTCGTCGTGCCGTTCGGGATCAGGACGCCGTCCTTGTACCATTGCACCGTTTCGCCGGAACCTGAGGTCGTGATCGTCAGTGTCGCGCTGTTTCCTCCGGCGATCGCCTGCCCACCGGGCGTGAACGTGATCACCGGTCGATTGACATTCGAATCGACCGTGATGATGGCATCGTTGCTCGTCACCGATCCGGCCGCATTCGTCACGATGGCGTGATAGCTCCCCGCGGCGGAGGGCTGGGCGTTGCTAATGGAGTAACTTGTTCCGGTCGCTCCCGCGATGGGGAGCCCGTCTTTGTACCATTGGACCGTGCTGCTCGTGTCCGAGCGATAACCAACGTAGATGCCGGAAAAGTAATCGCCCGGGAGCAGACTCGCACTCGCAGGGTGACTCGTGATCTGAGGCACCCCACTGGCCAACACGCTGATCGTCGCGCCCTCGCTGGTCACGGTCCCGCTGCTATTCGATGCCGTATACGAATACACCCCCGCATCGCTCGATGCCATATTGGACCTGCTGTAATACGATGAGGTGGCGCCCGGAATGGCGACCCCATCCTTGAACCACTGATAGGTGAAAGGGCCGCTCCCCGAGACATTGGCCTGCAGATCGAGCGATTGTCCCTGGTGCACGGCCCGGCTCACCAACTGCGTCGCGATGGCCGGCGCCAAAGGTGGCAGGATGGTCACCCGGCAGGCCGGCGACGTCACTGCCCCTTCCGAATTCGTGACGACGACCGTATAAGATCCCGCATCCGCAGCCGCCGCGTTGTGATAGAAATACAACGACGAATTGGTCGCGCCGGCAATCGGCGTTCCATCCTTGCTCCACTGATAACTCAAGGTCCCGGTTCCCGACGCGCCCACATTGATCGATCCAACCCAGTCTCCCTGGCGAAGGGTAAAGGATCCCGGCATGTACGTGATGACCGGCGGCCGCGCATTTGTCACTGTCACCGTGACCGCCGCACTCGTGGCCGTACCCTGCGCATTCGTCACCACGACGGTGTATGCGCCGGTATCCGTCAACTGGGCGTCCGATTTGGAGAAATAGCTGCTCGTCGCGCCGGCAATCGCCTGGCCATCCTTCCTCCATTGATAACTCACCGGCGCCGTTCCCGTGGCGCTGACCGACAGCGAAAACGAACCCCCAACCGCGACGGCCACCGGACCCGACACCGAGGTGACGGTCGGCGCGACCGGCGGACGGACGGTTACGACGACTCCGGAGCTAGTCACCGAGCCCTGTGCATTGGTCGCTTTCAGCGTATACGTGCCGGCGTCTGTCGCGGTGGCCTGGTTGATGTAATAGTAATACGACGTCGCACCGGTAATGGCCGCACCATCCTTGTACCACTGGTAGGTGATGGGAGCTGTCCCGGTGACATTCGGGGATAACCAGAAGGAGCCGCCGACATCCACGGTCGGATTGCTCGGCATCGATATAATGCTCGGTGGTGTCGGGGATACGACGGTCACGGTCGCGGGATTGCTGGTCACCGAACCGGCGAAGTTCGTGATCGTCACCGTGTAACTCCCGGCATCGGCAAGTTGCACATTCGATTTCGTATAATAGCACCAGTTGGCGCTCGAACTCGTCGTGCTCAACACGACGGTCGTGCCCTGCTTCCAAACATACGTGAATGGCGGAGTACCATTTACGCCCGCGTCGAGCGACAAGGTCTGACCGGCCGTAACCGTCGTGTTCCCCGGAGAGTAACTGATGGTTGGGGCCGTGGCAGATCTGACCGCGAGCACGACCGGGCCGCTGGTCGCGTTTCCGGCCGCATTCGTGACCACGACCGTATACGTTCCAGCATCGGCCACCCGGATCGGATCCAATGTATACGTGCTGTTCGTCGCCCCCGAGATCGCGGCACCTCCTTTCTGCCATTGGTAGGTAAACGGGGCGGTCCCGTTGACGGACACGGACAGCGTGATCGCCTGGCCTTCCGTCACGGTCTGACTGCTGGATACGCTGGCCACCGAAGGCGCAGTGGCCGTCTGGCCGCGTAAGTCGGCCAATCCCAACAAATATACAGCCACCATGACTAGAGCGAATGCACGCGCCAGCAACTGCCGCGCCGCGAACCGGGGATATGTACAAGACATGTTTCCCGAGGCAACCACCTGCGCGTGCCGTCATCAAACCATTTCCACCTGTATCTTCCGGCGCGCGATGCGCCACGCGTACTCAGCCGCCCGCGACAGGAGGAATGAAGACGACGCGGTCGTGATCACGGAGCGTCGTCTCTGCGGAGACGAACTCGTCGTTGACCGCGACGCGAATGCGCGCGAGCGGAAGCGTGAACCGATGCCGCTGCCGCAGTTGTTCATATAGCTCGCCAGCCGTCGCGACCGTGACGACGAGTTCTTCCTGGGCCAGACCTCGCTGTTCGCGGAGAATGGCGAAATATTGGACGTGGATCGCGGGCATGGCGAACGTGGTCGCGGAGTATCGGCGCTATGGCGCCCGATAGTCGCTCTTTCCACCGGTCTTCTCCAGCAGCCGCACCTGCTTGATTTCGATCCCGTGCGAAACCGCCTTCGCCATGTCGTAGAGGGTCAGCGCTGCGATGGTGACGCCGGTCAACGCCTCCATCTCGACTCCTGTCTTCGCGTCGGTCTGCACCCGACATACAATTCTGACTTCGCGCTTCGGCAAGGCGGGGATCACGTCGATGTGGCAGTCATCCAGCGGCAAGGGATGACACAAGGGGATCAGCTCGCTCGTCTTTTTGGCGCCCATCACGCCGGCCAGTATCGCCGTTTGGAACAGTGGCCCTTTTTTCGTCGCGATGTCGCCGTTGCGAATCAACGCCGCCAGCGCCCGCGGCAGCGACACGATCGCCTCCGCTTCCGCGGTGCGCCGGGTGATCGGCTTCGCGCCGATGTTGACCATCACGGGACGGTTCCGGGCGTCGACGTGGGAGAGTGAAGGCTGGGTCCGTTTCGGCACGCCGATAACGTCGCTGATTATCGTTCCAGACGAAAGCGAGAAAAGCCGATCCTCCGCCGGTTCGCGGCGGACCCGGCACAAACCCACGGCGAACCGAGGCAAAGCCCGCCGAGCGTCCGCCGTTCAGCTCCAACGCCAGAAGCGCGCCACGGTTCCGGCGGGAAACGCCGCCGGGCCCGGCGGCAGCTCGACGAAACCGTCCGTTCCGATCAGGCCGGCAAAATCGCCGGAGGTGTTCACCGCCGCCGGCGCCGCGCGCAATTCCGCCCGCGGTCCGCTCTCGAGCCTGACCGGCAGAAAATAGGTCAAGGGCGCCTTGAATTCCACGGACTCCGTCAGCACGGCGGTCACCGGAACACCCGGCCCCGCTCCGCAACCGCGGGCAAGCGCCGGCAACACGTAGCGGTGCAGGCAGGTAAAGCACGACACCGGATTGCCCGGCAGCGCGAAGACCAGGGTCCGCCGGGGGCTGACTCCAAACCACATCGGCTTCCCGGGACGCTGCGCCACGCCATGGAACCGTTTCGTCACTCCCTGGCGCTCGAGTTCGCGCGGCACGTAGTCGAAGCGTCCCTTCGACACCCCGCCCATGACGATCACGGCGTCGTATTCCGCGATGATGTGCCAGAGGAGGTGTTCGATCTCGTGTGGGACGTCGCGGAGGTGGAAACGCGCCACCGCCGGATAACCGGCCGCGATCAATGCGGCCCGGATTCCGTAGTCGTTGCTGCGCCGGACCTGGTGCATCGCGACCGGCATGTCGACCTCCACGAGCTCATCTCCTGTCGCCACCACGGCAATCTTGGGCCACTGCGTCACGGTCACGACCGACCGGCCACACGCGGCAGCGACCGCAATTTCCCGACCGGTCAACCGGGTTCCAGCCGGCACAATCACCTCGCCGGATTGGTGGTCGCTCCCGCGCCGGTGGATGGCATGACCGGCGGCCAGCGTACTCGCGGCGCCCGATACCGTGATGATCGCGCCCTCCCGTTTCGCCTCCTCATACGGGACGACGCAGTCCGCACCCGCCGGCAGCACCGCGCCGGTCATGATCTCGATGCAGGCATCGCCCGTATCGTCGAGGGTGAACGCGCGCATGCCGGCCGACTGCAAAGCCTGCACCCGAAAGATGCGCGTTCCAGCCGCGAGCGTCGCGCTTCGCACGGCATATCCGTCCATTGCGACGCGGTCGAACGGCGGCAGATCTCGATCCGCGGTGATGTCGACGCGCAGGATCCGACCGTGGGCGTTCGCCAACGGACAATCCTCGCGGTGGAACGCGGCCACGTTTTCAGTGATGACCTTTTCGGCTTCAGCCGGGGTGAGCATGCGGAAATGACGCTGGTTGCTTGCAGGCGGACGTCGGCTCCTCAGATTGCAGCCGGCGCCCGCCGCCCCTCACCAATGGTCCAACCGACCGACCAGTTCAACCGTCCACTGCGTGATCTGCGCATCTCTGTCACGGACCGCTGCAATTTTCGGTGCCCCTATTGCATGCCGGCGGAGGTGTTTGGCCCCGGGCATGCCTTCCTGCACGGATCGCAGCTCATGTCCTTGTCGGAATTCAAGGAGATCGTGCAGGCGTTCCGCGTCCTGGGCGTGGAGAAAGTCCGGCTGACCGGCGGAGAACCCCTGTTGCGCAGCGACGTTCCCGAGTTGATCCGGATCCTGAAAAGCGAGCTCGGCATCCGCGACGTTGCCCTGACCACCAACGGGTGGCTGCTGGAGAAGCTGGGGCCCGCGCTGCGGGCCGCCGGCCTCGACCGGCTGAACGTGTCGGTCGATTCCCTCGAGGACGCCACCGCCGGCAAACTGAACGGCCTCGGTTTCCAGATCGGACGCGTGTTGCGCGGGATCGACGCGGCCGCCGCGCTGGGATTTCCGATCAAGATCAACTGCGTGGTGCAGCGGGGAGTGAACGACCATGAGCTGCTGCGGCTCGCCGACTATTTCCGCGAACGCGGCCACACCCTCCGGTTCATCGAGTTCATGGACGTCGGCAACACCAACCACTGGACCCCCGAGCGCGTCGTCCCCGCCCGGGAAATCGTCGACCGGATCTCCGCCCGCTGGCCGCTCGTCCCCGTCGGCCCCGCCTATCGTGGCGAGGTGGCGTCGCGTTACCGGTACCACGACGGCGCCGGCGAGATCGGCCTGATCAGTTCCGTCACTGAACCGTTCTGCCGCGACTGTCACCGCGCGCGACTGTCGGCCGACGGAAAACTCTACACCTGCCTGTTCGCCTCGCTCGGCTGGGACGTGCTCGGCGCAACCCGCGCGGGTGTGACGGGACTTCGGCTGCAGGAGTTCATCCGCCGGATCTGGTCGGGGCGGCTGGACCGTTACAGCGACGAGCGTTCCGAGCTGCTCGCGACCGGTGAAGCCAAGGCCAAGATCGAGATGAGCTACATCGGCGGCTAGCGCGGTATCACTCGAGTCGTAACCGCCCGTAGCGCGCGGAGCCTGCCGTCCGTCTTGTCCGCCGGAGCCTCGGCGAAGGCGGAAGCGCTCGGGCGAAGGAGGAGCCTGCCCTCCGTAGCGCTTGCGCGTAGGAGGGTCCCTTCCGCACCACCTTGAGCAAGGTAGGGCGCCAGTCCCTTCCGCGCCTCGCCCGGCTGCGACCCGCGTCCCGGCGCTATCACCTGAGGCATCGCGCCTACTCGTAACGCGCCGCGCGGCCGAGGTAGTTCAGCGTCCAGATTTCCTTCCACACCCGGTAGCGGCCCTCGTGGGTGATCTTTCCCCGGTCCTCGCGCTCTGCCTGCGGATGAAGAAATCCGAGCTCGGTGTTGAGCTGATCGAGCTCGTGCTGGGTGGCGTTGAGGTCGGCCAGCGGCTCGACCGTGAAGGGGAGCGGGTTCACGCCGGCGGCGACCAGCCGGCGACGATGCCGGGTGATCAGCCGGGGGAGCGATCGCCGCCACGGTTTGCGCTCCACAAACCAGTTTTCGGGATAAAATCCGCCGAACGGGATATACAAATTGTCGGTGAGATAACGGCTGCCATCCATGGCCAGCGAGGTGATCGCATAGCACACGGAGATGGCGCCACTGGCCTGTGGGATGAACGTAACCTGGACGCGGATGGTGGCCGTGGGATCCTGGTACACCGAAACGCGCAGATAGATGCCTCCTCCGATCTCGGCCTTCAGCGCCTGTTCCTGCCGGAATCCCTGCGCCCGGAGCCACTCGCGAATCTTGAGCAGCCGCGGTTGAACCGGCCATTCCTCGCCGCTGCTGTTCAGCACGTACCGCGGAAACAACGGCAGCGGGCTGACGCTCAGCGCGGAGATCGCCAGCCAGTTGTACAGCGTCTCTCCGAGAAACCACACGATGAAGAACATCGCGGCGAGCGCCCAGTACGGTCGGTCGATCAAGTCGAAATCATGACAAACCTGGGCGGCGCCCAGCGCGAAGACAAACCACCGCAGCCAGCGATCCATGATCGAGAGCACCGGGGAGGCCAGCCGATGATTCACCTGCATCAAAACCAGCGATCCGATGATCGCGATCAGGATGAGGTACGTCGATTGCATGCGAAGAGCGTGAGTCATGGGCCGTCACCGGCACCAAGCCGTTGAATATACCACAAATTTGGCTGGCAGCCCGGGCCGCCGCGATCGCGTCAGCTCAGACGGACGGGCATGATTACGCACACGAAGCTCTCCAGCGTCTTGAAGACTCCGGGACTCACCTCGTCCTTCACTTCGAAGAAGACCTCGTCCTTCGGCAGCGCCCGCAGCGGGTCCATCAGGAACACGGGGTTGAAGGCAACCTGGAGTTCCGGTCCGCTGTAACTGATCGCCATCGATTCGTGCGCTTCGCCGAAATCGGGACTCTGGGCGGTGATCTCCAGCAGGTTGCTCGAAAGCTTGATCCGGACCGAATTGGCCTTCTCGGAGCAGACGAGCGCGGCGCGGTGCACGCACTGGAGAAACAGTTCGCGCTCCAGCTTGATCCGCTGGTGCGTCTCCTTCGGGATGACCTGCTGGTAGTTCGGGTAATTTCCCTCCACCACCTTCGAATACAGGTAAATGTTGTCGATCAGGCCGCTGGTATCCTTGTCGGTCGCGATCTGGAACGCCGCGCGCCGTTCGCTGAAGTTGATCTTCACCTTCTCGCCCTTGTCGAGCAGGCGCATCAGCTCCCCAACCGTCTTGGCCGGGAGAATGATTGCGCCAGCGTTGGCGGCGGGAACCTCCATCTCCTTCGAAATCAAGGCCAGGCGCCGTCCATCCGTGGCGACCAGCGACAGCTTCGCATCGCGGAAGTTGAAGTAGACGCCGTTCAGGATGTAGCGGGTTTCATCGGTCGACTGGGCATACGCGACACTCTTGAGCATCGTCGCGAGCTCGCCCTGCTCCAGCGCGTAAGCCTTTTCCTCGCCGAACTCCGGCAGCGGCGGAAATTCCTCCTTGCCGATGCCCATGATCCGGAACGTCGAACCGCCCGACGTGAGCTTAACCTGATGATTCGGAGACGCATCCAGCGTCACGTCGACATTGGGCAGCTCGCGCACAATCCCCGCCAGACGTTTCACCGGCAGCGTCACCGCCCCGGTTTCCTTCACCTCGGCCTTGATCTTGCAGCGGATGCCCAGATCCAAGTTCGTGGTGGTCAGCGAAATCTGATCCTTCTCCGCTTCGATCAGCACGTTGCTCAGGATCGGCATCGTGGCTTTGGAGCCAACGACGTTAAGCACTTGGGAAAGGCCGTTGGCGAAATGATCGCGGTTGATTTTGAATTTCATGCGGGGCTTCGCGCTGGAACTTGCGGAGTTAACAAAGGCTAAAAGGATAGAGGTTCAATAAGGAATTACAGCCGTATTCTTATGGGCTGCGAACAACTCCAATAACCGGCGGGTTTCCCTCGGAGAAATTCCGATATTCGTCGGTGGAGAACTTCGGACAACGCGGTGACAAGACCCCCGTTGTTCTCAACCGGAAAATTGCCGAGAACCTGCGCGCAGGTTCTTCACAAACTATTCGTCGACCGGCTGGCGGCTCGCTGCCGGGCCGCCACGCGCGCCCGCCGGGCGTGCCGCACGAGCCCGAAGAAGATGTAGCCGAGGCACGCGCAGAACACCGCGATTTCCTTCAGCAACACCAGCAGGCCGATGCCCAGAAGCAGAAGCAGGAACGTGCGCATTCGCGTGCGCGTCTGCAGGTCGATGTTCTTCCCGCTCGGATAGCGCACGGTGCTAACCATCAGCACGGCCACAAGCAACATGAGGAAAGGCAGAACCCGGGCCCAGCTTTGCAGTGTGCGGTCCTGTTCCGCCAGATCGAGCAGCAGCAGAACGAGCGAGGCGACTGTTGCCGCGGCCGCCGGCACCGGCAATCCGACGAAGTCGCGGCTCGATTCCTTCTTGCCGGGCCGAAGCAGCGGATTCGTGATGACGTTGAATCGCGCGAGCCGCATCGCGGCGCAGAGGAGGTAGACGAACCCGACGAACCAGCCGATGTCCCGGAACCAGAGGATCCCCTGCGTGGGGGAAAGGATGAGGTAGAACATCAGCAACGCCGGCGCCAGGCCGAAGGAAACGACGTCGGCCATCGAATCGAATTCCGCACCAAACAATGATTCGCGCCCGCCCATCCGCGCCAATCGTCCGTCCAGGGCGTCGAATCCGGCCGCGGCGAAAATGAGCCAGACGGCGCTGCGGTAATGTTCTGCATTCGTCTGCCCGCGGTACTCGAGCGTGATCGCGGTTTCCGCGAGGCGGGCCTGGATGCAGCTCACGATCGCCATGAACCCGCAGAACAGGTTTCCGGCGGTCATCAGGTTCGGCAGAAAGTAGATCCGACTCGCCTGGGTGACGTTGTAGGGGTCTTCCCGATTGGCGAGATCCGATGGGGTGGCCGGATCGTAGGGCTCGCGCGGCAGATTCATTTCTTCGTCAGGCCTTCGAGGTATTTCCAAAATTTGGAGTCCTGTTCGAGCAACTGCTGCTCCGAGACGGGAAGTTTGTTTCGCAGCAGAAAATCCTCGAGCGAGTTCTTGTGCAGGATGTAATGGACATGCAGCGAGTCACCCCGTGCCTCGAAGTAGAAGCGAAAATCCCCGGCCCGCAGGCGGTAGAGCGTCTTGGCTTCACGACGAAACTGGCCGAGGGGTTCGCGGGGGTGCGCGAGGTCGGACGGCTTGAGGCTCGTCAGCGGATCGATGGCGTCGAGCTGGCTCAGCTTGTCGAGCTTGTTCAGCTCGCCCATCGCCTGCTCGGAAAAGGTCACCTGGTACATGGCGGCCTCTGGCACGGGGTGTAACCAGCCGTTCGGTGGCACGTCATGCCCGCCGCCAACCCAAGCCGAATGTCATTCACGCATCGCATGAAGGGCCCCGGTCTAATCTTCACCCTCTCGCCGGCAATGTTATTCCTTGTCGGCTCGTTGCGGGCCGCGGATGCACCCGCGGCGCCGGCTCCGCCGGCCCCGGCCGTCGTGACGCGCGCGGCGGAAACACCGCTGGTCCGCCGACGGCTCACGCCGGAGGAGGTCCTCCGGCTTTTCGACCGCAATCACGACGGCAAGCTCGACGACGACGAGCGGGCGGCGGCCCACGACGCGCTGGTGCGGCAGCAGGTGGAACGACAGGTCGAGAAGGCCGAAGTGCGCAAGGCCGAGCCGCCTCCGGCCCGCCCGGCGCGTCGCGTCGAAGGCGCCACCACGGCGCCGCGCCGCGCGGCGGTCGCGAAAAAGGGACCGGCGGCGATGCGCGAGAAGATTCTCGAGCGGTTCGATCGGAACGGCGACGGCCGGATCGACGACCGCGAGTGGGCGGTCCTCGAACCGATCTTCCGCCGCCGGATCGAGAACGCCCCGCGGCAACTCGCCCGCTACGATCGCAATGGCGACGGCAAGCTCGACGACGAGGAGTGGGCGGCGGCGGCGATCCGGATCCGGCAGTGGCTGAATCCGCCGGCCCTGGGCTCCGCGGCGGAGGCGAGGTAGCCCGCCGGTCGCCATTTTCCGTTCGCCACGCGCGCCCCGGCCGCAATCGTGGGCGCATGTCGGTCACCCTTTCCGACGTTCGCGCCGCGCAGCGCCGCATCTCCGGCGCCGTCACGCTCACCCCGTGCGCGGAATCAATTCCCCTGTCCGAAATCACCGGCGCGCGGGTGTTCTGCAAGCTGGAGAACTTCCAGCGCACCGGTTCGTTCAAGGAACGTGGCGCGCGCAACGCGCTCGCAGCCCTGCCGCCCTCGGGGCGGAAACGCGGCGTGATCGCCGCGAGCGCCGGCAACCACGCGCTCGGCCTCGCGTACCACGGCCGGTTGCTCGGAATTCCCGTCGTCGTGGTCATGCCGGACTACGCGCCGCTGATCAAGATCACCACCTGCGAGCGCCTGGGCGCCCGCGTGATCATCCACGGCCGGGACTTTGCGGCCGCCCGCGCCCATGCCGACGGGCTCGTCGCCGCGGAAGGGCTCACCTACATCCACGGGTTTGACGATCCCGCCATCATCGCCGGCCAGGGCACCCTCGGCCTCGAACTCCTGCGCCAGGTCGCGCGGCTCGACGCGATTCTCTGTCCGGTGGGGGGCGGCGGGTTGATCGCTGGCATCGGCGTGGCCGTGAAGGCGCTGCAACCGCGGGTTCGGCTGATCGGGGTCGAGAGCACGCACACGCCGAACCTGGCGGCGGCCCTGCGCGCGGGTGCCCCCGTCGCGGTGGCGCGGCGGCCGACGCTGGCCGACGGCCTGGCGACCCTGACCGTCGGCGCCCACGCCTTCGCCCTCGCGCGCCAGCACGTCGACGAGGTTGTCACTGTATCCGAAGAGTGGATTGCGCTCGCGATCCTGCGCATGCTGGAACTCGAGAAAACCGTCGTCGAGGGCGCGGGCGCGGTTCCGCTCGCCGCCCTGATGAGCGGCCGGCTGCCCGGCCTCGCCGGGAAGCGCGTCGCGCTGGTCGTCGGCGGCGGGAACATCGACCCCGCGGTGCTCAGCCGGGTCATCGAGAAGGGCCTGGTGCACGACGGCCGGTTGACGCGATTCAGCGCGAGGATCAGCGACCGGCCCGGCGGACTGGCGGACCTGAGCCGCGTGATCGCCGGGTGTGGCGCCAGCATCAAGGATATCGCGCATGACCGGGCCTTCAGCGGGGCCGATGTCAGCGCGGTGAACGTGGTCTGTACGGTGGAAACCCGCGATCGCGCCCACATCGCGGCCCTCCACCGCGCGCTCCGGAAGTGTGGCTTCAAACCCGCGGTGGTGCGATGAACGGACGGACGACCGCTCGCCCCCGCCGCACGCCGGCGGGTCCGCCCCGATGCCAGCCCGGCGCAGCTCCGCTGCCGGAGTCCCCGCTGGCGGCAATGTTCGCTGCGATCTCGCAACCCGATCCGGGAGCCGACGGTGCGAACGCGCCCCTGGACTGACGCCGGCCGGTGGTTCGCCCGGGCGGCGGCGGCGATCGGCTGCCTTGTCCTGGCCGTGCCGGGCCGCGGCGGCACGACGCTCGACATCCCGGTGTTCGCCGGAGGGTACGGCTTGTCCTTTTACGAGGAGACCGCGCGCCAGTTCGAAGCGCTCGAGGCGGCGCGGGGCGTGAAGGTTCACCTCTACGGCGACCCGCGGATCCACGACAAGATCTCCGTCCGGGCCATCGGCGGTGACTTTCCCGATGCCGCCGCGGCGGCGTATGTGCCCTGGCCGGCGCTCATCCGGGCCGGGAAGGTGATCGACCTGCGGCGGTACCTGGACGGGCCAAACTGGGAGGGCGATGCCCGCTGGAGGGACACGTTCTACCCCGGAGCGCTCGAGTCGTGGGAGGTCGATGGACACATCTGCGGATTGCCCTTCACCTACGCGTGCTGGACGATCTTCTACAACCGGAGCCTCTTTCGCGCACACGGTTGGACACCCCCGCGGACCTGGGACGAATTCTTCGCGCTCTGCGATCGAATGAAGGCGGCGGGGATCACGCCGTTGAGCCTCGCGGGGACCCACCAGCTCTACCCGGAGGCGTTCCTGCGCGCGGCCTTTTACAGCCGGGCGGGATCCGCCGGCTGGAAAGCCCTCAATGCCCTGGCCCCCGGAGCTCGCACGAGCCCCGCCTACCTCGAGGCGGCGGCTCTGCTTCAGCGCATCACCCGGCAGGATACGATTCGCGGGTGGGAGGGGGCGACGCACACCGGAGCGCAGCTCGCGTTCCTGGAGGGGAGGACGGCCATGACCGTCTCCGGTTCGTGGATGCTCAACGAAATGGCGGGCAAGGTGCCGGACGGCTTTGAACTCGGCGCCATGAACTTCCCCGTGTTTCCGGACGGGCGGGGCGACCCGACGGCGATCCAGACCAGCAGCGACTGTTTCTTCGTGTTCGCGAAGGGAGATCCCAGGCGGGAGCGCCTCACGATCGATTTCCTGCGGTATCTGACCTCGCGCCGCCGCGCGGAGGCGTTTGTGCGGGAGATGGACTCGCCGGTCGCGGTCCGCGGCGTCCCGCGGGTGGCGTTCTCGCCGCGGATGCGGGACACGTACGCGATGATCGAACAGGCGAGGAGCGCCTTCAACATGCCCCAGGCGATGCTGCAGCCGCCGGCGTTGCTCGAGGCGCTCAACGACGCCCGTTTCCGACTCATGACCGGCGCGATGACGCCGCGGGAGTTCGGACGCCGCCTCGAGGATGCGGCCGCGACGGACCGCCGGCGGATGGCCGATCCGCTCGTGGTGGACGACCGGCATCCCGTCGCTGGCACGCTCCTGCTGGCCGGAATCCTGGCGACCGCCGTCTGGCTGTTCGGTGCCGAGCGGGGCCGCCGGCGGTTTGCGCGCGACACGGCCTTGGCCGGCCTGGTGCCCCCCGATTCCCCGCGGCCGCGCCCGGCCGCCGAAACGGCCAGCTTCGGGCCGCTCCGTGCGCGCATGGCGGCGACGTTCGTCGGTCCTGCGTTCGCGCTTTACGCCGTCCTGGTCCTGTTGCCCGGCGCGACGGCCTTCCTCTGGGCGTTCACGCATTGGGACGGCCTGGGTCCGCGAACCTGGACCGGATGGTTCAACTTCCGGGAGCTCCTGTTCGAGAGCGACACGTTCTGGTCGGCGCTGCGAAACAACCTGTTCCTGACCGTCGTGCCAACGCTCCTGGTCGTGCCGGTGGCCCTCCTGCTCGCCGCGGTCATCCATCGCGGTGTGATCGGGGGAAGGGTGTTTCGCGTCGTGTTCCTGTTTCCGAACCTGCTGGGCGGAATTGCGGCGACGCTCCTCTGGCTCAACGCGTACGAGCCGCACGGAGGACTGGTCAACGCCGGCCTGGTCGCCCTCGGCCGGCTCATCCACAGCGAATGGCTGCAATCGTTCGACGGCTTCCCGTGGCTTACGCCGGACCACCTCTACGCCGCCCTGGTGCCGATCTACCTGTGGATGGCCTGCGGGTTCAATCTCATCCTGTATCTCGCCGCGATGGAGGGGATCGATCCGCAGCTCTACGAAGCGGCGGAACTCGACGGAGCGTCGCGAGTCCGGCAGTTCTTCAGCGTCACGCTGCCGATGATCTGGGATCTTGTCGGGATCTCGGCCGTGTTCCTGGTCATCGCGGGCCTGAATGCGTTCGAGATGGTCTGGCTGCTGACGTCCCAGGAGCCCGCGGGCAGTTCGCACACGCTGGGCACGCTGCTGGTGACGACGATGTTCAAGTACTTTGAGGTGGGGCGCGCCGCCGCGCTGGCGGTCATCCTGCTCGTGCTGGTCCTCCTCGCGAGCGGGGTGGTGTTGCGGGTGTTGCGCCGCGAACCGGTCGGCGACTGAGACGATGGACGAGATTGCGTCACCCGCCCATTCGCCCGCTGCATCGCGTCCCGCGCGGACGGGGATTTCGGGCATCCTGCTTTCGCTGGTGCTCGTCACCTATGCGGCCTGGGTCGTGTTTCCGATGGTGTGGGTGGCGTATTCGTCGCTGAAACCCGACCGGGCGATTTTCGAGCATACGTTTGCGCTACCGCAGCCGGGGGACCTTCGCTTCGAAAACTATGCCCATGCCTGGCGGCAGGCCCATTTCGGACAGTATTTCCTGAATTCCGTCATCGTCACCGGCTGTTCGGTGCTGCTGATCGTCGCGCTGGGGGCGATGGCCGCGTATGCATTGGCGCGTTTCCATCATCGGGCCGGTCGGGCCCTGTTCTGGGTCTTCCTCGCCGGTCTCATGATTCCCGCGCAACTCGCCGTCGTTCCCCTCTTTTTCGAACTGCGGGCGCTCGACCTCCTGAATTCACGCGTCGGATTGATCCTCGTCTACACGGCGAACGGGCTGCCGTTTGCGATCTTCATCCTGGCGGGATTCTTCCGGTCGCTGCCCCGCGCGCTCCACGAGGCGGCGGTGATCGATGGGTGCGGCGAATTCGCCGCCTTCCGCCGGGTGATGCTGCCGCTGGCCCGGCCCGGTCTGGTGACCGTGGCGATCTTCCAGTTCATCGGGGTGTGGAAGGAGTACTTCTTCGCCTACCTGCTCGTGGGCGGCGACGTGGACGGGACCGCACGCACCCTGCCGCTGGGCCTCGCGAACCTCTCGATCACCGCCCAGTACCGCAGTGATTATGGCATGCTGTTCGCCGGCCTCATGCTCGTCACGATTCCAATCCTCGTGACTTACGCGCTGCTCCAGCGGCACATCGTGAAGGGCGTCGCGGCCGGCGCCCTCCGGGGCTGAGGCGGGGCGGCGCTGCGGCGGTCAGTCGTTCGGCGCAACCTTGTCGTGCTGCGCGTCCGACCAATCGGAGAGGGCGTTGATCTGGGCCGTGGTCAGCCGGGCGTCACGATGGATCCAGGTGTAGGACTGGAGCGGCATGTCATGCTCCGTCACCTGGTCGCTGATCGCATCGAATACGTGCGCCTGTTTTTTCGCCGAGTAGGAACCGATCACCGAGAAATTCAGGTGGCGCTTGCCGTCCTTGATGTGGTTGGCGAGCCACCAGCCGACCGGCTCGACGTTCGCATACCACGGATAACGGGTGTTGTTCGAGTGGCAGTCATAACACGCCGTGCGGAGTGTCTGCGCGACCGCGGGCGGGGGGGCGAAGCGGACGGTCACGTCGTCCTTGCCCGGCGGTTCACTCGAGATGTTCCGCGCGGGCCGGAAGAATTGAATGACGACGACGACCAGAATCACGACACCGATGATGCGTTTCGCCATAAGCTTCGGTACGTTGCATAAACCGGCCGCCGATGCGAGCCGGCGGAGCATTTTTGCCCCCGGGCGAAGCTACCAGGCGTGGCTCACGCTGACGGACTCGATCCAGCGGGTGTAATTCCGGGCCGGTGTGTCGGGCACGAAGGTCACGCCGCGGTCGTGCATGATCCCGAGTTCGACGCGGTTGCCGTGGGAGAACGAGCGACTAAGCGAGGCGTTGCCGGTGTAGATGGAATCGTGGCGGGCGGTGGGGCCCTTGAAGTGGCTCGTGTCGCCATCGTGGAAATTCGCGCCGACACTGCCGCTCCACTGCGCCGACAGTTTTCTCTTCCAGGTGAGGTCGACCACGCTTTCGGCGTACGCGCCGCGGCCACCCGAGGGCAGCCACAGGTACCGCTTTCCGGTCAGCGTGACGGTATCGGCCCGGCTGGGTGTCCAGGTGCAGGAACCTTCGGCGTACGTCGTGCGCTGCTCGCGAACGTAATCCGACCGCACCGAGTCGCCGTAGTGGTGGATTTCCGGTCCCGCGAGGAAGGCGAGCTTCAGCGTCGGCCCCAGCGAACCCTCCAACCCGCCGAGCCAGCGCGTGAACGTGTTCGAGTAGTTCAACGGCACACCCAGCACATTGGCCTGGCGCTGGAAGCCCGCGCGGCCGGCGACGACGAACGCGAGCGGCGACCCGGCGATCGGCTGCCCCAGGTCGAGTCCGGCGGACGTTTCGTCCCGGTCGGCATAGTTCACATAGCCGGGCACGTTCCGCTCGACGGTATGAAACTGCTGATTGAAGACCGAGAAGACCCCGCGGACAAACCCGGCCCCCAAGGGGTGTGACACCTGCCCCGAAGCCCGGGAAATCGCCTGGGCGCGCCGCGCGCGGACCGGCTCGCCGCCGATCGCCGGCGCTCCGCCGAGACCATTGAAGATCGGTGATTCATTGGAACCGTCGGTGTAGAGGTACCGCGTCGAAAAGGTCCCGGTCCACCCCGCGGCCTTCCCCGATCCGGCGAGCGTCAGCGTGTGATCGGTATGGTCCTCCGTGTCGTGGTGCCAGTACTGCACCCGTTCCGGCGCATAGGTCAGTTCGAGGGACGGCCCATCCGCCGGATGCCAGGCGAAACCGACGCTGGCCAGCACGTCGAAGGCCTCATCGGCTTCGTTCGCGGGGAGGGCCGGTCGGGTCTGACCGGGTGCCAGGGGGGCGGGGTCCTGCAAATAGAGGTTCGTATCGTACAGCAGCCGGCCCGTGGCCGCAGTCGAGACGACAGGTGCGGCGCGCGCCACGGTGGCCCCCAACACGATTCCCAACGTCCATGCGATGCGGGCGGACATACAAATCCCCCATCAAAAATCAGCGTGCCGCCCCCGCAAAACCCAACACCGCGCTTTTGTTGCGAAAAGGGCCGCGCCGATTGTTGCCGCTTTCCGGGGGACCGATTGCCGATAAGTTGCGCCGCGAATCGATGCAGCATGATCGCCAAGAACCGCGAAGAGGGCGCCGCCCCGACGCTCTAGCATGTGCCTGCCATGGACTGGTTTCTTCCGCTGTTTCGCGACGATTCGGTGGCCCGCACGGTCCTTTTGCTGGCGATTGCCGGCGGAGCCGGTGTCGCGCTGGGCAAGATCCGGGTGTTTGGCGTGAGCCTCGGGATCGCCGGCGTGCTCTTCGTCGATCTGTTTCTCGGCTAACTGAAGCTGACGATCGACGTCCATGTCCTGGGATTCGTGCGGGATTTCGGGCTGATCCTGTTCGTCTACACGCTTGGGCTGCAGATCGGTCCGGGGGTTTTTCGCATCGCTCCGATCGCGCGGGCTGGCGCTCAACGCCTTCGCCGCGGCGATCGTCGCCCTGGGCGTGACCCTGGCCGCGGTCGGCATCGGGTTTCATTGGGTGGAGGTTCCGGCGGGCGTGGGCCTGCTCTCCGGCGCGACCACCAACACGCCGAACCTGGCGGCGGCGCAGCAGGCGCTGGAGCAGGTGAAGGTTGCCGAATCGGCGACGGTGATCCAGGGGCTCGCCTATGCGGTGGCCTATCCGTTCGGCATCATCGGAATCATCCTCACGATGCTGCTCGTCCGCAGCGTCTTTCACATCGACACGAAGGCGGAGGTCGCCGCCGCCGAGAGCGCCCAGACTCCGCCCATTCCGAAGCCGGCGACGCGGAATTTCGAAGTGCGGAATGCGAACCTCGTCGGACGGACCCTCGGCAAGGTGCCGGCCCTCGCGAGTTCGGGCGTCGTCGTTTCGCGTTTCTCCCGCGATGGAAAGGTCGACGTGGCGCGCCCCGACACCGTCCTGCGCATGGGAGATATCCTGCACGCGGTCGGGCCGGAGGACGGCCTGGATGAACTTCGGGTCGTCGCCGGCGCGGAAGCCGGTGTCGACCTCAAGACGCTGCCCGGCCCAGTGACGAACCGCCGCCTGATCCCGGTCGCATTCCCGGGGCTGCCGGGTGCCATGAAACTCGGGGGCCTGCGGTCCGGCGAGAAGTTCGTGGAGGTGCTGCTCGGTGCCAGCGGGGTGCACTGGCTCCTCTACGGTGCCATCGTCACCGCCGTCCCGCTGGTGGCCGTCGGGCTGCTGGCGCGCCTCTGGAAGAAGATGAATTACGCCGAAATCTGCGGGCTGCTCGCCGGAAGCATGACCGATCCGCCGGCGCTGGCGTTCGCCCAGCAGAGCACCGGCAGCGACGCACCGGCCGTGGCCGGTGCGACCGTGTATCCGATCGTGATGCTCCTGCGGGTGTTCTCGGCGCAACTGCTCGTGTTCGTCTTCGCCGAGCTGGCGTGACGCCGGGCGGTGGCGCGCTTCGGTCCGGAAATCTAGACGGCACTGGGTTCGCGCCTCGCGTCGCGAACCAGGGCGGCAACGGCGGGCGGCAGGTCGAGGCCCAGCGCCAGCTCGCGAGCGCGGGCGCTCATTTTTCGCCAGGTCTTGCGCAGGATTTCGACGAACTTCTCCCGCGGATACTCCGTGTGCTGCACGGCGAACGCCTGGATTTCGGATTCGAGGAACACCAGGCAGGCCGCGTCCTCGAGTGCCTGCGATCCGGGGTTTGTCTTGAGCTCGGATTTCGACACCCAGGTTGCCACCTCGTCGGCCTGGTCGGGCGGGACGCCGGCGAGGATGAGCAGCTCGCGGGCGCGTGCCGCCTGCTTCACGTACAGCGAGCGACGCCACGCGTGGTACCCGGCGCGGTCGAGGGGAAAGGTGGAGCGCGGGACCGACCAGCGCTCGAGATGCTGGGCGCGCGCGGCGAGCCGGAGCAGCGCCGACGCATCGGGAACGAGCTTCGAGATCCACGCGTCCATCCGCTCGGCATACACCAGCTCCGCGGCCCGTCCATCCGCCGCCCGGTTCGGGTCGGCCTCGTGAGCCTGGTCAATCAATCTGCGTGCACGCACGTACGGCGACATGGCCACGAAGTGCACACGCTGCGGCGCCCCGCCGCAAGCGGCGGTTTTGACGGGCGAAATCGATCGTTCGCCGGGGAGAGGTCGCTGCGCGCGAGATTCGGCGTGATGGCACGGTTCGCTTGAGCTCTTCCGGAATCTGTCGATAAAGGAACGAAATGCCCGTCAAGTCCTCTCAACCCCGAGAGGGAACGCTGGTGGCACGCATAAAGCGTCGCTCCGGGAAACCGTTGCTGGCGATCGCCGCCGTGCTGCTGGCGGGCCGCGCCGCCGCGACTCCGGTCGAGGGCGCGCTGCGTGACCTCAGCCGGCCCATCATCGTCGCGACGTCAGATGTCTACTACCCGTACCAGTTTCGTGATTCGGACGGACAACTGAAGGGGTTCGCCGACGACGTGACCGACGCAGTGGCGCGGGCGATGAACCTTCCACTGCGCCGCGTCGTTGTCGCGAACAGCGCGATGGCCGACTCGCTGCGGACGGGCCGGGTCGACGTGATCCAGTTTTGGGGCGAAACCGAGGCGCGCCACGCCTGGGCGGACTTTTCCGTGCCGATCGCGCGATTCGAGACGGTGGCCGTCGTCCGGACGAACGACCGCCGGATCCGCACCCTCGCGGACCTGGCCGGGAAGCGCGTCGCCGTCGGCCAGCCCGGCACCGTGGGGTACAACTATCTCGTGGCGGAGCAGCCCCGGGCGATTCCCGTCTACAGCGATACCACCGAGGCGTTCCTGCGGGAGGTCTCGACCGGCCGGATCGACGCGGCGGTGATGTCGCGGCTGACGGCCGCATCGATGATCGACCGGTTTCACCTGGACAATCTGCAGGTCCTCGGTGACCGGATCAAAGGCGACGCCTACGACGTGCGGTACTGCTTCACCGTCCGCAAGGGCGACTCGCTGCTGCTCGCGCGGCTGAACGAAGGTCTCGCGATCATCAACCGGACGGGCGAATTCGATCGAATCTACCGGCGCTGGTTCGGCCGCTATGAGAAGCGGACGTTCAGCCCGTTCGAGGTGGTGAGCTACGTCGCGGCCGCCCTGGCGCTGGCGTGCGCAGCCATCACGTGGATGTTCGTCCGACAACGCACGTTGTCGCGCCGGGTGGCACGCCAGGCGGCGGAACTGGCGGAACAGCGTTCGCTGCTGGCGGCCTTGTACGACAAGCATCCGCTGGCGACGGTCATCGTCGAGGTGACGCGCGACGGGGAGGTCGTGCTGGTCTCCGTCAATGCCGAGGCCGTGCGGCTCTTCCGGCTCGACCCGGCGGTGCCGGTGGGGCGCGAGCTTCGCGATCTTCCGGTGCCGGACGAATTTCGCGGGTGCATCGGGGACGCGGTGAGGCGCTGGCGCGAACCTGCGGGACCGCGGAACTGGGAGGCGAAGCTGGCGGGCGGTCAGGTGCTCGTCGAGGCGGCGTGGGTGCCGCTCGGCGAAACCGAAACCGGGGGCCATCGGCTCTGCGTCCTGGCCGGGGACGTCACCCGCCGGCGGCTCGTCGAGCATGAACTGGCGCAATCCCGCCGGCTGCGCGCGCTGGGCGAACTGGTGGGCGGCATCGCCCACGAATTCAACAATCTCCTCACGCCGATCCTCGTGACCACCAGCCAGGCTCGGACCCAGCGGGTGGTCCCGTCGTCCCCGCAGGCGGAATTCGCCGTGATCGAAAACGCCGCCCGTCGGGCGGCGGAGCTGACCAAGCGGTTGCTGACGTTCGGGCGCAAGCACGACGAGCGCCCGAGCGCCGTGCAGTTGTCCGAAGCGGTCGAGAACTGCTTTGCGCTCCTTCGTTCCACCGTCGACCGGCGGGTGGAATGGGCGCTCCGGGTCGCGCCCGGCCTGGCGCCCCTGCAGGCCAACCCGACGGACCTGAACCAGATCGTGTTCAATCTCGTCATCAATGCGCGCGACACGCTGCTCGAGAAACTCCAGCAGCAGCATGACGGCGCGTGGACGCCGCGCCTCACGGTGTGGATCGAGGAATTGCCCGGGGAATCCCGGACGAGCAACCAGGCGCTGCGCATCGCGCGGGCCCCCTCCGCCGCCGGTGGCGGCGCCGGTCGCGAGCCGCTGGGCTGGCAGAAACTCACCGTCGAGGACAACGGGCTCGGCATCGCCCCCGAAGTCATCGACCGGGTCTTCGAACCGTTCTTCACGACCAAGGACACCGGGCAGGGCACGGGGCTCGGCCTGGCGACGGTCTGGCACCTGGTGACCGAACTCGGCGGCGACGTCGCGATCGAGTCGCGCCCGGGCGAGGGGACCCGTTTCATTGTCATGCTGCCGCGCTGGCCGCTGGACGTGGCGCAACCCCGCGTGGCCAGCGGGCAGCCGGCCGCCGCGACCGCCGCGAAAAGACTCAGCATCCTGCTGGCCGAGGACGATCCGCTGGTGACGCGGGCGGCGCTGGCGGTCCTGGAGCGCGCCGCGCATGTCGTCACGCACTGCGCCGACGGGGCCGATGCCTGGTCGCGCCTGGCCGACGACCCCTCCCGCTTCGATCTGCTGCTGCTGGACCTGAACATGCCGCGGCTGAACGGAATCGACCTGATCCGGCGGGTGCGGAGCGGGGTCTTCGGCGGCGCGATTGCGGTGATGAGCGGCCGGATCAGCGACGAGGAAAGACGGTGCCTCGCCGGCTTGCGGGTCGACCGGATCATCACGAAGCCTTTCGGGGCCGGTGACTTGATCGAGGCGGTCCGGGGGGTGTCGAACGCCCGGCGGGCGCCGGCCGGCTGATCACTTCTTCGCCGGATCGAGCTGAACGAGCAGCCGCTGTTTCTGCCCGTCCAGCTTCGGGTCGTCGACCGAGGCGAGGAGCGTCCGCGCGTGGTCGAGCTTGCCCATCTTGATGAATACGTTGGCGGCCTGCAGCCGCATCGTCTGCCGCTCGAGCGGGCTTTGGGCCTTTTCCTCCAACGCGCTCCACGCCTTCAGTGCTCCGTCCCAGTCCGGCGTTTCCAGTTCGTAGAAGGACATCGCATACCGGTACGCGTACTCGAAACGGTCGGGCGCGAGCTCCGACGCCCGCTTGAAGGCGTCATGCATCGCCTTGTCGAGGGCGGGGCGCGTCCATTCGCCGCTCTTCAGGAAAGTGTCGCGCGCCTCGCTCAGCACCGTGCCGAACTGGTAATGGTAAAGCGGTTCGTTCGGATCGAGCTTGATGGCGGCCAGAAAATATTCCGCCGCCTCAATCGGATGGCCGGATTCCGCGAGGGCGTTCCCGATCTGGTTCTTCACGAGCGGGATGTCGGGGTCCAGTTGGTTCGCCTTGAGCAGAATCGCGAGCGACTCCTTCTTCATGCCGACCTTGCCGAGGAAATATCCGTAGGCGGCGTAGGCGGCGGCGAAATTCTGGTTGTCCGCCAGCAGCCGGTCGTAGTCGTGGGCAATCGACTGGGCCTGCGTCTGGAAGGCATCCATGTCGAGCTTGTCACCCTGCTTTTCCGCGTCGGCGAAGAGCTGCTTCTGCCGCTCGACGATCCGCCGCAAGTTGCGTTCTGCCATGGTTTCCGAGGGCGCGGCGTGCGCGGGCGCCGCCGCCAAAAGCACCAGCGCCGCCACGCCGATCAGCAGCGGCGCCGCGAGGGTGCGGAAAATTCGGGAGACGGGCGGGCCAGACAAGGTCGACGGGATCATCCTGCGAGGAACGTGCTGCGACACACTCGATCGGCAAAGGTGCCGGCGCAACCCGGATCCGATCCGTGGCGGGCGGCCGCCCCTCGCGTGGGGAGGGTGGGCGCCTACAGCGCCGCGTGCCCGGTGCCCTGCTGCTGCTCGTGCCAGCGCACCGCCTCGCGGATCAGCGCGGTCGCGTTTTCGAGGCCGAGCTTCTCCTTGATCCGGCCGCAGTAGACCTGGACCGTTTTCGGACTCAAGTGGAGGGTCTCCGCGATCCGGCGCGTCTCGATTCCCTGGCCGAGCATCTGGAAAACCTCCATCTCCCGATCGCTCAGGAGCGCGACGGGAGAGCCGCCGGACGGGTTCTTGTTCACGAATTTCTCCGCCATCTGGACCGCCAGCGGCTCGCTGATGTAGATCTTCCCGCTCATCACCTGGCGGATCGCCTCGATCACGTGGCCGGTGGCGGCGCGCTTCATGATGTAGCCGCTCGCACCCGCCCGCAGCGCGCGCTCGGCGTAAAACACCTCGTCGTGCATCGACAGGACAAGCACCCGCGGGGGTTCGGCCATCACCTGGAGCTGCTTGATCAGCTCGAGCCCCGACCCGTCCTCGAGCGACAGGTCGACGACGGCGATATCCGGCTGGAGCTTGGAGATCGCCTCGTAGGCCGTCGCGCTCGAGCCAGCCTGGCCGCAGACCGCCAGGTCCGGCTGCCGGGCGATCAGGTTGCCCAGCCACTCGCGGACGAGCGGATGATCGTCCACAATGAAGACCGTGTGTCGGGTGGCGGCGGAGGTGGGAGACGTTTCAGGCGTGGTCTGGATCATCGTGGGACACGACAGGTGACCACCGTGCCACCTTCGGGCGCCGCCGCAATCGTGAATTGGCCGCCGATGATCTGCGCGCGATGCGCCATGATGCGGAGCCCGAGACCGTCGCCGCGCATCCCCGCCGCCGGCAGGCCCTTGCCAGAATCGCGCACCTCGAGCTCGAGCCACCGGGCGTGTCCGCGCAGGAAGATCGAGATCTGGCGCGTCGAGCCGTGCCGGACTGCATTGCGAACCGCCTCCTGCGCGATCCGCAGGAGGTGGGTGGCGACGCCGCTGCCCCGCACGCCGCAGTCGCCTTCTGTCCTCAGCTCGCAGCGCACGCGATATTCGCCAGTGGTCGTCTGCGCGAGTTCATCCAACGCCGTGATCAGGCCGTCCTGTTGGATCTCGGCCAGCAGCAGCCCCTTGGCGAGACGCCGTGTCTTCTCGATGCCGTCCTCGACGAGCCGGACGATTTTCCACGCGTCTCCTTCTTCCTCTGGCAGGCGCCGGGTCTGTAATTTCTCCGCCAGGACCTGCCCCGCGAAAGCCGTCCCGGTCAGGTGCTGGCCCAACCCGTCGTGAAGGTCATGGCCGATCAGCCGGCGTTCGCGTTCCGTGATGTCGAGAATTTCCCGTTCCAGCCGCGCCCGCTCGCGCATCTCGGCGCTGAGGGCGGCGGTGCGTTCGCGCACCCGCGCCTCGACCTGCTGGTACAGGGTCCGGAAGACGTGGAACAGCCAGACGATGACGAGATACGTTCCGAGGGCCGTCACGGCATTCCACCAGGGGACGAGCCCGGCGGCGTAATTGGCCCCCGCCGCGACGTCGCTCACGATCCAGCTCGCGACGCAGGCAAAGGACACGGCCGCGCCAAACCGCCACCCCAGCGTCGTGGCCAGGAGGACCGGCAGGCAGTAGAATACGAGCAGCGAGATTTCGAACCCGAGCAGGAAATCGACGACGCCAATGCCGAGGACGAGGATGATGGTCACCACGAGGACGATCCGCCGCTGGGGCGGGTCGTTGTTGGTGAGGAGCTGCCGGCAGAGATTCGTGACCCGTTGCGAGAACGACGGTGGGCGCTCGGATCGTTGGTCGTCGGATGCCACGGGTTTGGACTACGCGAGCGGGCGGCATGCGCCAGCCTGAAATCGCCGCCCCCCGGCGCGGGAATTTCGGGTTGGAATCCGCTGCCCGGCAGGGCGTTCCCCGGCGGCGGCGACGCGGCGGGGAATTTCTGCTGGCGGCCGCGGCCAATTGGCTAACGTGTACAGATGCACACGTCGCCGCCACCGTTTTCCGCGCTGCCGGTCGGGCGGGGCGCCGCCTTCAACCCGCCCAACCGGTTCGAGCGCCTGCACGTCGAACCCGACCCCGACTGGCCGCCGGACGAGCGCCCGAACCCCCGCACCGAGTTCCTGTGCGACGCCACGGAGTCGCTCCTGACGAAGAACGAGAGCCCGGATGTGGGCTTCACCTACGGGTTGAACGCGTATCGCGGGTGCGAGCACGGCTGTGCCTACTGCTTCGCCCGGCCGTATCACGAGTACCTGGGCTGGGGGAGCGGGCTCGATTTCGAAACCAAGATCCTGGTGAAGCTGCGCGCGCCCGAGCTCCTGCGCGCCGAACTTTCGGCTCCGCGCTGGGTGCCGCAGCCGATCGCGATGAGCGGCGTCACGGACTGTTATCAACCCGCGGAGCGCCGGTTCCAGCTCACTCGCGCATGCCTGCGCGTCTGCGCCGAGCTGCACCACCCGATTTTCATCATCACGAAGAACGCGCTCGTGACGCGGGACCTCGACCTCCTGCGCGAACTCGCCGCCCACGACTGCGTCGCGGTGCATGTTTCCGTGACCACGCTCGACGCCGAGCTCGGCGGAATCATGGAACCCCGGGCCTCGCGGCCGGACGCGCGCCTGCGTGCGATCCGCGAGTTGAGCGCCGCGGGCATCCCCGTCGGGGTGATGGTGGCGCCGACGATCCCCGGCCTGACGGACCACGAAATGCCGGCGATCCTCGAGGCGGCGGCCGCGGCGGGCGCGCGCCGCGCGGGCTACGTGCTCCTCCGGCTGCCGCATGCCGTGAAGGATGTTTTTGTCCGCTGGCTCGACGACCACCTGCCGGCGAAGAAGGCGCGGATCCTCGACCGGCTGCGGGCGCTGCGGGGCGGGAAGCTGTCCGACAGCGCCTGGGGCAAGCGGGGCAAGGGCGAGGGCATCTTCGCCGACCAGCTCGCGCAACTGTTCGAGGTGTCCGCCCGGCGCGCCGGACTCGCCACGGATTCGTTTCCACTCTCGACCGCGCACTTCCGCAAACCGGGTGAACAGTTCGAGCTCTTCGGCGCGCCCGGCGCCACGTGACGACGCGGCCGGCCGCGCGGCGCTACTGCATCACGCCGAGCCGGCGCTGCGGCGTGCTCGTGCCCCGCTGGACGCGCAGCAGTTCGCGGCGCAGCCAGTCGAGCGCCGCGTTGATCGTGCGCGTCTTCACCGTCGCCCGCGGTCCCGGGTAATTCAGCTTTTTCGACCACACGCCGGCGGGCGAGAAGAGCGCGATGAAGATCGTCCCGACGGTGTTCGCCCCCGCCCCCGTCGCGGCGCCGCCGAATCCGGTGACCGCCAGGGCATAGTCGGCGCCGAGGGTCTCGGCGGCTCCGGTCGCCATCGCGACCGCTGCCTCGTCGCTCACCGCGCCGTGCTGGATCAGCAGGCATTCGGGAACGTCCAGGAGCTGCATCCGCGCGTCGTTGGAGCAGCAGACGACGCCGCCAGCGAAAAATTTGCAGGCGCCGCACACTTCCGTGAACGCGTTGGCGAGCAGTCCGCCGGTCGCGGTCTCGACGACGGCGATCTTCTTTTCCTGGCTCCGCAGCAGCTCCGCGCACACGCGGGCGAGGGAGTCGTGGCCGTAGCAGATGAAGTCGTCGCCCAGCGCGGTCGCGCATTCGGCCGCGATCGCCTCGATCTCCGCCGGCGCCAGCTCGCCGTCCGCGGGACTGAGCCGGCAGTCGACCGCCCCGAGATGCGCGCAGTACGCGATGCTGAGCTTCGGACCGTACCGGTCGAAGATCGGCTGGAGCTTCGTTTCGAGCGCCGACTCGCCGATTCCCGCGGTCCGGATCTGGAGATAGCGTTCGCGTTCAAGCAGGAGGTTGCGGGCGGTCAGCCGCGGGATCACCTGGTCGACGAACATCGGCTGCAGCTCGTTCGGGGGGCCGGGCAGCATCACCAGCACTTTTCCGTCCTGCTCCACCCAGAGTCCCGGCGCGGTTCCGTTCGCATTCGGCAGCACTTCGCCGCGCTCGAACACGTAGGCCTGCTTCAGGTTGTTTGCCGTCATTTTGCGGCCCAGCCGCGCGAACCGTTCCGTGATCGCGCGCTCCACGGTCGCGTTGAAGACCAGCTTCTGGCCCAGCACCTCCGCGATCGCCTCGCGCGTCCGGTCGTCGCACGTCGGCCCGAGGCCGCCCGTCGTCACGACCACCTGGGCGCGCGCCCAGCTGCTCCGGAATTCTGCCGCAATCGCGTCCGCCTCGTCCGTGACCGTGACGTTGCGCGCCAGCAGCGCGCCGCGCCGGCCGAGCTGGGCCCCGATGAAGGTCAGATGCGAGTTGGCGGTCAGCCCGAGCAGCAGCTCGTCGCCGAGCGTCAGCAGCTCATAGCGAGCGGGCAGAAAGGAGGGTCGCGGAGAATCCCCGCCGGCGTTGTCGGCTGAAACCATACTTGCGAGACGGGAGATTAGGCGGATTCTGTCAAAATGCCAGCGACGATCCTTCCGTCGCGGCAGTTCTCACCGCGCCAATGTATTCCGCAGCTCACGCCTCCGGGCCATTCCGTCCCACCCGCGCGGACGCCCGTCGCCGGGGCCGCACCGATGGGGGCGAAACCGGTTTTCGGATACCGGCGCGTACGGATTCGTCCGCCGCATGAACGAGTCGGCCCCCGTCACCTTGAAGGAAAAGGTCCGGCATCTGCCGGACCGGCCCGGGGTGTACCTGATGAAGGACCGCCTCGGCCGCATCATCTATGTCGGCAAGGCCCGCAGCCTGAAGAAGCGCGTTTCCTCTTATTTCCAGCGCGGCCGCGCCGCGACGGTCGAGCAGCCGAAGATCCGGGCGCTCATCGACCTCATCGCCGACGTGGAGACGATCGAGGTGAAGTCCGAGCCGGAGGCCCTTCTCCTCGAAGGCAAGCTGATCAAGCAGTGGCGGCCGAGGTACAACACGGACTTCGTCGACGACAAGCGCTTCCTCCTCGTGCGAGTGGACCTGGCGGAGGAGTTGCCCCGGTTCCGGCTCACGCGGCTGCGGAAGGAGGACCGCTCCCGCTACTTCGGCCCGTTCGCCCATAGCGGACTGCTCCGCAAGACGCTCGCGCAGATGCGCCGCCAGTTCGGAATCCTCCTCGGCGACAGCAACCCGCAGCGCCAGCCCGACGGCTCCTGGCGGCTGTACGACGACGTCCGGGAGGAACTGTATGGCACGGAAAACATCGTGACTGCGGCCGGCTACCGGCGCCGGGTCGAGGACGCGTGCGCGTTCCTCGAGGGCAAATCGCGCGAGTGGCTCGAGACGCTCCGCACCGAGATGACGGACGCCGCGTCGCGCCACGAATTCGAGAAGGCCGCGGAGCTGCGCGACGTCGTGTTTGCGCTGGAGGAAACGCTCCGGAAAACCCGCCGCTTCGAACGCGCCGACCCGACCCGCATCGCGGGCGACGTGGAGGCGCTCGAGGCGCTGCAACGCGCGCTCCAGCTCGGCGCTCCGCTACGGACGATGGAGTGCTTCGACATCTCCCACATCTCCGGCACCTTTGTCGTCGCCTCGATGGTCCACTTTGCGGACGGCCGCCCCGACAAGAACAACTACCGCCGTTTTCAGATCAAGAGCTTCATCGGCAACGACGATTTTCGCGCGATGGAGGAGGTCGTCGGCCGGCGGTACCGCCGCCTCGCGGAGGAGGGCCGCGCCTTTCCCGACCTCGTGGTCATCGACGGTGGCAGGGGCCAGATCGGCGCGGCGCTCAAGGCCTTCCTCGCGCTCGACCTCACCCCGCCGCCGCTGATCGGCCTCGCGAAGCAGCATGAGACGATCATTTTTCCCGACGAGCGGCCGCCGCTGAACCTGCCGCTCAGTCATCCCGGCCTGAACCTGCTGCAGCGGCTGCGGGACGAAGCCCACCGCTTCGCCAACACCTACAACGCGAACCTGCGCTCGCAGCGCATCCGTGAAAGCGTTCTCGACGACATGATGGGCCTCGGCGCCAAGCGGCGCGCCGCGCTGCTGGCGCATTTTGGCAGCATCGACCGGCTGCGCGACGCCACCGCGGACGATATCGCCGAGGTGGAGGGCTTCGGGCCGAAACTGGCGGCGGAAGTCGAGGCGTTCCTCCGGCGCGGCCCGGCCGAGTCCGCGCGCGCGGAACCGGCGGCCGATTCGCCCGCGCCGGAACTCCCGCCGGAGTAGAGCGGTGTAACTTGAGTCGTAGCCGTCGGTAGGGCTCGATGTCCCTTCCGCGCCACGGTTCGATGTCGGGCGGGGGCGCCTGACCCCGCCGCGGCTGGGAGCGGCGTCCCAGCCCTACCATCTGAGGGATCGCCGCGCGAAACCGTTTGCGGCAGCCCGCCCGGCCGGCAGAGTCCGCGTCATGCTTGGTCTGGAGGTGGTCGGCCGCAATCGAGGGCCCTGGTGGATCGGCGCCGTGATCGTCGTTGCGTTCGCGGCGACGTGGTCGCGCGCCGACGTTTCCCTCGCGCCCCTGTTCTCCGATCGCGCGGTGCTCCAGCGCGAGAAACCGGTTCCGGTCTGGGGGCGGGCCGCTCCCGGCGAACGGGTCACCGTCACCTTCGCCGGCCAGACGCGTGCGACGACGACGGGCGCCGACGGCCGGTGGATCGTTTACCTGGACCCGCTGCCGGCGTCCGACCAGGGCGCGGATCTCGTCGCGGCCGGTCCGAAGAACTCGGCGGTGATCCATGACGTGGTCGTCGGCGAGGTCTGGCTCTACGCCGGCTCCTGGAATTCCGAGCTGACCGTCGGCCGGACCATCGACGCGGCGCGCGACACGGCGGCGGCCCGGTATCCGCTTCTCCGGTACGTTCGCATCGACCAGCGGGTGGCGGACGCGCCGGCGCCGGAGGTTGGCACCGGCGGATGGCAGCCGGCGCTGCCCGCCGACGTCGGGAGCTTCGCGGCCGTGGCGTACGATTTCGGCCGCGCGATTCACGAGAAGACCGGCTACCCCGTCGGCCTCGTGGATTGTACCTGGTCGGAAACGCCGCTCGAGGCCTGGCTCAGCCCGCTGGCCCTCGCGGGCAACCATGCGCGGGATGCGATCGAGGGCGCCTGGCGGGCCGCGGTCGCCCGCTACCCGGAGCTTCAGGCCGCGTACGAAAAGGATCTGGCGGCCTGGAAAGCCGCGGAGGCAGTCGCCCAGAAGCGGGGCGCCCGCGCGGCTGCCCTCTGGGCAAGACAGCACCCGCCCCCCGTCGCGCCCGTGCCGGCCGTCGCCGGCGGCCCATGGTCGCCGTCGGGTCTGTTCGACGGCATGGTCAATCCGCTCGTGCCGTTTGCCGTGCGGGGCGCGCTCTGGAGCCCCGGCGAGGGCGAGTCGGGCACCGCCGCGGACTATCGTGCGCGGCTCACGGCCCTGGTCCTGTCGTGGCGCGCCCATTTCGGCTGCCCCGACGCCCCGTTCTTTTGGATCAATCTGCCCAAGGTCCGCCGCCCGGCGGCCGGGGACAACTCCGCCGCCTGGATCCGCGACGCGCAAACGCAGGTCCTCGCGCTGCCGAACACCGGTCAGATCATCACCGTCGACCTCGGCGAGCCGAACGACATCGATGCCGCGGCCGAGGTCGCCCATCGACTCGCATTGCTGGCGAAATGCCGGGTGTACGACGTCGTCGGCGATGACAGCGGCCCGGTGTTCGAGCGGGCGGAGCGCGAGGGCATCGCGATGCGCGTCCATTTCCGCAACGCTGGCAACGGCCTGCTCGCGCACGACCGCCCGCCGCAGGCGCTGGAACTCGCAGGAGCGGACCGCGTGTTCTATCCGGCCACCGGGCGGATCAACGGCGACACCCTGCTGGTGTCCTCTCCGCAGGTGAAGGACCCCGTGGCCGTGCGTTACGCCTGGCGGGATGCACCGGATGGGAACCTGTACAACGGGGCCGGGCTTCCCGCCGCCCCGTTTCGCAGCGACGATTGGTGACGCGGCCCCTAGTGCCGGGCCGGCGTCGGCGCGCCGGGATTCGCCGGCGCTCCCGGTTTCCACAGCGGCGACGGAACGTGCGCCTTGTCCATGATCGCGGCAATCCGCGCGACGATGTCCGGGTGTTCCGCCGCCACGTCGTGGTCCTCGTGCCGGTCGGTCGTCAGGTCGTACAGCTCGATCGGGCCCTTCAGCATCGGGATCCGAACCCCCTTCCAGTTGCCCAGGCGCACCGCCTGCGACGACGCACCCTCGTAGAATTCCCAATACAGGTATTTGTGCCGCGGCTGCGCGGCCTCGTCGCCGAGGATCGCGGGCAGGAAGCTGATGCCGTCCAGGTGGGCCGGCGCGGGCACGCCGGCCATCGCGGCGGCCGTCGGCAGGAAATCGGGGAAATAACCCACGTAATCGGAGGTCGTGCCGGCGTGCGTGTGTCCCGGCCAGCGCACGATCATCGGCTCGCGTATCCCGCCTTCGTACACGTCGCGCTTCTTCCCGCGCAGGCCGCCGCTCGAGTCGAAAAACGCGGGGTTGTTGCCGCCTTCCGCGTGCGGGCCGTTGTCCGAGGTGAAGAACACGATCGTCTTGTCGTCCAGGCCGAGCTGATGCAGTTCGCGCAGGAGCTCGCCGACCTGTGTGTCGAGGCGCGTGACCATCGCGGCGTAACCTTTTTCCGGCGTCGGCCAGACCTTGTGGGCATAGGGCCCGTAATCCGGCACCTCCATGCCGTCGGGCTTCGCTTCATCGTTCGCGTGCGGCAGCGTCGGCGCGAAATAAAGGAAGAAGCGGTGGTCGCGGTGCTCGCGCACGTACGTCACCGCGTCCTTCGCGAGCAAATCGGGGGTGTAGTCCAGCTTCACGGTCGCCACGCCCTGGTTGTAGGGTCCCGGGTGGGGCACGACGTTCCGGAGCGGCACGCGCGTTTCGTTCCGCACCAGGAACGTCGGGTAGTAGTTGTGGGCCATCGTCTGGTCGACGTAGCCGAAGAAGTAGTCGAATCCCTTGTGCGTCGGGTCGCCCTCGGAGTCTTCCCGGCCGAGGCCCCACTTCCCGATCAGTCCGGTCGCATAGCCGGCCTGCCGCAGCACCTGCGCGACCGTCGTGTCGTCCGGGGTCAGGTTGATCTTCGCGTTGCCGCGGATCGTCGTGTGGCCGGTGTTCTGCCCGGTCATGAGCGTGTTGCGCGCGGGTGCGCAGACGGGCGCGCCGCTGTAGAACTGGGTGAAACGCACGCCCTCGGCGGCCAGCCGGTCGAGGTTGGGCGTCTGGATCTCCTTCTGGCCGTAGCACCCGAGGTCGCCGTAGCCGAGATCGTCGGCGAGGATGAAGAGGATGTTCGGAGCGGTCGCCGAGGCGGGCGGCGGCGCCGCGCGGGCGGCGAGCGGATGCGCGAGCAGCGGCGCCAGGAGGAGCGTGGCGTGACGCAGGAGCGACGGCCGACGCGAAGGGGCGGGGGAGGGTTGTGACGTCATGGGATAGGGCGGCGCGGGCAGGGGCCGCCGCGGGCCGCCGACCATACGGTGAAAAGCCTGGCTGGCAATGCGGCAACGTCTGATCGGGGCGCGTTCCGCAGCGCCGGACCGGAGGAATACCGATGCCACCGCCGTCGTCTTTGCGTGACTGTGGCGGGATGAATTTCGTGCCGGATCCCCGGGTGCAGCTCATCGCCGCGCTGCTCGCGATCGCGCTCCTGTCGGTCTCCCTCGTCCGGCGGATTCTGCATCGCACCACGCGCCAGATGCACGTCCGTGCCCCGGACGAGGACCGCCACGTCCTCGCCGAGCTGGTCCGCGCCGCCATCGGGCCGGTCACCTTCGTCGCCTGGTATTATGTCCTGTTTGCCATCGCCCATGTCGTCGTGGCGAGCGATTGGGTCGCGAACGACTGGAAATGGCTCGGGGGCGGGCTCGATCATCTGACCACGCTCGGCCTGTTCATCGGGTTCGTGTGGTACTTTTACCGGGGCACGCTCGTGGTGGACGCGCGGCTGCGGCGCGCCGCCGGCCGGACCCCGGGAAAGCTCGACGATGTCCTCCTGCCCCTGCTCGGCACGGGATTGCGCGTGGTCGTTCCGATTCTCGCGGCCTACCTCTTCGTGCGGCTCTGGCCGCTGTCGGCGGCGGGCATGCTGATCGCCCAGAAGCTCCTGGCCATCAGCCTGATTGCGGCGATCACGTGGACGGTCCGCCGCGCCATCATCCTCGTCGACGCCGCCATCCTTGGCCCCGACGGCCTCGCCGACACCGCGCCCGGCGAACGGCGCGCGCTTTACACGCGGATCCGCATGCTGCGGCGGATCGCGCTGGTGCTCCTCGGCCTCTTCGCGTTCGCCGCCGTGCTGATGATGTTCGAGGAGGTGCGCGACATCGGCCGGAGCATCCTCGCCTCCGCCGGCATCGCGGGCATCGTCCTCGGCATCGCCGCCCAGCGGAGTCTCGGGAACCTTTTCGCCGGTATCCAGATTGCCCTCACGCAGCCGATCCGCCTCGGCGACCAGGTCATCGTCGAGGGCGACTTCGCCATCATCGAGGAGATCACGCTGACCTACGTCATCGCCCGGACCTGGGATTCCCGGCGCCAGGTGCTCCCCATCAGCTATTTCATCGAGAAACCGTTCCAGAACTGGACGCACGGGGCCGGCGCGCTCCTCTCCCCGCTGGTACTGAAGGTCGATTTTTCGCTGCCCGTCGACGAATTCCGGCGGTTCATGCAGCAGGAGATCGCGAAGTCGAAGTTTTGGGACCGCAAGGTGTTCGGCGTGCAGGTCGTCGACTCCGACGATCGCTGCATGCAGATCCGCGTCCTGGCCAGCACGCCGGATTCGGGGATGGCGTGGAACCTCCGTTGCGAGCTGCGCGAGAAGGCGATCGATTTCATCCGCCGGAATTATCCCGAGTGCCTCCCGAAGGCCCGCCAGGAGGAACGCCACGTGGCCGAGTGGAAAACGTCGGTCGCGTTGACGGATGGAAATGTCCCGCTGATCAAACCGGCTTCCGATGGGCGGCCCGCAATGACGCCAGCCCGGCCGTCCGAGCGCTGAACCGGCCTCTCGCGCGCCGCCGCTCGCTGCGTTGGCAGCGATGCGCTTGCGACGAATTCCGGTTTTGGGACGCCGGGATTCCGGAAACGAACGACGGTCGCTTCACGCCTGGCAGCGGGAGAATTGGTATTCCCGGGCCGCCATGTGGTTACACGAAGCGGCGGCCCGCGGCACAGCCGCTGCTAAGTGCGGCGCCCGGCCCAATCCCGGCCGCCACGCTTCCGCCAATGATCTCACTCCGCCATGTCGATCGTGTGTACCCGCTGAAAGGCGGTCCCTATTACGCGCTTCGCAACATCAACATCGACGTCGCCGAGGGCGAGTTCCTCTCCATCATGGGCCCCTCGGGCTCCGGAAAATCGACGCTGCTCCACATCCTGGGACTGCACGACGCTGGCTGGGACGGCGAGTACACGCTGCTCGGCCAGCCCGTGCACCAGCTCGACAAGAAGCGCCGGTTCGATCTCCAGAAGCGGAACATCGGCTTCGTGTTTCAGAGTTATCACCTGCTGGACGACCTCACCGTGTACGAGAACCTCGAGGTGCCGTTGTCTTACCGCGACATCCCGAAGCGCGAGCGGGACAGCATCGTCTGCGACGCGCTCGATCGCTTCCACATCGTCGGCAAGAAGGACCTCTATCCCAGCCAGCTTTCGGGCGGACAGCAGCAGCTCGTCGGCGTCGCGCGGGCATTGGTCGCGAAACCGGCGCTCCTGCTGGCCGACGAGCCGACGGGCAACCTGCACTCGGACCAGGGCCGCGAAATCATGGAGCTGTTCAAGAAGCTGAACGAGCAGGACGGCACGACGATCGTGCAGGTCACCCATTCCAATGAAAACGCTTCGTACGGGACGCGGGTCATCCGCCTCGCCGACGGCATGCTGGTGGGCTAGTACCATGATGATTCCACGCCCGCTTCTCCCCGCGCTGCGACGCTCGACGTTTTCGTGCGCGATCACGCTGGCCGGGCTTCTCGGTGCCGCGATTCCAGGGACGGCCGCGCCCGAGCCGGCGCCCGCCGCCGCCCCCGCCCCGGCCGATGCCAGCACCCCCGCCGCTCCGGCCGCCACGCCGATGTCGCTCGACCAGGCGATCTCGCTCGCACTCCAGCGCAACCAGCGGATCAAGGTCAGCTCGTACTCGCCGGGCATCGGCCGCGCCAACGTGCTCGCCGCCTACGGCCAGTTCGATCCCGCGCTGACGTTTCGGCGCAGCTATAGCGAAAGCTACCTCCCGAGTTCCAACGCGCTGCTGGTCAACCAGCTCACGAAGGAGGACGACTACTCGCTCGCGCTCGAAGGCGCCACCCCGTGGGGTCTGACCTATCAACTGGGCGGCACCGCGACCAACCAGCGCGGCACCTCGAACTTCTTCACCGACAATTATCTCACGTTCGGCGGCCTCACCGTCACGCAGCCGCTGCTCCGCGGCTTCGGGTTCGGCGCAAATCTCGCCAACCTGAGAATCGCGAAGGCCGATCGGACGATCTCGGACTGGCAATACCGCCAGACAGTCATCGACACGGTCACGACCGTGATCATCGCCTACGACGACCTCGCCGAAGCGCGCGAGATGCTCACCATCGCGTCGCGCTCCCGCGACCTGGCGTCGCAGCTCGTCCGGGACAACGAAAAGCGCAATCGCGTCGGGAGCATTTCGGACGCCGATGTCACCCAGGCCCGCGCCCGCGCGGCCAACCGCGAGGAGCAGGTCCTCATCGCCCGTCGCGGTGTTCACGACCTGGAGAACCGGCTGCGCGAACTGACCGGCGAAGGGCGCTTTATTCCCGACGGCCCGGAGCTGGCCGTTGAGCCTCTGACCCCCGCGCCGACGGTGGCTGTTGATGGCGCCGCCGACTTGCGGAGCGCCCTCGAGCTTCGTCCCGACTACCAGGCGGCGCGCGCGGGGGTGACCAAGCTGCGCGCGAATGCCGCGCTGGCCCGCAACGAACTGCTCCCACGTCTCGATTTCGTCGGCAGCTACGGCTACAACGGTCTCGACCCGAGCTTCGCCGCCAGCCGCGCCCAGGTCAGGAACCGCGAGCATCGCGCATACTCCGCCGGCATGGTCGTGTCCATTCCCCTCACGTTCGCCCAGGGCCGGGGTCGGGCCCGCGCGGCCAAGCTTTCGCTCCAGCAGTCGCAGGCGGACCTCGTCCGCCTCGAACAGGACATCGCGCTCAGCGTCGCCTCCGCCATCGGCCAGCTCGAGACCACCGCCCAACGCGTCCAGGCGACCACCCACGCGTACGAACTCGCGCAGCAGGCGCTCGATGCCGAGGAAAAGCGGTTCAAGGCCGGCACGAGTTCGACCTTTCTCGTCCTGCAACTGCAGGAGCAACTCGCGGCCGTGCAGGCCAGCCAGGTGCACGCGATCGCGGACCAGTGGCGGGCGCTCGCGACCTACCAGCACGAGATCGGCACGACCCTCGCGGTTCACCACCTGAAGCTGCAGTGACGGTCGCGGCCCCCGCGGCCCCGCGGTTTTACGGTTCGTAAACGTTCGGCCGTTCGCCCGGGACGCGCCGGGTTAAGCTCTTGGCCCGGAGTGTGTACCCGCGCCGGCGCCGGCGTCACACCCGTCCGAACCTTCTTTCACCGGGATTTAGCCGCGTCCGGATTGGCCGAAAAAGTGAATGCTGCCCCTTCCGCGTGGCCGCGCGCCGGTTTTCGAACGGGCGCGCGTTGTCGCTGCCCGGTTCGGGCGCGTTTCCGATGGCCAAAATCCTCATTGTCGAAGACGACCCCAATGTCGCGGGCTTCCTTTCCACCATCCTGCGCGGCGCCGGCTATCTCTGCGCATCGGCCTCGACCGGCGCCCAGGCGCGCCAGTTGCTCGATGCCGATCCGGACATCGGTCTCCTGCTCCTCGACCACAACCTGGGCGACGCGTCGGACACCGGGCTGAACTTCCTCCAGGCGTTGCGGCAATCGCCGTCCCATCAGCGGCTGCCGGTCATCGTCTGCTCGGGCGACTCGCGCGGCACGGTCGTCAGCGGCTTCCTCGGACAGAAGGTCTCCGATTTCATCAAGAAACCGTTTCGCCCGGAGCGGCTCCTCGGCGACGTGCAGCGCGTCCTCGGCGCCCCCGGCACCCCCGTCGCCGCACCCTCGGCCTGACGCCGCCTCGGGGCTCAGCCCCGGGTAGGGCTGGGACTCCGCTCCCAGCCATGGCGGGGTCCGGCGACCCCGCCCTGCATCCAACCATGGCGCGGAAGGGACCCTCCTTTGCCCGAGCGCTCCGGAGGGCAGGCTCCGCGCCCTACCGCGGCTAGCGCTCACGTTACACCCCTCTACACGTCGATCACCGGCGGCTGCTCCTGCGTCCGCCAGGCGTCGATCGGATGCGCCGACCCGCAATTGACGCAGACCGTCGCCTGCTGCGGCGTCCGGCAGTGCGGGCAGATCGCATTCGTCGAAAACGGATCGAACGCGCGCCGGCACGCCCGGCATAGCCAGATCGGGCCGCCGGGCGGCGCCGCGTGACAGGTCGGGCACGCGAATCCCGTGTGCCGCGGCATCCGCTCCAGCGCCGTCAGATACCGCGCCTCGCGCAGCCCCACCCAGCAGCGCTGCCCGAGGAAAATCGCGAACACCGCCGGCCACAGCCAGTTGTCGGGCGACCAGCGCAGCAGCACGTAGCCCGCCGCGCCCGCGATCGCGACGAGGCCGAGCACGGCCGCGATCTTGAGGCTCTTCGCGCGTCCGAAGACGAACCACAGCAGCGAGCGGAGAATCTGTCCGCCATCCAGCGGGTACACCGGCAGCAGGTTGAACTTCAGCAGGAATACGTTCAGCGCGAACATATCGAGGAGGAAGCGCGCCACGTCCGGCGACCGGCTCCACGCCGCGCTCGCCACAAACAGCAGCCAGAAGACCGGCGCGAGCACGACGTTGACGAGCGGCCCCGCCGCGATGCTCCACAACTGCGCGCCGGGCCGCTGCGGCGGTGCCACGAACGCGATGCCGCCCAGCGGCCAGAGAATGATTTCCCGCGCCTCGCCGCCCGTCTGCCGACAGGCCAGCGCATGCCCGAACTCGTGCATCGTCACCACCGCGAACAGCGTGAGGTACTCCGCCACGTTCCACATCGGCGAGCGGTAGCTCCCCATCCGCGACGAGATTTCGTACAGCGCGACGACAAACCACGACCAGTGCAGGTAAACCTGGATCCCGGCGAACCGGAACAGGCGCAGCGATCCCGAATGTGACGGCGTCATGGCGTGCCCCCGACGCTCACCTCCCGCCGCCGCATGACAAGACGCGAATGTGCGTGTTAAACGCGAAACGCGAAAACGGAAACTCGCCCGCCGGAAGTCGGTGGAACGCGATGTCCGCATCGCGTTGCCCGCCCCCGAAGCGATTTTCCAGAGCCGTTCCACGCCAGCTCCGCCACCCCCGTAGCCGAAATCGTAAGATTTTGGCTCTGCCCCCGGGCGACTTTACGCCGCCGTTCCACGCCAGCTCCGCCACCCCCGTAGCCGAAATCGTAAGATTTTGGCCCTCCCCCGCCCCCGCCGTGCTCCCCCACCGTCCCGTTTCTTCTTTCAAACGTTTCCCAAGTTTCCACTTTTCCGCCCGCGTCCTGCCGCTCACTCGTTTCTTCTTTCGCCCGTTTCCCAAGTTTCAGCTTTTCCGCCCGCGTCCGATCGCCCGGCCGTTTCTTCTTTCGAACGTTTCCCAAGTTTCCACTTTTCCGC
>DASZYH010000080.1:0-6792 GCA_035545515.1 Opitutaceae bacterium
GAGCCGTCGCCCGATAGCATGGCTGGAGTCGTCCCGCCACCAGATCGGCCAGCAGCACCGGCCACACGGGCTCGGCCTCGCCGACCACGATCGCGTCCGCATGCGCCGCCGCTTCATCCGGGCAGAGTGTCACGTGCAGCCCGCCGAGGAGCACCCGGACTCCCGCGGACCGGAAGCGGTCTGCGAGTCGATACGCATCGCCGATCATCGCCGTGAAACTCGAGACGGCGACCACGTCGAATTTGTGCGCCTGGAGCCGTGCCCAAGTCGTCGGTTCATCGACATCGGGCACCTCAACGTACGCCATCTCGTGCTCGGGTCCGGTCATTCCCGCCAGCGTCAACAGACCAAGGCTCGGGAGTGAGGCGATGACCTTGCTGCGTTCGACAAAGCCCGGCAGGTTTATCCCGATGCGGTGGAGCTCGGGGTCAATGACGCGAACACCCGACAGGGCAATGAATCCGATTTTCATAGCAAATGGACCATCATGGCCAGGATGCCGCCGGCGGTGGCACCGGCTGGGATGAAGAACGCGTGACGAAACCAGCCGCGCCATGCGGACAGAAAACAGTTCGTCGGCATCGTTGCGGCACCGATGAGCAGCAGAACCGAACCAACGCCACCGGCCGGCGAACCGGCCGGATTGGACAATGCGAAGAGGATGTTGATCAGCCCTAGACCGAAGAACGCAATGTGTCCGAGCCGGACCATCCTTCGGGGCAGACTGTCGTAACCGCCGAGCCATTCGGGTCGGTGAAATCGCAGGCCGATCAGCATTCCCGACAGGGCACCGGCGAGAAAACAGGCCCAGCCGCCGAGGAGATTGATTGGATAGCTGGTCATGGGGAGAACTTCCCCAGTCTACCCGATCGCGGTTAACCCCGGTTAATCGATAAACTCGTAGAGGGCTATCGATCCAACCAATCCATCGCCCGACCAGTCGAGAGCAGAGAGACCTACAGCATCGACGCCGCAGGCGTCCCCTCAGCGCCTTTCTTCGCACGGCCTTTGCGCCTTGGCGTCGTTGCGCTTCATTCCCTTTGCGCGATTGCGGCTCCGCCGCTCCGGCGACCCTGTGGCCCGGCTTCAGAATCCGGATATTACCTGACAAACCAAACCACAAACGCGTTTCCGGTGGTGCGGCCGTAGAAAGTCTGGGAACGAAGGCGTACGCAGAGATGTCACCGGCCACTTCCTCCAAGCGGCCGGGATGAAATTCTGGTTCATCGCAATTGCGCTTCTCGCTCCCTGGCCATCCGGGATCTCGGCCCAGGACCGGCCGCATCCGGAGACGACGAAGCAGACGTTCAAGCTGCTGCAGGCGGCGATGCCCTACTACCTTCCGACGCCGCGCGTGCCGGAGCCGAAGCCTCCGGCGAACCCCGGCCCCGTGCTGGTGATGGAGCCGTTCAAGGTCGTCGGCTCCCACCTCCCGGTCGGGCTCGAGGCCAAGCTCCAGCGCCAGGAACAGCAGGCCAAGCTGGACCGCTTCTCGCTTACCCGGGGCGGCGTCCTGCTTCGAGCCGGCCCGGTCGAATTCGGGTTCATGGGCGATTCCACCGGCCTCACCCTGCTGCGGATTTCCTGGTAGCCCCGAGCATCCCGCGGCCTGGATCGGGCTGACGTTCAGGGCAAAGAAACCAGGAGGGACACGGCCGGCATCCGGGAGCATTCCGATCCAACGCCGGAATTCGGGCGCCGGTGCGATGCGGCCCCGACCGGGCGGCCGCATTGCCACCCGAGGCCGACAACGTCTGTCTCGCGTTCCGATCGGCGGCGTCCGTACTCGCCGTAGCCACCCGGCGCGACTACCGGAAATCCAGTAATAATCGGCATTGGATTCAGCCGCGCGCTCGGGCAGGCTCCTCCTTACACACCCCACGTTCACCGGCATCGTTGCTCCCACTGCCCCACCGGAGATAACGCCATGCCCTACGTCATTGCGGTCGATGTCGCCGACATCACGGACAAGTGCTTCGTCGCATTTCCGTTCGCCGTCGCCAAGGGAGCCGACCATCCGATCACCGACATCGTCGAGAAGGCTCTGGTGAAGGCGCGGCTCGGCGTGTTCTGGATCAATCAGGAAACGCTCGCTCGCGACATCGTCGCCACGATCCGTCTCAGCATCACCCAGGCCCCCGTGCTGATCGCGATCTGCACCCCAGGCCCGGACGGCAAGCCCAACGCCAACGTCATGTACGAGCTCGGCCTGGCCGACGCGCTCGGCAAGCCCACGCTGGTCATGACCACCGATCCGGAGCTGCTGCCGGTCGACGTGCGCAACCGCGGGGCTTTCGTCTACCGGGAGCAGGATCTCGCGACCGAGGCCGGCCGCAAGGCGCTCATCAACAAGCTCGTCATCGCACTCCAGGACCTTCAGGCGCGGCGGGCCGAGGCGTGGGCGATCCTCGACGACATCCCCGGCACGCACGCCCTGAAGGCCACCGACGGCATCATCCTGGAGCCGCCGTTCTGGATCTACGCCAAGCAGGCGCTCACCTACGCCATCGACGTCTGCAATGCGATTGAGGGCGAGATGCCAACCCTCAACCACCTCTACGCCGACTGCGGGTCCTATCCGTCCCGCACCCGCAACCCGTTTGTGGGATTCTACCAGGAATGGGCCGACTACAAGCAGTACTACGCCAGTCACGTGGAAGTCGTCCTCTGGTCGACCGGAAATCTTGCGCTGGCCCGAAACCACCTCGCAACGCTCATCCAGATCTACGGCGAAACGGATCCCTCGGTGAAACCGTGCAAGGACGACTTCGAGGAGCTCGCGCGGCGGATCAACGAGCATCGGGCGGCCTACGACCACGCCCGGGCCCAGGTCGACCTTCCGCATACGGGCGCGCCCAAAAGCGGCGACCTGTTCAACGTGATTCACTCGCTGCGATCGTCCGCCCAGGAACTCACGTTCACGGCGAACGCCGTGATCCGAAAACTCGTGAAGCGAATCTGCGACACGTTTGTCGCCAAGTGCAGGGAACCCGACACCGCAGGACACGTGGAGGTGACATCATGACGGACCTACAGACACTCAAGAGCGAGCATCGCGAGCTCTTCGATGATTTTTGCCGGCTGCGCCCGGGCGAACCGCACCTGGATTTCGACGTGAAGCTCGCGGGGTTTCTTTCCGACCTGCCCGCGGCTGCGAAGACCGCGCGGCAACGTGAAGATTACCTCTGGTTCTGCGACACGCTCGAGCAATGGCGCAGCGCCATGCCCGGCCTGGGCGTCAAGGTCGACGTGGCCATGCCGCCGCCGCCGGCGGTCGAGTCCGCCGGCCCCGCCCCGGCGAGCGACACGACGCTGGAGGAACTGGTCGCCAACCGGGCCGACCGTTTCGGGCGCGACCGCATCACGACCTGGAACAACGCGCGTTCGATCGACGAGATGACGGCGGCGTACCGCGAGCATTTCGGCAGTGACGTGGCGTGGGTCCGGGAAAAAGCGGACTGGGCGCTGGCGGAAACCCACCTTGCCGCCGACATCATCGAGCGCCGCGTCGATCTCGTTTACGATGTCGGTCCCGACTCGTACTGGCGGCTTGAAGGTCGCGACGGCCGAATGTGGCTGGAGCGGGTGGTCGCGCTGAAGGCGTATTACCGCTGGCTCGAAAAGGGACGCGGCTGGGGAATCACCCAATCCGTCGACGACTACGTGTGGGCCGCGCTCGAGCTTCGGAAGCTCGTCGAGGACAACTCCCACAAGGCCGCGCAAGTGGCCTTCGAACCGATCGGCACGCATCTCCTGGCGCATTACGTCGGGGCCGATGGCCGGTTGCTCGACAACGCGCGCACCCGCGAGTGGATCCAGGTGAAAGCGGACCGGCTGGTGGAAAAACGCCATCTTCCGAACCGGACGGAGGCCGAGCAGAAGGCGAAGCGTTACATGGAAAAATTCTACGAACACATCGTGTTCGCCGTGCTGGCGGCGGACGACGACAGCATCCGCGAAGTGCAGGAGGCCCTCGGATTCCGCACGGGCTTCGAGGAAAACCAGGAAATGATCAACTGCTTCGAATTCGCCGTCGCCGTCTACTTCCTCGAGGGCCCGAGGCCCTGAGTGGTGGCACGAAACCTTCCGCGTCGTCGCGGCCCACCGCGGGACCGACGCACCGACCTGCGCTCATCATGAAGCCCGCCCTGAAGTACATCTCGATTGTCGGCAGCGTCAGCGCAAGCCGAACCTACGACCCGCCCATCCGCAATGCGGCGGAGGCGCACGCCACCGCCGAGTCGCTCGGCGCGCAACTGGCCCGGCACGGCTACGGTCTCACCGTCTACGCGGGCGACTTCATCGAACGCGACGTCGTGCGCGGCTATGTCCGGCACGCCACGACGGACCACGCGATCCGCGTTCTCTATGCGTCGCACCAGAAGGGCCCGGCCGGGTTTCCCGAATACGCCGAGCACCGCAACCGCTTCCAGCCGATCGTCGACCACGCGCCGGACTGGGAGGTCTCCTACTACGGGTCCCTCGCGACGGCGGACGGCCTCATCGTCATCGGCGGCGGCCAGGCCAGTTTCATCATCGGCATCCTCGCCCTGGCCCATCGGATTCCGATGCTCGCGTTGCGCACCTACGGCGGGAGCGGCGAGAAGATCTGGACATCAATGAGCCGCCAGGGTCTGGCGACCCCGGCGGAGATCGCGGAGATGGGGATCGAGCCCGATGGCGAACTCATCGGCCGATGGGTGGACTCGCTGGCTCGCCAGATCGACCGGCGGCGCCGGCAGATGCGGCGGCTGTCCGGCACCGCGTGGCTGGTCATGGCGATCGTCCTGGTCGTCGCGTGGATCCTGACCCTGCCGATTGGCCATTGGCTCGTGACGGCGAAATCGGTCCCGGCGGCCGCGCGGGCGTTCGTCTTCCTGCTGTTCCTCGCCCCGATGCTCGCCGGCATGTCGGGATCCACGATCCGGATGTTCATCCCCGACGCCGGCACACCGACATTGCGGACGACGATGCTCGGGCTCGCCGCGGGCGCGATTTGCGGCGTCCTGTACGTGACCAGTCAGCTCGCGGCGAATCCCGACCCGCATCAGTTGATCGTGCTGGCCACGGCCGTCGCGTTCGGGTTCATCGCCGGCCTCACGTTCGACACCGTATTCAGGAAGTTGCAGCAGCAGGATCCGATTCCGTCCAAGCCGCTCGCGGATCCGGTCCATGGCTGACGCCGCCGGCGACGAATTGACCCGACGGGAGATCGCGCCGTAGCACGACGTCAATCCGTTCGTATCCAGTCGCCAACGACCTCGGGCCGCTCCCCGCCGGCGAAGCGGCGCCCCCAGGGAGGTTCTTGCGAGGCGAAAACCTAGGGACACACCCGACCCCGAAAAATTTGCCAACGATCGTGGTCCAAATAATCCGCTACGCATGAGCGGAGAGATGCGTTTCCTGATCGTGGAGGATGACGAGGACGGCGGGTTTCTGATCGAGCGGGCGCTCAGGCGGAAATTCGCCGGCGCCGAAATTCAGATGGTACGCGACGGCGACGCCGCGAGAGCGGCCGCGGCCACTGGGACCTGGCGGGGGTTCATCGTCCATCGAAGCCTCGATGTGGATGGGTTGGAGGTGGTGCGGCGGCTCCGCGCCATCAACCGGACTATTCCCATCGTGTTCATCTCCGGCCGGGATCAGTCCACGACCGCCGTAGCCGCCGGCGCGACCCAGTTCGTGCGCTACTCCGACTGGCAGACCCTCGGCGTGGTCTTCGAAGGCGTCGCCGAGTAGTTTGTAATTGGTAGTTGGTGCTTGGTAGTTGGTAGTTGGTAGTTGGTAGTTGGTAGTTGGTAGTTGGTGCCGGATTTCGTAGCTGCGACTGTGTCCGCCGTAGCTTCAGCGAAGGTGGAACGCGATGTCCTCATCGCGTTGAGTGTTGAGCGTGAGTGTTGAGAGTTGAGTGTTGAGCATTGAGAGCCGGTAGCGCGCGGAGTCCCATCCGCGCCAAGATCTGATGGCGGCGAAGGGACTCGCCGCCCTACCCACGGAGCCGAACTCGTGAGATTTTGGCCCGAACCGGAACGAGCTCACGCAGAGGCGCGGAGACCAAACGCGCGAATACTGAAAAATGAACCGCGATCGTTCATTCGGGCCCTCGTAGCGGCGAGCGAGAGCAAGCCGATCCGTGGCTGCGAGCGTGAGCGAGTGGCCCTCGCATCGTTCCGCAAACAATCCGAGTGTCTCGCGAAGGGCGCGAAGGATTCGAAGGGTGATCCGGCCAAAGTCTCACGACTTCGGCTACGTTCTCTGATCAGCGCCGCGACCTCCGCGTCTCCGCGTGAGGCCATTTCCGATTCCCGATCCAACTCACGTGGAGAGCGCGGAGCCGCGGAGGGCTGAATTGGCTGGCTGTTGAGAGTTAAGGCCCCGGAAACCCTAGTTGACCTGGTAGGGCGGCCAGTCCCTTGGCCGCCAATTCACGCGCGTCTTCCGCCCAATTCTAGAGTGGTTCTGCTCAATGCCTCCGTTGTCTTCACCCGCTTCCTCGAAGCGGGGAGATCAAGCCGATCCGTGGCTGCGAGCGTGAGCGAGTGGCCCTCGCATCGTTCCGCGAACAATCCGAGTGTCTCGCGAAGGGCGCGAAGGATTCGAAGGGTGATCCCGCCAAAGTCTCACGACTTCGGCTACGTTCTCTGATCAGCGCCGCGACCTCCGCGTCTCCGCGTGAGGCCATTTCCATTTCCCGATCCGACTCGCGCGGCGAGCGCGCTGCGCCTTCGCCGGGGATTCGTTCTTCGCTGACGCTACGGCGGACAAATCGCCGTGACAGGGAAACGCATCGAT
>DASZYH010000081.1:0-43003 GCA_035545515.1 Opitutaceae bacterium
TGTTCAGTCCCAATTCAAAACGATCTTTCCACTTTTGCCTGAGCGCATCAATTCGAAGCCGCGTTCGAATTCCGTAAACGGCATCCGGTGCGTAATCACCGGAGAGATATCGAGGCCGCTCTGGATGAGCGCGGTCATCTTGTACCACGTCTCGTACATTTCGCGGCCGTAAATGCCGCGGATCGTGAGCATGTTGAACACGACCTTGTTCCAGTCGATCGCCGCCTTTTCCGGGATGATCCCGAGCAGGGCAATCCGCCCTCCATGGTACATGTTGTCGATCATGTCGCTCAGGGCGCGCGGGTTTCCCGACATCTCGAGTCCGACGTCGAATCCCTCCTTCATCTCGAGTTCCCGCTGTACGTCGGTGAGCTTCTCCTTCGTCACGTCGACCGTCCTCGTCGCGCCCATCCGCTGGGCGAGCGCGAGCCGGTCCGGATTGACGTCGCTGATCACGACGTTGCGTGCGCCCGCCTTGCGGGCGATTGCGACGGCCATGCAACCGATTGGTCCCGCTCCGGTGATGAGCACGTCCTCACCGACCAGGTCAAACTGCAGCGTCGTGTGCACGGCATTGCCGAGCGGATCGAAGCAGGACAGCACGTCCAGCGGAATGGCCGGATCAACGTGCACGGCGTTGGTGGCGGGAAGGCAGAGATACTCGGCAAACGCGCCATCGCGATTCACGCCGACGCCTTTCGTGTTCTTGCAGAGGTGCCGCCGGCCGGCGAGGCAGTTGCGACACTGGCCACAGACGATGTGTCCCTCGCCGTCAACGAGGTCGCCGGGCTTGAATCCCTGGACGTTCGCCCCGACCGCGGCAATCTCCCCGACAAACTCGTGGCCGACCACCATCGGCGGCCGGATGGTCCGTTCCGCCCAGGCATCCCAGTTGTAGATGTGAACGTCGGTTCCGCAGATCGAGGTCTGCTTGATCTTGATCAGCACGTCGTTGATTCCGGGCTCGGGCATGGGCACCTCGACCAGATCGAGGCCGGGCCCCGGGCGGGATTTTGCGATCGCGCGCATTTTTCTCATGTGCTGCAGCGTATGGCACAGGGAGCCACTGTCGAGCGAGCGCGCCCCATGCCGTTTTCCCGAGGCGGAGCGCCTCCGGGTGCGTGCTTCGCCGCGCAAATCCCCTAGAGCAATTGGGCCCCCTCGAGGGCGAGCAATCTGGCTTTCGTCGCGACCCCGCCCGGTCCGGAGAATCCGTTCATCCGTCCGCCCGCCGCCAGAATCCGGTGGCAGGGGATCAACAGCGGCCAGGGGTTCGCGCCCAACGCTGCGCCGACCGCGCGGCTTGCGGCCGGCGGCTGTCCAATCGTCGCGGCAATCTCACCGTACGTCGCGGTCCGGCCGGCTTTGACCGCCAGTGTCGCCACGAGCACATCCCGGTTGAATCTTGCCACGCGCGAAAAGTCGAAGCGCACGTCCGCGAAGTCCTGCGGTTCGCCGCCGAGGTGCCGTCGCACGCGGGCGATGATCTCCGCCACCCAGGCCGGCGGATCGGACTCGGTGTCGCTCGTGCCGCGGTCCGGGTCCGGCAGAAGGAAACGCGTCAGCCCGGTGTCGTTCCAGGCGATCGCGCAGATACCGAGTGGAGTCGAGAAGGTCGCGTGCGGCACAGGGATTGAAGGCGGACGGCGGCAGATTCCGGAAGAACGCGGGCCGCCGACACGTCGTAACGTGCCAGCATCCGTCAAAAACACGAGATTGGAAACCCGCCGTGACCCAATCTCCGAAGGACGAGGAGACTGCATCGCCTGGGGGCGCCCCGGCGCCGACCCTCCGCGTCCGGGCCATCGAGGCCGGCTCTCTGGCCGCAATCACCAACACTTTCACTTTCACTTTCGCCGGCGCTTCATCTTCACTGCTCGCGTGACCAACCGGTTTTACCAGCCCTTCGACAGCGAAACATTTGGCGGCGCACGCAAAACAGACTACCGAAACGCGTTCCAGATCGATCGCGACCGGCTGATTCACGCCCATGCTTTCCGTAAGCTTCAGTCGAAGACCCAGGTGTTCCTGTCGGGCGAGTATGACTTCTATCGGACGCGGCTGACGCATTCGATGGAGGTGGCGCAGATTGGGCGTTCGATCTGTCACTATCTGCGGACACTCGGCGCGCCCCTGCGCGACGATTTCTTCATCGACAGCGACCTGGTCGAGGCGGTGTGCCTCGCCCATGACCTGGGACACCCGCCGTTCGGCCATTCCGGGGAACGGACGCTGCAGGAACTGATGATACCGTGGGGAGGGTTCGAGGGGAACGCCCAGACGCTGCACCTGCTGACCGAAACCATGTACCAGCACGAGGACGGCGTGCATGGGATGCTGCCGACGCGGGCGCTGCTCGATGGCGTGCTGAAGTACAAGAAACTGTTCCGCGAGTTTTCCGCGCCGCCGAGCAATCATTTCCTGTACGACCCGCAGGAAAATGTGCGGACCTTCGTGTTCGGCGGGACGGCGCTACCGCCGGCGCTCCATGCCGGGGAGACATTGAATTCCTTCAAGAGCGTCGAATGCCAGATCATGGATTGGGCCGACGACGCCGCGTACTCGGTGAACGACATCGTCGACGGCGTGAAAGCAGGGTATCTGACCATCGAGCGGATCGAGCGTTGGGCCGCCGGCGAGGCGATCGATGCGCCGCGCCAGCAATTGCTGGACGAACTCATCGAGGCGATCCGACGCGACCGGATCGAAAACCTGTTCTCCCAGAAGATCGGCTCGTTCATCAAGGGGTGCCGATTGCGCGAGCGCGAAAATTTCATGTCGGATCGGACCAACCGTTATCGGTACGAGCTGGCGGTTTCACCCGCGGCGGAGCGAACGGTCCTGTTCTTCAAGAAAATGGCGAACGACGTGATTTTCGAGAGCCCGCAACTCCAGCAGATGGAGCACAAGGCGCGGCGCGTCATGTTCGATCTGTGGCAGTCGTGCTGGCGAAACTATGTCGAACGGACGTCGCGCGTGATCCGGATTCTTCCGCCGCGCGTCGGTCGGCTGATCGATGCGGCGCCCACTCCGTCTGGCAAGGCGCGTCAGATCTGCGACTGGCTGGCCGGTTTGACTGATGGCATGATCGTACGCACCTATCGGCGGCTTTTTGATCCGGAATTCGGCAGTATTCGCGACCTGAGTTGAGCGGGTACGCGCGTACGATCGGCCGGTCTCCGTCGCGACTTTCGGGGGTGGGGCGCTACTTGTGAGGCGCGGGTGTGGGAGCGGCCTGTTTTGGCGAGGCGGAAGCCGCTCCGCCGGCTTCCTGCGGCGCCCGGGCCGGCTGCGGTCCCTCGACGACCCGCGGTTCACCCATGATCACGCCCCACCGGCTGATCCGCCGTTCCGCGATCACCGGATCGGACGTTTCCCGGCCGAAGTACGGCGCGGCGGTCGCGATCAGGGGAGTCAGGGTTTCCTTCATCGAAACGCCCTGCGCGTTGACCGTCATGGTTGTCCGCCAGACCAGCTTCCGCTCCTTGTGCGTCAGAGCGGTAAAGTCGTAGGCGGACGCGACAACATAGTAGAGGTCGTCAACGATCTGGTCGCGAAGGTATTCGTACTGGGGCGTCAGATCCGTGAGGTTTTCGCCGAACTGCATGACGCGGGCCATCGTATCGACTTCGTGATGGCCGCCCACCAGCATCGCGCGTTCCAGCCGGTACTTTGCCGCGAGTTCGGGAAATTGGGCCTCCATTTCCCGATCCATGCGGTTGTGTGAGCCCCAAAAATAGAAGATGACCAGCGAGGGAGCATGCTCGCGGGTGGCAGGGAGAAATCCGTTCTTCGCCAGCGACTGCCTCAACGCCTGCTCCAACTGCGCCGGCGGCGGCGAGTGCTCGCCGCCCACGGCCTCGCCGAGTTGGCGGTACCCGATCGCGTACGTCATGTAGTACATCGGCTGCTGCGGAGTGACCCGACGCAACAACCGGCCGTAATCCGTGAACTCGGTGTTCACCGTCATCTCGAGGTCGGGATTTCGCTGCAGCGACTTCGGCAGCAGCGAAAACACGAAATCGCCCGACTTGGGTTGGATCGGAGCCCCGGAAGGCGTGTCCGCGCCGCGGGCCAACAATGCGCCACCGGCGAGCGCGGTGACGGCACAAAGACGTCGGACGGTCGGCAGTCGGATGATCATGGGAGCGAAATGACGTTCCAGCCGGCCGATAGTTTACAGCCGTCCGGCTTTTTTTTCACCACCGATCAAATCCGGGCACGGCATCCGGGACGACCTCCCGGATGCCGTCAGAAGGCACGGCCTTCGTTTGCGTCACCGGCTCGTGAGCGTCAGCTCGACCGGAGCCAGTCCGTCACTGGTCGCCCGGACCGTGATGGTGCCGGGTTGGCCGGCCCGGGTCCGGACGATCGCCAGCACCCGACCGTTGAACGCCGGCCTTTCCTTCGACTGAAAGGACAGCAGGCTGGTCGCGTCGCCGTTGTCGGTTGCGATCACATCGGCGGGACCGGAGACCTCGAATTGCACGACATTGTGCGAGCGCGGCACCAGCGTGCCGTTGGCATCGTCGATCGCCACCTTGATGTACGCCAGATCGGAACCATCGGCTGAAAGATTCGGGCGATCGACTCGGGCGGTGAGTTTCACCGCGGGTCCGGCGGTCCGCACGACGTCTTCGGCCCAGCGGGCGCCGTTCTTGTACGCGACCACCTTGAGTTCACCCGGTTCATAGACGACATCGTCCCACCGCAGCCGGTATTCAAGCGGGCCGCGTTTCTTCAGCCCGAGCGATTTGCCGTTGAGGAACAGCTCGGCGGCATCACCCGAAGTGAAGACATGCACGGGCGTCACCTGGCCGACGCGCTCCGGCCACGTCCAGTGCGGAAGGATGTGGGCCATCGGGAAATCCGGCCGCCAGCGCGCCTGGTAGAGGTAATACCGGTCCTTCCGGAAACCGGCGAGATCCACGATGCCGAAATACGAGCTGCGCGACGTCAGCAGGATCCGTTTTTGCTCGGCGAGCTGCTTCTCCGCGCGGGCACGCAGGACGGGATCCGTGAAGTTCGGCAGGGTGTTCGTTTTGAATCCGTAACCGTACGGTGTGGGCTCGCCGAGATAGTCGAAGCCGGTCCAGACAAATTCGCCCGCCACGTACGGCGCCTCATCCAGTCCCCGGAACTCAACGTCCGGCGGCCACGCCCAGCGCGGCGCGGACAGGTCGTAGTCGCTGACCTGGAAATCGGCGAGGCCATCGGCCTTGTTGTCCGTCACCGGGAAGAAGTACTCGCCGCGGGAACTCACGCACGATGCGGTCTCGCTGCCGTAGAGCGGTAACTGCGGCTCGGCGGCGTGCAGCTTCGGGTATTCGGTCGGCTTGTAGTTGTAGCCAAAGGCGTCGACCACGGTCTGGAACCCGTTGTACCCGGACGCGACGTTGTTGCAGGCGCTGGTGATGTAGCGGGTCCGATCCTCCTCCCGGACGATCCCGGCCAGCTCGTTCGCGAGTTTCCAGCCTTCCGGGTGGCCCTGTTCGGGAATCTCATTGCCGATGCTCCACAGGATCACGCTGGGGTGATTCCGGTCGCGACGGACGTACGCCCGCAGGTCCTGCTCGTGCCAGTCGGGGAACAGCAGATGGTAGTCGTTCGGCGTCTTGCCGCGGGCCCAACAGTCGAACGCCTCGTCCATGACCACGAAACCCATCTGGTCCGCCAGTTCGAGGAGTTCCGGGGCCGGGGGATTGTGGCTGGTGCGAATCGCGTTGCAGCCCATCGCGCGCAGGATCCGGAGTTGCCGCGCCAGCGCGTGGACGTTGACGGCCGCGCCAATCGCACCGAGGTCGTGGTGGTCGCAAACGCCCTGGATCGGCACCCGCTCGCCGTTCAGGAGGAAACCATTCTCCGACGAGAAGGCGATCGTCCGGATGCCGAACGGCGTTTTGTACTCGTCAACGACCTTGCCGTTCTCCGTGACAGTCGTGACCGCCACATAGCGGTTCGGAGTCCTGATGCTCCAGAGCCGCGGTTCGGACACCGACACCGTCTGGGCGACCAGTGCCTGGCGATGCGGCGCCACACGCGCGCTTGCCTCCTGACCGGTCGAAGCGACCGGCGCGCCGACCTGAAGGCCGGTCGCATCGAGCGCGTAAATTGACGTGGTGACATCAACCGCGGCGGTCTCGGACGTATCGTTTTCAACCGTCGCTTGGACATCGACCAGCGCGTGATCGGGGGCGACGATCGGTGTCGTCACATACGTGCCCCAATGGGCAAGGTGAACCGGTGCGGTCTTGGTCAGCCAAACGTTGCGATAGATTCCACCGCCCGGATACCAGCGGGACGAGTTGGGCGGGTTGTCGAGCCGGATGGCGACGACGTTTTCCGCCCCGAATTTGACGTACGGCGTGAGATCGACCCGCCACGAGGCGTAGCCGTAAGGCCAGCCGCCGACGAGTTGGCCATTCAGCCACACGGCTGCGTACGACATCGCTCCATCGATATCCAGGTAGATCCGCTTGCCGCTGTCCTGTGCGGGAATGGTGAAATGCTTCCGATACCAGGCGATCCCCCACCATGGCAGCTTGCCAGTTTCACCAGGGTATTCCTGTTTGAATGGCCCCTCGATGCCCCAATCGTGCGGCAGGTTCAATGTCCGCCAGGAGCCGTCGTCAAAACCCGGCTGCGTGTAGGGCACGGCGTCGCCGATGTTTCCCGCGGGCCGCACCGGTTTGGCCTCCGTCGGGGCGAGATAGTCGGCCGCCGTGGGTAGGAGCCACGGTTTCAGTTTGGCGTACGAAAGCGCGTCACCGGTGCCGGCGGGATCGTCCTTGGTGAAACGCCAGTCGGCGTCGAACGAAAGCCGCTCGCGCGGCGAATCGGAGGCGGCGAACGCGGAAGTCGCGGCCAGCACGCCCAAAACGATCAGGGCGCGATGAAATGTCGTCACGGGGTTCATGAAGGTGAGGGGTGGATGGGCGGACTTGGTGCACGGCGCCAAAACGGCGCGCGGGGGTGGCAGGGAAACGAGAGTGTCACGACGAAGGAGGGACTGATCAACGGCGGAATTGGGTTCGCCGCGGACGTGTTGTCATTCCAACCCGATTGCACTGGGGATGAGGCACGAGTGAACGCCGGCGCGTCAGCCAAACAACGACGCCCCCGCGCTCCCGGAGAACGGCGTGACGCGTCCGGCGAACTTCGGCTGACGTCAGTCGAACGTTACGCCGGTGACACGCGTCGTGACGGACGGGGCGGGCTGATCGAACTCGGGTCCGACTGACGCCGTGGCCGGCGTTGGATCGAACGGGCGATCCCCGTCAGCGCGAGCCCACACGCGGATCCGGAGCCGGGCCAGCGATGCGCAGGACTCGGCGAACTGCGCCTCGGTCGGTTTGCCGCCATTGACCGTGACGGTGAATCGGTGACGAGTGCCATCAGCGGTCAGATGAAGCGTGACCGTGGCACCGGGGTCGAACCGGCCGTATTCGACCATCTTCATCCCGTCGAGCGCGCGGAGAAAGCCATCGCCGGCGAAACGCAAACGCACTGGGACGGCGCCTCCGGTGTCGCCGACGAGCGCGACGTCGACGGCACCGAGACCGGACGCGGGCGTGGTCAAGGTGAGATCAGCCGTCACCCGCGGGCTCGGAGTGATGAGACGCGTTGCCTCCGCGCAATCGAACGGTTCGCGCGATTCGATTGTCGCGCCGGTCGGGGTGGTGGTCACCGTGGCCCATTTGGGTTGGTAGGTGTTCCAGCCGCTGCCAATCGCGGCGATCGGCGTCGGAATCCGGGAGACCCAGATGTCCTCCTTGTTCGCGCTGTACACGATCCACATCGCGTGCTGCGTGTCGGCCACGCTGCCGTCGTTGTCCCATTCGGCGACGCCGCGCACGTACTGCAGCCCGGTGTTCTTGTTCAGCCCGGGATAGCGCTGCGGTGGAAAATGCGCTTGCACCGCCCGCATGTCACCAAACGTCACGCCGTCGGCGCCGCTGACGATCGCCAGCGGGTACCGCGGCCGGAGAGTGGGGTTGTAGACCAGCGCGTAGTGTCCGTCGGGCGTGCGCTGGCCCCAGACCTTCGCGTTGTTGGTGACCAGCGTCGGCGGGACCACGGGCTGTGTCCAGTTCACGCCGTCGGTCGACGTGGTCGTCCATCCGTTCTTGCCGATGCCCACGAGCGTGCCGTCGGCGCGATGGAAGAACGAGGGTGCTTTCCAGAACCCGCGGCCGATTTTTCCGTCGGGCCAGGCCTTCGCATTGTGCCACGCGATGCGCTGGTCGGGATCCAGGAACACGCCGTTGTCCTGGGTTTCGAGGGTCACGTGTGCATTGAGCAGTTGCTCGCACGCCTGGATGAAGTGCTGGTCCGATGACTCCGTGTAGAGCGGGGGAGCGTTCGGCGGCAGCGCGGTGTCGATCGGCGGCCGGACGATGTACACGGTTCCGAGCGTGTGATCCGGGTGAATCTCGCGAACGACGATCGGGCCCTTCCTCGTTTCTTCCGTCTTGGCATGGCTGACCCGCATCCCGGCGAAGGCGAGCATCCTTCCGTTGGGGGCGAGGAAGAAATACAACCGCGTCGGCGTGGAAGTTCCCTGCGGAAACAGCTCGGCGGGCTTCGACCAGTCGCGTCCGTTCACGGACGTGCTGTAGAGTTCCCGGGCCGGCCAGGTGTCCTCGTCCTTCTGGCCGGAATCCCACGCGACGTAGAGTCGGCCGTGCCACACCGCGATGTCCGGGTGGTGGTTGTAGGTGTAGCCCTTGCCCTCGGCGCGATCCGGCGCCGCGCGCGAGGCACGGAAGACCGCGATGTTTTCGACTCCGGCGACGGGAGCGAGCCCGCCGTCCGGTTTGCTCAGATCGATCTTCGGCGCCGATTTGATTTGGATCGGGGCACCGGACGGGGACGAGGCGAAGCCGGTTTGCGCGGTGATCGTTGCGATGATCACGGCAAGGCAGCGCCAGGAGCGGAGGGAGAGGATGCTCATGGTTGACGGCACGAGCAGAAGACGGATCGAAGGGGCGGTGCGATCCCCAAAAAGGTCACCTCCCCGGATTTGCGCGTCCTATCGGGCGGATTCCGGTCCGCGCAGCTTCGCGACGATCGCGGGGGATACTTCGATCACCGTGCCGTGACGCATCCGCTGCGGCGTGTTTTCGTCCGGGAAGCTCATTTGCGACGTCACGTCCTCCCAGTTCTTCAGGTCGCGTGAGCGCATCGCGCCGTAATGCATCTCGATGTAGCAGTCGAAATACACGAGATAGTCGTCGCCAACCTTGATCGCGGTCGGTCCCTCGACCCAGCGGCCGGGCGGAGTGAACGGCGGCGACAAATGTTCATAGGGACCCTCGATGTCGTCCGCCTCGGCGATCCGCAGGTGCTTCTTGGGCGGGTTCCTCGTCTCGTCCTTGACGATCAGGTGGTATTTCCCGTTCGCGCGGAGGATCGTGGCATCGATCACGCTGAAGCCCGGATCATAGAAGAGGCGGGTCGGAGTGAACGTCCCGAAATCCTTCGTCGTCGTGCAGTAGATCCGGTGGTTGTAACCGTGCTCCGACGAGTTGTCGGTGGCCGGAAAACGCCCCGGAATCGTCGAGGCCCAGAAGATCAGGAACTCCCGCCGCTTGGGATCCCAGTCGATCTCCGGCGCCCAGGTGTTCCGCGTCTTTGGCTCCGCCGCCATGACGGGGATCGATTTCTCCGCCGACCAGGTAATGAAGTCCCGGGTCGAGGCGCAGCCGATGTCGTCCTCGTTCCAGCCGGCGGTCCACACGAGGCGGAAGACCCCGTCGGGACCCTGCGTGACACACGGGTCGCGCATCAATTTCGATTTTCCGACGAGCGGTTTCAGATAGCTCTTTCCGCCATTGAGCTTGGCCCAGTGGTATCCGTCGCTGCTCCACGCGAGATGGAGCCCGTCCTCACCGTTCCCGACGAAATACGTAAACAAGTAGTCGGCGCGTGCGGCGGTGGCGGCAATGACGAGCAATGCCAGCGCCGCGATCCGCCGCCACCGGGGAACCGCGAGGGAAGGAACGGGGACTTGATTCATGGAGGGAAAGACAACCGCCTGCCGTGTCGAACCAGGCAGCCGGCAAGGGGACGAAAAAGTGGACCAACAACCAACAACCAACAACCAACAACCAACAACCAACAACCAACAACCAACAACCAACAACCAACAACCAACAACTATCTCAGTCCCCCAAGGGGCGTTGGTTTGTGTACTCGCCGCTTGGCGGAATGTCGAACGTGTCGGGATCGTCGGGATGCGACGGGTCGAAGCCCTTGAAGTCATCGACGATGTACTTCGCGATCGCCAGGTGCTGCTCCCGGATTGCTTCGACGATGCACTGGGCGAGTTGGTACGCGCCGTAGTTGTCGTGATGGGTGTTGTCCACCCGTCCGTTCGGCGCGGCGAACGCGACGGCCGAACGTTTCGGCCCGAGCGCTTCGTAAAAGCGGATGCTCATCGCGTTGAGATCGATGAACGGCACGTGGAACTCCTCCGCCGCCTTCCGCGATGCCTCGGCATATTCCGTCAGCGAGGGCACCAGCTTGCCTTTCTCATCGAACCGGCGCCGCTCCATCGATGAAACGATCACGGGATTTCCCCCATGCGCCCGGATCTCCTCCACGTGGCGCTTGATTTCCTGAATGTACGTCGTGAACGGACCGCCAGTGTGCGCCGCAATCTGTTTCTGATCATTGTGCCCGAACTGCATCAGCACCCAGTCACCGGGCTGCAGGAGGCTCGCAATCTTGTCGAGACGTCGGCGTCCGATGGAATCCCGGTAGGTCTCTCCCGATTCGGCGTGGTTGGCGACGGCCACCTCCGGTTTGAAGAACGCCGTCAACATCTGCCCCCAGCTCGTGTACGGTTCGCGCGGTTGATCGCACACGGTGGAATCGCCGAGCACGTAGATTGTCGGCACCTCCACCGGCTCGATCTCGACCGCGCAGACCGCGGGATGGACGTCGTTGAACTCGAGGGTGATCGCGTCATCCCAATCCCAGGCTTCCATCGTGGTCTCGCGCGGCGCCTTCAGTCGCACCACTCCCGCCTTGATCCCCTCCACCGCGTTGATGGTCGGCACGCGGGTGTTGACGATGAAGCTGACGGTCGCGAACTCGCCGGGTGCGGTGTGGCGGACTTTCACCATCAGGCGGCGCAGTTCGGCCTTGATGCACGTCGTGGACTCGCGGTGCGCATCGCCCAGCGTGACCGTCACGCGGTAATTGCCCTCGTGCGGCACGCGCGCGGTGAAGTCGAACGGATGGTCGCTCGTGACAAAGTCCTCGCGCAGCGCATCGGGACCGCCGCGGTCGACGCCCTCGACCTTCGCGCCCGGTTCAAAACCGTAGCCGCGGGCCGAGGTGCAGGACATGTCCGGCAGTACTTGCGTGTATCCCGGTGCAACCGGACCGGGCCCGAAATCGAACTTGAGACTGACGTTGGTGGGAGCGGCGATGGCGGAGCCGGCACATAGGAGTGCCGCGGCGATGAGGCGGGTGGGGGCGTGCACAGCCCCACCAAAACCGGGGAAGGCGCTGTACGCACGGCCGGACGTTGGCGGACGGTCCGACGCCGTCCGCCCGCCGGCTTGTCATGCCCGGAGCGAGGTCTTCCCCGCCGGGGTTCCGGCGGGCGCCGCCGCCGCGGCGTGCTGCCCTGGCATTTTTCCGCGTTCGGCAAATCCGAACCGTTGGGCGCCAACAGATGCCGCGGTTATGCCAATCATTGCGTTCCCAAAACCCTTGCATCCTCCCGGGAGGGCCACTTCATTCGACAGTCCGCGCGTTCGCGCGGGCACATCTCAACCAGACTAACAATACTGAACCTTCGGAGAGTCCTACCATGGCAGTTAAAGTCGCTATCAATGGTTTCGGCCGCATCGGTCGCCTCGTTTTCCGCGCCCTCGTCGAGCAAGGCCTGCTCGGCACGACGTTCGACGTCGTGGCGGTCGGCGATATCGTCCCGGCCGACAATCTCGCCTACCTGCTGAAGTACGACTCCACGCAGGGCCGCTTCAACGGTACCGTCGGTTCGAAAAAATCCGCCGCTGACAAGGCCGACGATGACGTGTTGATCGTCAACGGGAAGGATATCCTGGTCGTCAGCGCGAAGACCCCGGCCGAGCTGCCGTGGGCCAAGCTCGGCGTGCAGCTGGTCATCGAGTCGACCGGTCTGTTCACCGATGCGGAGAAGGCCAAGGGCCACATCGCCGCCGGCGCCAAGAAGGTGATCATTTCCGCCCCCGCGAAGGGCGAGGACATCACCGTCGTCATTGGCGTGAACGACGACAAGCTCGACCTGGCGAAGCACACGATCATTTCGAACGCCTCCTGCACGACGAACTGCCTCGCGCCGATCGTCCACGTGCTCCTGAAGGAAGGCTTCGGCGTCGAGGAAGGCCTGATGACGACGATCCACTCCTACACCGCGACCCAGAAGACGGTCGACGGTCCCTCGAAGAAGGACTGGAAGGGCGGCCGTTCGGCGGCGATCAACATCATCCCGTCCTCGACCGGTGCCGCGAAGGCGACGGCGCTCGTGCTCCCCGAGGTCAAGGGCAAGCTCACCGGCATGTCCTTCCGCGTCCCGACTCCGACCGTCTCGGTCGTCGACCTCACCGTCCGCACGACGAAGGAGACGTCCTACAAGGCGATCTGCGAGGCGATGAAGAAGGCCAGCGAGACCTACCTGAAGGGCATCCTCGCCTACACCAGCGACGAGGTAGCCTCGAGCGACTTCATCCACGACAAGCACTCGTCGATCTTCGACGCGGGTTCGGGCATCGAGCTCAACCCGAAGTTCTTCAAGCTCGTCTCGTGGTACGACAACGAATGGGGTTATTCGAACCGCGTTGTCGACCTGGCGAAGAACATCGCGGGCAAGCTCTGATCGCTCCGCGATCAGGGCGAAAGGCTGAAAGACTGGAGGACTGAAGGGCCGAACCAATCGCCCCGGGGTCCGACAGGCTTTCAGCCTTCGTTTTTTCCAGCCTTTGGTTTTTCCGTCCTTTCGCCTTTTCGATTCACCATGTCCAAATTCAAGACCATCCGAGACCTGAACCTCGCCGGCAAACGCGTGCTGATGCGCGTCGATTTCAACGTGCCGCAGGACAAGACCACGGGCGCGATCACGAACAACCAGCGCATTGTCGCGGCCCTACCGACGATCAAGTACGCGTTGGAACACGGCGCCTCGGTCGTGCTGATGTCCCATCTCGGCCGGCCCGACGGGCAGAAGATCGCGAAATTCTCCCTCCAGCCGGTCGCGACGGAGCTGGAGAAGCTGGTCGGTCGGAAGGTGACCTTCCTCGATGACTGCGTCGGCCCGGCGGTCGAGGCGGCATGCGCTCCGGGCAAGTTGAAGGCGGGCGACGTGGTGCTGCTCGAGAACCTCCGCTTCCACATCGAGGAGGAGGGCAAGGTGAAGATCAAGAATGCCGACGGCAGCGAGACGAAGCTGAAGGCTGATCCGGCGAAGGAGGCGGCGTTCCGCGCCTCGCTGTCCAAGCTCGGCGACGTCTACGTCAACGACGCCTTCGGCACGGCGCACCGCGCGCACTCGTCGATGGTCGGCGTTGCCCTCAAGGACAAGGCCGCGGGCTTTCTGATGGAGGCCGAGCTCAAGGCGTTCGCCTCCGTGCTCGAGCACCCGCAGCGCCCGCTCCTCGCCATCCTCGGCGGAGCGAAGATCGCGGACAAGATTCCGCTGATCAACAACCTGCTCGAAAAGGCTAACGAGCTCATCATCGGCGGCGGCATGGCGTTCACGTTCAAGAAGGAGCTCGAGGGAATGTCGATCGGCGACAGCCTGTTCGACCCCGAGGGCGCCAAGATCGCGAAGGATCTCTTCGCGAAGGCCAAGGCCAAGGGCGTGAAGATCACGCTGCCGGTCGACTTTGTCATCGCCGACAAGTTCGATGCCAACGCGAACACCAAGGTCGTGACGGACCAGGAGGGCATTCCCGCCGGCTGGATGGGGCTCGACGCGGGCCCGAAGTCGATCGCGCTCTACGCGGAGGTTGTCGGCCGGTCGAAAACGATCGTCTGGAACGGCCCGTCCGGAGTGTTCGAATTCGAGAAGTTCGCGGGCTCGACCAAGGCGATGGCCGACGCGATCGCGCAGGCGACGGCGTCCGGCGCCACGACGGTCGTCGGTGGCGGCGACACCGCGACGGCGGCGAAGAAGTTCAAGGTCGCCGACAAGGTGACGCACTGCTCCACCGGCGGTGGCGCGAGTCTCGAATTCCTCGAAGGCAAGGCGCTGCCCGGCGTCGTGTTCCTCGAATCCTGAAACGCCGCGGCGTCTGCGCCGGCGGCGCGCGCCGCCGGTGAACCGCCGCACTCCAATCTCCAACTTCAAACTCCCGAACTCTCATGTCCGTCCGCAAGAAACTCATCGCCGGTAACTGGAAGATGAACAAGACCTCCGCCGATGGTGTGGCGCTGGTCCGCGATATTGTCACCGCCGTTGGCAAGCAGGCCGACGTCGACGTCGTCGTTTGCCCGCCGTTCACGGCGCTGGAAAGCGTCGGCAAGGCGCTCGATGGCTCCAACGTGAAGCTGGGCAGCCAGAACATGCACCACGAGGCGAGCGGTGCGTTCACCGGCGAGGTTTCGGCGCCGATGTTGCGGAGCATTTTCGCGACGCATGTCATCCTCGGGCACAGTGAGCGCCGGACGTACTTCGGGGAGACCGACGAGTCCGTGAACAAGAAGGTCCTCGCGGCGCTCAAGAACCAGCTCAAGCCGATCGTCTGTGTCGGCGAGACCCTCGCCGAGCGCGAAGCGGGTTCCACCCTCAAGGTGGTGCAAACCCAGACGGAACGCGGCCTCGACGGCGTCAGCAAGGAGCTCGCGACGAATCTGGTCATCGCCTACGAGCCCGTGTGGGCCATCGGCACCGGCAAGGTTGCGACGACGGAGCAGGCGCAGGAGGTTCACGCCTTCATTCGCGGGCTGCTCGTGAAACTGTTCGGCGATGCGGTGGCGCAGAAGATCCGGATCCTTTACGGCGGCTCGATGAAACCGGCGAATGCCCCGGAACTGCTCGCGCAAAAGGACATCGACGGCGGCTTGATCGGTGGCGCCAGTCTCGAGGCCCGCAGCTTCGTGGAATTGGTGACCGCGGCCGCCGCGGTCAAGTAACGCCGGACGCGCCGGCCGTCAGGTCCGCGTCCACGCGCGGGCCGGCGGGGCTGCTCGTAACGGCCCTGCCGTCGCGTCCCGGCGGTTTCTTGCGAGCGCGGGCCTCCGGCCCGCCCCGCCCCCGCGGAAATGCCGTCCGGCATTCCGAACCAGGGCCAATCGCCAACTCGCGCTACCAGACCTGCCCGGACGGGATTCTCGGCAATGTATTCCGAAAATAATCAAATGCTATTATCGTGATCGCCTTGGGGCGGGCCGGAGGCCCGCGCTCCTGGAGGGCTATTTCCATCACGCTGCTCAGAGCAGCGGCGCGAGGAGGCGGCTGAGGTCTTCCACGACGTTGCTCACCACGCGGAGGCGCCGGCGCTCCGGCTTCGGCGCATGGCAGCGGGCCGCGAGATCGGTCGCCCACGTCTTCATCGCGCGGACATCCGGCGGCGAATGGACAAACACGCCGATTTCGAAATTAACGAACAGGCTGCGCAGGTCGAAATTCGCCGAACCGAACAGCCCCACGGTGTCGTCGACGATCATCGCCTTGCTGTGCAACATGCCGTGGCCGAAGAGCAGGACGTTTCCACCGGCGCGCTGCAGTTCGCGGATGTAGTGCCGCCGCGCAAAGTCAGCCACGGGGTGGTTCGAGGCCCTCGGCGTGATGAGCGTCACTTCCTTGCCCGAGCGCGCCTTCACGATCAGCGAGCGGAGCAGGACGTCGTCGGGGATGAAGTACGGCGTCACGATCCAGATGCTTTGGTTCGCCTCCTGGATCATGGCGATGATGCCCTCGTAGAGCGGGTCGCCGGGCACGTCGGGACCGCTCGCGACGATCTGCAGTTCGCTTTCTCCGGGCGTGTCCGTCGCGCATTCCGGAGGAATCTCGGCGTGCAACGCGTCGGCGGATTGCCGGGTGGCAAAGCACCAGTCGGCGATGAACACCTCGTTGGCGAGGGCGGCGGCCGGCCCGCGGATGACGGCGCCAAAATCCTGCCACCGCCGCGCCAGCCGGGTCGGCCCCATGTATTCGCGCGCGAGGTTGTGCCCGCCGATGATGGCCGTGCAATGGTCGAAGACGGCGATTTTCCGGTGATTGCGGAGGTTTGCGGACCCACGCGAGGTGAAGGGCAGCACCGGCATGAACTTGCCGATCTCGCCACCGGCGCGGCGCAGCGGGTTGACGAACATTCCCCGTGAAAACATCGATCCCACCGAGTCGAGCAGGAGCCGGACCCGGATGCCCTCGGCCGCCCGGGCGGTGAGGAGCCGCACCACGCGCCGGCCGACGTCATCCCGACCGAGAATGAACGCGTTGATGTGAATCGTGCTCCGGGCCTCGCGAATATGCTGTTCGAGCGCCGCGTAGGCATCCTCGCCGTTCGTGATCAGCCGGATCGAATTGCCGGTGACCGGGGGGGTGGCGCCGGCCCCGACGGTGGTGTGCACGATCGGCGAGGACGTATGCGGAAACATCTGACGCGGGCCCGACGGGAGGGTGGGACGGAGCTGCGATTTGCGTTGCGCGAGGCGACGGAGCTTGCGCCCGCCGAGCAACAGGTAGAGTGGGACGCCGATCCATGGGACGAGGACGATCATCAGCAGCCAGGCGAAGGTGTTCGCCGGTGCGCGTTTCTCGCTCATCAGCCGTGCGACCAGGAAGAGCGCGAGGATGAATCCGGCGATCGTCAGGAGCTCCGCCAGAAGCCCGTTGGGGATAAACTGGTCGAAGAAATCGCGCAGCGAATCGATCATGGTTTCCGAGGGCGGTCAGTCGGCGGCGCCGGTCACGAGGAAACGGGGAGAGTGCGCCCAGCACAAGATTCGTTCCGCGGCCCGCTCCTGGGCCGGGAAGCCCCGGGGGCGATCCAAAAGAAAGCCGCGGGGCCAGAGCGCCCCGCGGCTTGGGAGAGGCCCGATCCGAGACCCGGATCAGGTTTCTTGTCCCTGCCTCGTCCCTAAAAACAGAGCGGCTTCGGCGTCCATCCGGCTTTGCCAGCCTCTGATCCGGCGGCCATCCGGAGCTCGCTCGTTTCGCTTGGGGGTAAGATTTAGGTGGTCGTGTGCGACACGATGGAAAGGTGGGCGCCGCGGCGAGTCGCGGTGATGACCGGTGCGGCGAGCGATGAAACGCGGGCAGCAACCACGGCGGTGCGCCGCGAGCGGGCGGGAGGTTTCATGGGGATGGGGAGGGCGGCCGAAGCGCCGCCGCTTGGGTGCGCCGGAGCTTTAACGCTAAATCACGGTTGGCAATGCTTTTTTTGGCCGCCGCATTCGGACCGCCGCGGTCGGATTCGCGGCGGATGCGGCTTCAGCCGCGCGCGGGAGAGACACCTCCGCGCAGTCGCTTGGGCATTCGGCGCGGCGGCGCAAAAAAAGCCTTGCCGTCGGCCGGCAGTCTGGCGACGTTGCGCGTTCCTTGCTTGGTGGGATACTCAAGTGGCCAACGAGGGCAGACTGTAAATCTGCTGAGCTCCGCTCTACGGTGGTTCGAATCCACCTCCCACCACCATCCTTCGCTCAACCGCAACCGGTTGAGGCTACGGATGGCAGGCCATCCTGGAGCTGGCGGACAGACAGCCGGGCTCCTCTGCGAAGGATGCCCGCCGTAGGCTTGGCGGAGGAGGGCCAGACGTACGTTCGCGAAGCCGAAACGGAACAACCGCATGGCGTTCCCATCTCGCGAACTTCCAATTCTCCAATTCCAGCGTTGCGTGTCGTCCCGATGTTCCCGGAGTCGGTTCCCCTCGGCTCCACGCGATCGACCCGACCGCCTCGGCTCACAACATCCCGGCTTCACGGAAGCTGAAGTAGCCGCGGTTCTGCGGATCTGCCGATGCCCGGCCGACGATCACGTGGTCCAGAAGCTCGATGTCGACCGCCTTGGCGGCTTCCCGGAGTTGCCGCGTGACCTGGACGTCCGGCGCGCTGGGGGCGGGATCGCCGCTGGGATGGTTGTGCGCGCAGATCACCGCGGACGCCGCCTCACGGATCGCCGCGCGAAACACCTCCCGGGGGTGGGCGAGGGCGGCGGTGGCCGTGCCCGATGTGATCTCGACCCGCTTCACGAGCCGGTTTTTGCGGTTCAGGCAAAGCACCCAGAATTTTTCCACCTCCAGTCCCCGGGCGAATGGCTCCAGATGCTGCGCCACCAGGTCGGCGCGATTCAGGATCGGTGCTTCCGCCTGCTGCTGGGCCGCCACCCGGCGCGCGATCTCCATCACCGTCATCAATTGCAGCGCCTTCACCCGTCCAATTCCCTTCAGCCGCCGGTATTCCGGCGGCCTCCAGGCCACCATCGCCGCCAGTGATCCCGCCTGTGCCATCAAGTGCGACGCGATCGTCAGGACGTCGTGCCCCTTCGTTCCGCTGCGGAGCAGCATCGCGAGCAGCTCGGTGTCACTGAGGACGCTTACGCCATGCTTCTCCAGCCGTTCCTGGGGACGCTCGGCGACAGCCATCGCCCGAATCCGATTGTCGGCCGTGTCGTCGATCGAGGGAAAGTGCATAAACATGATTTGGCGGACGCCAATGTTTATGTCAATCAGCCGGATCGCACGCCAGGGAGGTCCCGCGCCCGACCGGCATCGCGCGGCGACAAAAAAGCCGGCCAGAGATGGCCGGCTCGGAAAGTCCGTGGCGCCGATCCTTAGTAGTGTTTCACGTACCCGTTGCGCCGCAGCCGCTCGAGCCAGCGCTCCTGGCTGTTGCGCGACATCTGGGTCGTGAGGATGCGCTCGATCTGGTCGCGAACGTCGTCGATCGGCTGGATGCCCGCGAATTTGCGGTCCTCCGCGTAAAGGATGAAGCAGCCCTCGGGGAGGAGAATCGGGTCCGATGCCTGGCCCTTTTTCAGGGCGAACGCCTTGTCGGCGAATTCCGGGCGGAAATCGGAGCGCTGGAGCCAGCCCCAGTCGCCACCCTTCGAACGGCGGGCGTCACGGCTGTATTCCTTCGCCAGGTCCTCGAACTTCTCCCCGGCCTTGAACCGGGCGAGGATCTGGTTCGCCTCGTGCAGCAGCGTCTCGTCGGTTTCGCCGTCGTTGCGCGTGAGCTGGATCAGCCGCAGGTGGACTTTGTCCTCCTGATAGAACTTGTCCTTGTTCTCGTTGTAGTAGTTCTCGATCCGAACCGGACTTACGATCGTCGCGGACTTCTGCTGCTGGCTCCGCATGTAGCTGTAGATGATGTCGTCTTCGACGTCCTTGCGATAGTCCCGCAACGTCTTGCCCTGCGACCGCAGGTACGCGAGGAACTTGGCCCGGTCGTTGTCGAACTGCTCGGAAATGCGGTCGGCGATCGCGTTGTCGATGTAGCTCTCCGGGATGTGCCGCTTGTCGTCCTTGTGGAACTCCTTGATGATGAGCACGCGGTCGATCAGGTCCTGGATGACGCTGTCCTCGAGCTGCTCCATCTTCTGGTCGTACTCCTGCTGGGAGTGCGACTCGTTCCGAATCTGCTGCTGAAGCGGGACGATCTCGCGCATCACGTCCGCCACGGTGATGATCTTGTCCTCGGCGACCGCGACGATGCCGTTGGCAAATCGCAGGTTAAGGCTGTCGGCGGGCGACGGCATGGCCGCCGCGGCGGTCGCCGCCGTCGGGGTGGCTGCCGGTGGCTGGGGCGCCAGGGGCGACTTGGAAACTGTCGCACCGGACTGGGCAAAGGCGACCGCGCCCGTAGCAGCGGCAAGAACGAACAACACAAGGCGGCGGCGGAACGTCATGGACTCGGCAGATTGATCAGGAAGGCGATGATTTCTCGCAACCGTAGGAGCGGCTTCGGGGCCGTCAACCGTGGAAACCGAGTGCCGACCTGCACCCAGTCATCCCGGCGACCAGAGTTGCGAAGACACTTCAAACGGGAGGAGTCGGTTTCGACGGAGACGATGCCCTTTTGTTCCGCCCGGATTCGGATCTCGGTGATCAGCAGCAGCGCCCGGACCTCGTCGCCGTATTTGCCGAAGCGGTCGCGCAGGTCCGCCTCGATTTGCTTCAACGCCGGCACCGCATCCGCCAGCGCCAGCTTGCGATAAAAATCGATTCGTAGCCGCGTCTCGGCAATGTAGCCGGCGGGTATCCGGGCCTGGATTTTGGCCACTTCGACCGCATTTTCCTCCTCGGCTTCCTTCAGCGCGGTATAGCCGTCCACCCGACGGCCCTTTTCGCCGGACGCGTCCGGGGCGGCGCCTTCCCCGACAAACACGAAATCGAGCTTCACGCTCGCCCGGATGGCCGCGGCGGTCTTCTCGCCCTTGAGCCGCGCCACCGATTGCCGCAGGAGCTGGCAGTACAGCTCGAAGCCGACGCCGACAATGTGGCCGCTTTGTTCCGCCCCCAGGAGGTTGCCGGCGCCGCGCAGCTCCAGGTCGCGCATCGCGATCCGGAACCCGGCGCCGAGCTGGTTGTGCTGTCGCATCGCCGTGAGCCGCTGGCGCGCGACTTCGAGCAGCCGCGTGTGGCGGTGGAGCAGCAGGTACGCGTAGGCCTGGTGTTTGAACCGGCCGACGCGTCCCCGGAGCTGGTAGAGCTGCGACAGGCCGAACCGGTCCGCGCCTTCGATGATGATCGTGTTGCAGTTCGGGATATCCAGGCCGCTTTCGATGATCGTCGTGCAGACCAGGAGCTGGTACCGGCCGGCGACGAACTCCGTCATCACCTCCTCCAACTCGTGCGACTCCATCTGGCCGTGGCCCACCCCGATGCTGAGTTCCGGCAGCAGTTCCCGGAGGTGCCCGGCGACCACGTCGATCGTCTGGATCCGGTTGTGCAGGTAGAACACCTGGCCGCCGCGGCGGATCTCGTGCCGCACCGCGTCGACCACGATCTTGTCGTCGTAGGTCTTTACGATCGTCTGGATCGGATGCCGGTTGCGCGGCGGCGTCTCGATCACGCTGAGGTCGCGAGCGCCGGTCAGCGCCATGTAGAGAGTCCGCGGGATCGGGGTCGCGCTCATCGACAGGACATCGACGGTCGAGCGCAGCCGCTTGAACACCTCCTTGTGCTTCACGCCGAACCGCTGCTCCTCATCGATGATCACCAGTCCGAGATCCTTGAACCCCACGTCGCGTTGCAGCAGCCGGTGTGTCCCGATCAGGATGTCCACCTGTCCGGCGGCGGTGGCGGTGACGATCTTCGTCTGCTCCGCCTTGGACCGGAACCGGCTGACCATCTCGATTGCGATCGGGTAACCGGCCATGCGCTCGCGAAACGTGTTGAGATGCTGCTGCGCGAGCACGGTCGTCGGCACGAGCACCGCCACCTGCTTCCCGCCCTGGACGGCCTTGAACGCCGCGCGGATCGCCACCTCCGTCTTGCCGAAACCGACGTCGCCGCAGATCAGGCGGTCCATCGGGCGGGTCCGCTCCATGTCGGCCTTCGCCTCCTTGATCGCGCGGAGCTGGTCAGGGGTTTCGGTGAAGGGAAACGACGCTTCGAATTCCTTCTGCCACGTGTTGTCCTCGGGAAAGGCGGTGCCGGGTTGCGCCTCGCGCGCCGCGTGGATTCGCAACAGCTCGGCCGCGAGGTCGATGGTCGCCCGCTCGGCCGACTGCCGCGCCTTTTCCCACCTCCCCGACCCGATCCGGCCGAGCTGCGGTTTCGTCTTGCTGAGCCCGACGTACCGGCTGATCAGGTGCGATTCCTGGAGCGGCACGTGCAGCGTCACGTGGTCATCGAACTCGAGCGATATCACCTCGCGGATGCCCTGGGCCGTGTCGAGTTTCGTCAACCCGCGAAAGAGCGCGATGCCGTGCTGGAGGTGGACGACGAAGTCGCCTTCGACCAGTTCGGAGAAATCGAGGAGCTGGTCGATGGGAGCGCGCTGGGCAATCGCGCGCTCGTTCAAGGCGGGGCGCCGCTGGCGCTTCCGTCCGAAGATTTCCGTCTCCGTCACGACGACGAGTCCGGCGGGTGCGGCGCTGCGACCTCCCGTTTTCCGTCCGGTCTTCGGTTCGACTTCGCCCTCGCGGCCAAGCCGCGCGTGCTCGCGGTAGGTGATCCGGAAGCCTTCATTGAGGCTCCCGCGCAGCCAGCGGGGATGGATGCCCTTCAACGCCGCATCCGCCGCCAGGATCTCCTGCGAACGTTGCTCTTCGCCCTCCTTGGACGTGACGACAACGATGTCGTAGCCGGCCTTGCTCCAGGTTGCGACCTGGCGAAGGAAGGAGTGCCGGGCTTCCTCCTCAACGGCGAGGCGCTCCTGCGCGACGAGCCCGTCGTCGGGATAGGTGCGGTGGTGCAACAGGCTTTCGCTGTCCCACGTCGCCTCGTCCGCGGTGGATTCGAACAGCGCACTGGATTCATCGAGGTCGCTGATGCCGAACAGCGCGGCACACTTGTCGAGCAGGGGAGTGAGGGCGTCGCCGGATTCACGCGCGACGTCGCTGAACGCCTGGTCGAGCGCCGCGGGTTCGATCATCACGCCCACGGCGGCGGCGTTGAGATAGTCGGCCAGTCCGGTCGACGAGGCCGCGAGCTTCACCCGCGGCGAGGCGGCGATGGAGATCTGGTCGACCGACTTGCCGGAGCGTTGCGACACGGGATCGAACTCGCGGATCGATTCGATTTCGTCGCCGAAGAAATCCAGCCGGTACGGGGTGTTCGCGGTGATGGGATAGATGTCGATGATTCCGCCCCGCACCGCGTAGTGCCCGGGTGCCTCGCACACCGCCTCGGAGTCGTAGTCGAGCTGCTGGAGTTGTTCGAGGAGCCCGGCGAACGCCCGGGTTTCGCCGCGCGCGATGACCATTTCACGCGTGGCGAACTCCTCGAGTGCCGGCACCGGTTGGCCCAGGGCGCCGGGGGTGGTCACCACCACCAGCGTGTCCGGCGTGGTGCCCTGGCCGCGAACCGCCCGCAACCGCGAGAGGACCGTCAGCCGGTCGCTCGAGGCGGCAAATGCCTCGCGCATGTCCCGGCTTTCCTGCAGCGATTCCGGAAACACCAGCGCCTGCAGCGGCCGGTTGTCGCCGCCCGCCGCGTGAAAGAAGGCGACGTCGTCCGCGATGTGCTCGGCCGTCCGCAGATCGCCCGCGACGACGAGCCAGACCGATGCGCGGTGGACGCGACAAAGCTCGGCAATCACCGCGCCGCGGGCGGGCGGGCAGATGCCGGTCAGCTTGTGGCGCTGAGCGGTGTCGACGGGCATGAGTGGCGACGAAAGCAGGAACCCAGGATCGCCGGAAGTGCAAATCCGGCCGCCGCGCCCACCCAACTCACGAGCCCGCGCGGCCTTCGACCTGCAGCCGTTCCAGGGCTTCGCGGGCGGCCGCTTCCTCCGCGACTTTCTTCGACGGCCCCTTGCCGGTGCCAAGCTGCCGATCCTCCAGGAACACGGCGACCTGGTATTCGCGGGCGTGATCCTCGCCGGTGACGTTGGTCACCTTGTATTTGACGGCATTGTTGCCATGCCGCGGCTGCACGAGTTCCTGCAGCCGGCCCTTGGGATTTTCGACCTGCTCGAGAATTGCGAGTTGTCCCGGAAGGTCGCCGTAGAGCCGAAGGACAACCTCCCGGACCGTCGGAAGATCGCTGTCCATGAACACCGCCCCCACCAGGGCCTCCAACGCGTCCTCCAGCGAGGAGGCGCGCGTGCGTCCGCCGGTGGCTTCCTCGCTCGCCGCGAGGCGCAGGCACTCGTCGAGCCCGATGTCCCGGGCCACCCGCGCGAGGAACGTGCCGTTCGCGAGCGCGGCCCGTCGGCGACTGAGCGGTCCTTCGCGTTCGGCGGGAAATAAGCGGAACAACGCTTCGGTCAGGATGAGCTGAAGCACCGCGTCACCCAGGAATTCGAGTCGCTGGTTGCTCTCGGTGATCTCCGGGTGCTGCTGGAGCAGCGACGAATGCGTCACCGCGCGCTCGAGCAGGGTCGCGTCGCGGAACCGGTACTGCAGTCGGTCCTGCAGCGAACTCAGCGGTGCGGCGAGTGCGGCGGGCTCCTTGGAATTACCGAACGGCCAGAGGCGCATGCGGGGCAAGATTCCCGCGGCCGGGAGCAAGTATCAAGTCCCGAGCGACGAATGGCCCGCCGCGATTTCGGCGCCCCGTCCCGACCGCTGCGACGCTTTGCTACGACGACGCGCTCGTGTACCGACGGAGACCGCGGTTGAACATGACCACGGCGAGCCCGAACCAGACCGCCGCGACGCCGAAAAGCCACCAGGCCCACGACGCCTCGAAGCCGTGCAGGATCGTGCTCGCCGGCGCGTTGCTCACCACCACGGCGGGCAACACCCACACGAACAGCACGCGCGTGATCATTCCCGTGAACGCGGCCTTCGGCAACCGCGAGAATTCCGTCATCACGAAATACGTGCTCTCCACGCCCTGCGCGCTCGTCATCCAGAAGACCGACGAGATCGACATGATCAGGATGCTGTAGTGGATGACAAGGCCGCTGAACACCATCAGGGCATACAGCGCGATGTCCGTGCCGGAGGGGTGGAGCCCGAGCTTCCGGACGGCGTAGACCACGATGGCGGCCGCCACGATCGAGTTTATCAGCCCGTCGGGATCCAGCTTCCTCGTGCTCGCCATGAACATGACGTTGCCGGGCTGGGCGAGGAAGAAATCGAAGTTACCCATCCGGACGTTGCGTCCGATTTCGAACACGCTGCTCCAGAAGAACCCCATCAGGAACCGCTGGATCAGCATCGAGGTGCCGAGCAGCAGGATCATCTCGTACTTGTTCCATCCGGCGATCGATTGCGTGTGCCCGTAGATCACCTCGATCGTGAGCAGATTGACGCTCATCCAGAACAGCTCGACCAGGGACCAGATGAAGAAGTCGCCGCGAAACATCAGCGTCCGCACGATCGAATACCGCGCGCTCGCGAGCCAGATCTTCAGGTAATGAACCATGGAATTGCGGAGTTCAGATGGCGGATTGTGGAATGGTCGGGGCGGCGGAAAGGAGCGAAGCAGCGTGCCAGCGGGATGACGATGCTTGGAAATGCGTTCGGAGGTCGCGAGGCGCGGAAGGGACTCCGCGCCCTACCTCAATCCACCTCCACACCGAGGGTACGGCGGCCAGTCCCTTGGCCGCCTCGAATTTCGTCCGTGGCCGCGTCAGCTGCAGTTCACCTTTCACTAAAGTTCCTTCGTGGTTCCGTTCAGCCATTCCGCAATCCGCACTCCGCAATTCATTCATCCTCCCACGGCCGTGTGCCGGCGCAGTCCACGGGTCCAGAGCAGTTGCCCGAGCCCAAGCAGCAGAACGACCCAGCCCGCCTGGATCGCGAGGCCCTGGATCACCTCGAGCGGCGTGGTGATGCGTCCCGTGAGAATCGCGCCCGGGAAATACATCTGGTAATAGAACGGCAGGAATCTCGCGATGCCGTAGGCCCAGCCGGGAAGCAGATCCAGCGGGAACATCTGTCCGCCGAGCACCGACTCGATCGCCATCGAGAGGATCACGAATCCCTGGATCTCCAGGAACCAGAAGGTCAGCAGGCCGAAGCAGTAGGCGATCGTGAATTGGATCAGGGCCGACAGGAACATCGCCGGCAGGCCGAGTCCAAGGCGCCACCACTCATGCGGGAAGGTGAGGCTTCCGTGGAGCACGGGCAGCGCGACCAGAATCGGGATGAGGATCAACGCTCCCGAAACCATCCGCGCGGCGGCGAAGATGCTGAAACGATAGGCGAAATAGTTGATCGGCTTGAGCAGGAACTGGTTGATGAGTCCGTTCCGGATCTCCTCGCTGATCTGGTAGTCCTCGTTGAACGCGCTGATGAAGAACTGCAGCACGAGGAGCATCACGAAGTACGTCAGGGTGGCCTTGAGTCCGAAGCCGCCGATCTTGTCGCCCGCGCCTGCGTAGGCCGCGCCCCACAGGATGAAGATGGCGGTGATGTGAAAGAGGGAGAAAAACCCGCGGACCGCGAAATTCCAGCGGTACACCAGATTACTCTGGAGTCCGACGAGGAACGCCTGGCGGTATTTTTCGAAGGTCGCGAGCATGGGGGCTTTTTCTGGCGTCGGTTATGAGCTGAAGGTCTTTTGTGTAGCGGCGAGCGGGAGCGAGCCGAGGGTGGATTCTTGATTCTCGTTTTTCGATTGCCGGAGATGCGCGACTGTGAGGGTCAGTAATTCGTAATTGGTAGGGGTGAAACATCCGCGCGCAAGTGAGGCGTCTTCGCTGTTGCGGTCGGCGACAACCACCAACCACCAACTACCAATCCCCAACTACAAATTACCAGCTACCGATTCCCCAGTTTCATACTCCGCAATCCGCGTTCCGAATTCCGCAATTCCCTCACCCCTCCTTCAACCCGAACCGCTGGATCACTTCCTTGGCGAGGTTGCGATAGGCGGTCGCACCAGGATTGGTCTGGTCGTAGGCGAAGATCGTCTTGCCGAAGCTCGGCGCCTCGCTCAATCGCACGGTGCGCGGAATCACCGAGGAGAAGATCTTGTCCGGCAGGTGCTGCTTCACCTCATCGACAACCTGCCGCGACAGGTTCGTGCGGAGGTCGAACATCGTCATCACGATTCCCCCCACCTCCAGCGCGTCGTTGATGTGCGCGGTCTTCAGCCGCTCGACGTTGCGCAGGATCTGGCCGAGGCCTTCCAGCGCGAGGTATTCGCACTGGAGCGCGATCAACAGGTAGTCGGCTGCCGCCAGGCTGTTCATCGACAGCATCCCGAGCGCCGGCGGGCAGTCGATGATGACGGCCCGGAATCCGGCGGAGGCCCGGATCGGTTCGAGCACGCCGCGGAGCTTGGCGAGATAGTTCTCCGTCTGCGCCAGTTCCATTTCGGCTGCCGCCAGGTCCTCTTCCGCGGGAATCAGCGCGAGATGCTCGTAGGCGGTCGGGGTGATCATCTCGACCGCCGTGCCTTCACCATGCAATGGACCGTAGAGGCTTTTGCCGGCCTGTTTCTCCACGCCGACCGCGCTCGTCGCATTCGCCTGGGGGTCGAGGTCAACCAGCAGCGTATGGATCTTCTTCTCGGCCAGGGCGGCGGCCAGGTTGACCGCGGTCGTGGTTTTGCCGACGCCACCCTTCTGGTTGGCGATGGTGAAAACGGTGGTTGGCATGCTGTGAAATGGCAGGTGCGAGTGGCTGGTGATCGGGCGGACGCAGGGCGCCGCGAAGGTGCTGAATGACGAAGACCGGCGGTCGCCGCAAGCGGCAATGGCGCCGGCGGCACGCCTCGCCTCATTGTCCGAACCCGGCGGCGTCAAGTCGTTGCAGCAACGCGCGGGCGGGGGCGAACTGCGGGTCGATTCGCAGCGCCGCCTCGAAATGCCCGCGGGCTTCGCTCACGCGACGCAACTGGAGCAGGGCAATGCCCAGATTCAGGTGCGCAGCGGGGTAGTTCGGCCGCCGCCGTAGCGCGGCTTCGTATTCGTCCACCGCCGCGAGCGGGCGTCCGGTCTGGACGAGGGCGACGCCGAGGTTGAAGTGCGCGTCGGCAGACGACGGATCGAGTTCAACGGCCTTCTGAAGTTCGGCCGTTGCCTGGGGCAGTCGTCCCATCTGCCCGTAGGCGAGTCCGAGATCGAGATGGCCCTGCGCGTTGTTTGGATCGAGCCGCACGGCTGCCGCGTACTCGGCGACGGCCGGTTCGATCGCACCGGTTCGGGCGAGCGCCATTCCGAGATTGAGGTGGGCCTGGGTCAGGTCGGGTCTGGCCTCGAGCGCCCGTCGATAGCACGCGATTGCCTCGGCGTACCGGTTCAACCCGTAGAGCGCGGTGCCGAGATCGCATTCGGCGTCGACGAATTTCGGATCGATCTTGAGTGCCGCCTCGTACTGAACCACGGCCTCGGCGAGGCGGTCCTGCTTCGCGAGCGCAACGCCCCACTCGTAGCGCGCTTCCGGCATCGCCGGATTCAGTCGAGCAGTCTCGGCAAATTCACCTATGGCGTCCTGCGGACGGCCGAGCTGGAGCAGCACCATCCCGAGTTCATAGTGCGCCGGGTAGAACAGGGGGTTTATCCGCAGCGCCGCCTGATAGTGTTTGGCGGCTTCCCGGGGAAACCCGAGCGCGGCATACGCCAGTCCCGCGTTGTAGTTCGTGGAGGCGGAATGCGGATCGAGCCGAAGCGCTATCCGGTAGTGGAGCATCGCCTCGCGGATCTGCTTTCGTGCGTACAGCGCGGTGCCGAAGCTGCTCTGCGCCTTCGCGCTGGCGGGGCTTTCCTCCGTCGTTTGTTGCCACAGTGCCAGGTCGCTGCGGTAAACGGCGTTCCGCTGCGCGGTCACAAATCCCAACGGCACGGCCAGGAGAAGCGAGGGCGCCACGGCGAGGAGGGCGGAAGCTCCGCGGCGGGGGCCGGCAGGGAGCCCGGAGCACGACCATCGGACGAGGAACCGATGCAGCCCGACGACGACCCCGGCGATGATTGCCGCGAGCGGAAGATACATCCGGTGCTCGACGATCATCTGCATCGTCCCCGGCACGAGGCTGGTGGGCGCCAGGATCGCCAGGACCCACGCGCCGAGAAAGCCGATCGCCGGCCAACGGACGAGCGCGACGAGCGTGAGGAGGATCAAGGGGACCACCAGCAACGCGTACGGCGCCGCCTCCCGCCATCCGGCCCAGAACGTGCCGTATTCGAAGATCAGCGGGTGCGGCCAGAAGGTCTGTCGGAGATACCGGGCGATCGCCTCGAATTGGGTGAGCCAGTACGCGATCGGCGAAACGCCCACATCGAAACCGGCCGTGCCGCCGCGATTCCATCCCGTGCTGGCGACCAGCAGGCCGAGCGGCACCCACGTGGCGGCGAGGCTGAGGTGCAGCCAGCGCCGCCGGCGCCACGCCTCCCGGAAACTGCCCGCCACAAACGTGCGGTCATACAGAAACACGAGCAGCGGCGCGACGGACGTGACCTCCTTCGTTCCCGCTCCCGCGAGGCAGGACGCCACGGCCAGGATTCGCCAGCGCCACGGCCGGGGGGAGGTGGCGGCGCGGGTGAAGCAATAGAAGGTGAGGAGGAAGAACAGCCCCATCAGCGACTCGGTCCGCTGGATGATATAGGTGACGGCCTCGGTCTGGAGCGGATGGAGCAGCCAGAGCAGCGCGACGGCGGCTGCGAGCAATGTCGTTTCGTTCGTCGGCGCGAACGAATCCCGGACCGGCGCGCCTCGACCCGGCCGGGGCGCGGGCTCCGATCGCCCTCCGCTCCGGACGTTCCAGAACGCGAGCGTCCGCCGCACGAGTCCGAAGAGCGTCAGGCCGCCGAGACTGTGAATCAGAAGGTTGAAGGCGTGGTAGCTCCAGACCTGTGTGCCGCTGATCGCATAGCAGAGCGCGAGCGACAGGTTGAGGATGGGACGGCCGCTGACGGTGATGCCATAGCCCGCTGCCGGAAACAGCACGTCCTTCACGTCGGCGAGATGCCGGATGCTCCGGTTGTCGACGATCGCGAACGTGTCGTCGAACAGGAACGGAACGCGGAACGAGCCGTGATACGCCGCCACCGTGGCGAGGACGAGTCCACCAGCGCACGCCACCGTGACCCAGCGCGAGGGTGAGGTGGTGGACAAGGATGGCGCGGGCATTCGAGCCAGCGTAGTCGCGGAGCGAAAATCCGGTCAATCGTCGGAAAGGGACGCGGGCACGTCCGTGAGCCGATTCGCAATTGATTCAATCGTAGGTGCTAACGGGGCGGCTGGAATCCGCCGCCGAACCCAGATTTTCATGACACAGAATCGGCGTGCATGCGGGCCGGGGTGGGGGCATCAGACGGGCGTTCTTTCGACGGCTTTTCGGCGCGTGGCAGCGGCGCCGGTTCTGTTTCGCGTCGGCGGAAACGCCGGCGCGTCAACGGCCGAACCTCTTCGGAGCAAGGCCCTAAATGGAAGGAAGTAAATGACAGCTGCAATCGTCCTCGGCTGGGCCACGGTCGCTGTGCTCGTGTTGATCGCACGGGCCGACTACCGCCCCCGCCGTACGTACTAAGAAAACAACGCCGGCCCGGAGGCTCACCCCTCCGGGCCGGTCCATTTTTTGGAGATCGCGCAGCAACCTTCAGCCGAAGGGTACGTTGCTCTTGCGACCCGCACGCGTGGTTAACGCGATTTGGTCGGACGGCCAGCATGCCCGCCGAAGCGCCTGGGCGAAGGAGGGTCCGCTGGCCGCCTCGGCGCGGAGCGGAGTCCGCGCCCTACCGGGTACCTGCTTTCATTTCGCCGGGCGAAATGTGGAGGCGCGGGTCGGGCTACGAGCCAGAGGCGAGTGTGCGAGCCGAAGGGCGAGCTACCAGCGATTCCGCGGTCGCGGAGCGACCTTCAGCCGAAGGGTGAACCCGCGCCGAAATCTGGGGTGGTCGAAGCCCGCCCGCCTTCGCTTTCAGCTTCGGCGTGGCACATTTCGGGGGAGAAATGTGGAGGCGCGGGTCGGAATCGAACCGACGCATAGAGGTTTTGCAGACCTCGGCCTTACCACTTGGCTACCGCGCCGTGCCTCAAGAGCGGCGGACCCTGCAGCAATTTTTCCCGGTGCGCAAGCGCTGAAATGGAGAATGCCGGCGACGCTGCGCCGCGTCGTTTCCGTTTCGTGCTCTGGCGGTTCGGCAACGCGCCGTGACCACTCCGGGCGGACTTACGCCGCCGCGGAACCGGCCTGTGGCTCGACGATCGTCCGCTCGACGGCGGCGACCGCATTCAGGAGCTGCGAGGGCGTAAAGGGCTTCGGCAGGGAACTGTCGGCGCCCAGCGTACGGGCGATCCGCAGCACATCGGGCGAACTCATGTACGCTCCGCCCCCGGAACACGCGATCACGTACGCCGAGTTCTGGTGTTTCCGGACCGCGGCGATGATTTCGGTGCCGTCCATGTCCGGCATGAACACATCGGTGATCACGACGTCGAAGTGCGTCGAGATCATGTGCGAGAGAGCCAGCTTTCCCGTATCGGCGCACGTGACGGCATAACCGGCACGGTCGAGGATCCGCTCAAAGATGGAAAGAACAGCCGGCTGGTCGTCGACCACGAGGACGGATTTGGGTGGGGGGAGCATGCGCGCGCTGATGACATGGGCCCGTTGCTTTTCGGCAACGGGGGATACTGCTTAGATGCAGAGGAGTTTCACGCATGCTCGTCACGGTGCTCAGCCGGAAGCATTTAGTTGGGAGAAACCGCGAGTGAACCTGGCGCGGCTGCGCCGGCACCGACGCTCCGAGCGGAGAGCGATGTATTCTTGTAGGCGGTGCGGGATGGCGGGGTCAGGCCTGGCCGCCGTACCCTTTGGCGAAGGCGGCCGACCCCGCCCACCACTTGGTCGCGGTTAGTCGCGGGTTGGCTGAAGCGGTTCGGGGCCGAGATTCGACGACTCCGCTTGCAGCGGCACGGGCGGATCGTACCGTGGCCCGCGGTTCGGATTCCCCATCATTCTGACGCGCGGGTCCGAGCCGTCTCTCCCCTATGCCCGAAAAAATTGGATTTGTTGGTGTCGGCCGGATGGGGGCCAACATGGCCCGCCGGCTCAAGGACCGTGGTTACACCCTCTCGGCGGTGTACGACGTGCACCGTCCGGCCGCCGAGCAGTTGGCGGCCGAACTGGGCGCGACCGCCGCGGTGAAACTCTCCGCCGTGACGGCGGCGAGCGACATCATCATCACAGTCGTGACCGATGATGCCGCGCAGCTCGCGGTGTTCGCCGAAACCGGCGATTCCCTCCTGGAGGGGGCGCGGGGAAAGACGTTCATCAACTGCGCCACGCTCACGCCGAAGATTCACGTCGAAGTTGCCCAACGCGCCGGGAAGGTGGGGGCGTTCACCCTCGAAGGGTGCATGGCCTCGTCCATCCCGCAGGCGCGCCGCGGCACGCTTTACCTCATGTGCGCGGGCGAGCGCACCGTGTTCGAACGGGTCCGGCCCGTCCTGGAGCAGCTCAGCGAGGCGCCGCGGTACATCGGCTCCGCCGGCCAGGCGGCGCAGGTCAAGGCCCTCGTCAACATGGTGATGAACATCAACACCGCCGCGCTCGCCGAGGGCCTCGGTCTCGGCGCGGCGCTGGGCCTCGACGGCGAGATGCTGCGCGAGGTGTTTTCCCAGACGGGCGCGGCGTCGCAGGTGCTCAAGACGGATGGCGAGGACATGCAGAACCGGGCGCACGAGTGCTACTTCTCCGCCGCGCATGCGGCGAAGGATTCCACCATCGCTTGGGTCCTCGGTTGCGAGGCGAAGCTCAACCTCCCGCTCGCCGCCGCGACGAAGCTTCAGTACGACCGGCTCGTTGCGCTTGGACTCGGCGGCCTCGACAAGAGCGGCGTCGCCGAGCTGACCTTCAAGGGCCGGAACGCGTAGCGGGGAGGCGACAAGAGCCAGAGGTCAGGCGGCGAATCCAGATCAGGAGAGCGGCCGAATCATAGCAGGGCGGGGTCGCCTGACCCCGCCGTCCCGCTCAGCGGCCTTTCAAACCCTTCGTCCCCTTCGCGAGACACCGTGTCGGTTTTGTCGCCGTCCTTTCCGTTTCCTCTCAAGAAACTTTCACCAGCGGAACGAGTTGGAAACCGAGTTCCTGTTCAAATGGATTGAGGAAAATCTGCTCAAACGATCTCAAACCGAGTGCCGGGCCGAGTAGTTAGTACTTGGTCATTCGTAGTTGGCGCGGATCCTCGTGGCTGCGAGAGCCAGCGAGCGGCGAGGCCTCAGTCACGTTCCGCGTTCGCCCAAGGCCACGGCGGCCGGGTCGCCGCTATGAACGTATCGCTAAACGTCCGCTCGCCGGCGCTCGCAGCCACGGGTGCTACGCCGGTGGGCGACCTCACTCGCTTTATCCCTCGCTCCACTCCACCCCGGCCTTGATCGCATCGGCCATGAGAGCGTAGCGGACCATCGGGGCGACGTCGTGGACGCGGATCATCCGGCAGCCCTGGGCGATCGCCCAGACGCAGGTCGCGGCGGTTCCCTCGAGCCGGTCGTCGGCCGTCGTGCCGAGCACCTTGCCGAGCGTCGATTTTCGTGATGTCCCGACGAGCACGGGGAAGCCTAGCTTCACGATGCGGTCGAGATGCTTGATCACCTCGAGATTCTGTCCCGGTGACTTCGCGAAGCCGAAGCCGGGGTCGAGCCAGACCTGCCGATCCTCGATCCCCGCCTGCCGGGCCAAACCGAGGCTGAGCCGCAGGTCATCGAGCAGATCGAACCAGAAATCCCGGTACTCCCGGTCGGGTCGGTTGTGCATCAGGATGACGGGGCATCCCAACCGCGCGGCGACCGCGGCCATCGGTGAAGTGGGAAGACTCGGTTTCGTGCCGGGTTGGGCCCGCGACATCGCAAGTTCGTTGATCGCGTGACTTCGCGTCGCCGCGTCCAGCCCGTACGTGAGACCCCAGACATCATTGATGATATCGGCGCCGGCCCCAATGGCCGCTTCGGCGATCCGCGGCTTGAACGTGTCGATCGAAATCGGCGCCTCGGGCCATCGGTCTCGCACCGCCCGGATTGCGGGGAGCACCCGCGTTGCCTCCTCGGCCTCCGTCACGGCGGCGGCACCCGGCCGGGTCGACTCGCCGCCGATGTCGAGCACATCCGCACCGGCCTCGAGCATCGCCGCCGCCCGGTCGAGCACGGCCGCGGGATCAGCGAGTTGCCCGCCGTCCGAGAACGAGTCCGGCGTGACGTTCAGGATGCCCATGACGAGCGTTCGCTTCCCGATCGCGGGAAGCGCACGGCCGTGGGGACTTCGCCAAGCGTGCATGGGGGAGAACACGTTGAGCCGGAATATCCGGTCGGACCGCCGCGCGGCAATGGCAGAAATTGCCGTTGATCAAAACGGATTCGCGCCTTCGAGAGATCGATGCAGGGCGGTGCAGACCCCGCCCAGGCGTCTTACCTCCGCCGAATCAAATACGGATAGACGGGTTTGGCGACCCTCCAGGTGGGGCGGGTGCACTTCGCTCGTGCAGCGTGATCAAATGAAACCAATCCCTTTGTCTCTTTCTCATCCTTCGCGAGACAACAGGTATTTTCTCGCGAAGGCGCGAAGAGTTTGAAGGGCATTGCGGCGAGGCTACACCGACCGGATCGAGCTCTCTGTTTCCTCCGTCTCCTGTAAACTTCATCAGACCTCGGCTCGCTGGCGCTCCTCCTTCGCCGGGCCTACGGAGGACAGGTCGCCGCTACGGGATCTGCCAAATCGCCACTCGCTCACGCTCGCAGCCACGGGATCTGACAAACGTCCGCTCGCTGGCGCTCGCAGCCACGAGGATCCGTACCAACTACAAACTACGAAGTACTAACTACTCGGCTAGGCGCCAAACTACTCCGCCGCGGCCCAGCCACTCGCTCACGCTCGCAGCCACGGGAAGACTTCGGATTTCAAGATTTCAGCGTTTCAGCTTTTGGCCCGGCTCACCGGGATCTTTCCTCGTCACTTTCTCGCGTGCTTCGCGGACGGACCTCTGCAACGTTTCTGAGCCGATGGACAAATTGATCCTCCGCGAAATGCACTTTTCCGCCCGGCATGGGCTGCTGCCGGTCGAGGCGGAGAATGAACAGCCGTTTTCCGCCACGGTGGAGCTCGAGCTCTCGACCGAACGGGCCGGGCACTCCGACCGGATCGAGGACGCGATCGACTACCGCAAGATCCAGTCGGTCGTCCGCGACGTCATCGGCGGCTCGCGCAAACACCTGATCGAAACCCTCGCGGAAAGCGTCGCCGCGCAGCTCCTCGCCGCGTTCCCCCAGGTCCACGCCGTGACCGTCGAGGTCACGAAGCCCCGTCCGCCGGTCGATTTTCAGTTCGCGGGAGTGGCGGTGAAGATCCGCCGCGAGCGACACCTGTCGCCGGCGCCGGGTGGACAGCCGTAACCGCCCGGGCCACGCGCTCCGAAGCCGCGTGCTTCCCATGAACCTGCGCTGCCCATGAGCGGAACGCCGCGACAGGCCTTCGTCGGTGCGGGAGCAAACCTCGGCGACCGGGAGAAAACCCTGCAGTCCGCGGCCGAGCGGCTGCGCCGAACCGCGGGTATCCGGTATGTGGAGTCGTCGTCGTTGTACGAGACCGATCCCGTTGGCGGAGTCGATCAGCCGGCGTTTCTCAACGTCGTGGTGGGAATCGAGACGGAACTCACGCCCGAGTCCCTGCTCCGGGAACTGCTGGCGATCGAGCTGGAATTTGGACGTGTCCGCACCGTGCGGTGGGGTCCGCGGACGCTCGACCTTGATCTGCTCGCGTTCGAAGGGGAGGTGCGCAACACGGCAACGCTCACGCTGCCGCATCCGAGGTTGTTCGAACGCGACTTCGTGAAGGTGCCGCTGCGCGAGCTGCTCGGGCGGAAGCGTTTTGCCGGGGCGATGTGGAATGATCTGCGCACCCGTCTCGGCCCGGCCGTTGACGACACCCCCGGCGTCCGCCGCTGGAAGCCGTAGGCCGCGAGCTTGCTCGCGCCGGACTGGAAGAGTGGCGTCCGCAAGCGGACGGCCTACGGGGAAGACAGAAGGCGGACGGCCTACGGGGAGGATGGTTCCGTGTAGGCCGCGAGCTTGCTCGCGCCGGATTGGAAGAGTGGCGTCCGCAAGCGGACGGCCTACGGGGAGGACAGAAGGCGGACGGCCTACGGGGAGGATGGTTCCGTGTAGGCCGCGAGCTTGCTCGCGCCGGATTGGAAGAGTGGCGTCCGCAAGCGGACGGCCTACGGGGAGGATGGTTCCGTGTAGGCCGCGAGCTTGCTCGCGCGATCGGTCTATTTGTGTAGGCGCGGTGACCCCACCGCGCGAGGCATGGCGGAGGCGTTATCCCGCGCGGTGAGGTCCCTCCTTCGCGGCAAACGCTTCGGCGGGCACGCACCGCGCCTACATCGGCGGGTGGACCCCGATGTCCTCATCGGGCTGGTTGGACAGGCGTGCCGTTCATCGCAAACCAACGCGATGAGGACATCGCGTTCCACCAGCTCAAATGCCTCCCGTGCGTTTCGCGATTTCATCTTTCCGCTGTTTCGTCTTCTCTTTGCTTTCCCATGCCGCCCGCCACGACAACGCTCGATCCCGACACGGTCGCGTACCTGCGCGGACTCAAACAGGGCGGTGTCGTGCTCGGACTCGACCGGATGCGCGGATTCGTCGCTGCGCTCGGCCAGCCGCAGGATCGCGTGCCCGTCATTCACATCGCGGGCACGAATGGGAAAGGCTCGGTCGCCGCGATGCTGGAATCGATCCTCCGTCGCGCCGGGTGGCGCACGGGGCTGTACACCTCGCCGCATCTCGTGCGACTGGGCGAACGGATCCAGGTCAATCGTCAGCCGATCGATTCCGCGGCCCTCGCGGCATACGTTCGCGAATTCCGGCCCGTCGTCGCCGACCTGGTCGCCCGCGGTGGTGCCGCCGCCCGCCCAAGCTATTTCGAGTTCATGACCGGCCTCGCGTTGGTCCATTTTGCGCGGTCGGCCTGCGATATCGCAATCATCGAGGTTGGGATGGGTGGTCGGCTCGATGCGACGAACGTCGTCACGTCCGAGGTCAGTGTGATCACGTCGATCGGACTCGATCACATGGATTTTCTCGGTTCGACGCTCGCGGCGATCGCTCGCGAGAAAGCCGGCGTCATCAAGCCCGGCCGCCCCGTGGTCATCGGAGCCCTGCAGCGCGAGGCGGAAGCGGTCGTCCGCGAGACGGCGGCCGCCGCCAGCGCGCCGGTCGTGTCGGTGGCGGGGACGTTTGGCTCGGATCCAACCGGCTATCCGACGACCAACCTTGCCGGGGCTTATCAGCAGGCGAATGCCGCGACGGCGACGCTCGCGGCGCGGCAGCTCGCGCCCCGCTGGAGGCTCGACGCGCGGACAATCGAGGCGGGGTTGGCGGACGTCTCGTGGCCGGGCCGCTGGCAGGAAATCGAGGTCGGCGAACGCCGGGTAATCATCGACAGTTCGCACAACGAAGAAGGCGCTGCCGCACTGGACGCCGCGCTGGCCGGCCTGGTGGAGAAAACGGGAAGCCGACCGGTCGTGGTTGTCGGTGTCCTCGGCGCGGTGCGCGCCCGTCCGCTGCTGGCGACGATCGGCCGCCACGCGTCGGAGATCCGACTGGTCCGACCGCAGCAAGCAAGAGCGTGCAGCTTCGAGGACCTCGAGGCGCTCGTGCCGGCTGGGTTTGGCGGCGCGGTGGTTCGCAGCAGTCTCGACGCGCTGTTTCCGGGGCCGGGCGTGTGCCTGCCGGACGTGGCCGCGCGGATCCCGGTGGTCGTCACCGGTTCGATTTATCTCGCCGGTGAAGCGCTCGCGCGGATCGACCCGTCGCTCGGCCCGGTTGAGCACGAGCTGCAAGACTTCTGACGGCGCGGCTAAGCCGCGCCGTTATTTTCGATTTTCGATTTTGGATTTTCGAATTTCGGAGGCATGGCGGAGGCGTTATCCCGCGCGGTGAGGGCACCGCGCCCACAGGCAATCCGATAATGCGCGGTGAGGTCCCTCCTACGCGGCAAACGCTTCGGCGGGCACGCACCGCGCCGACAAGCAATCTGTGTTGGTTGTCGGTTGTTGGTGGTCTGTTGTTGGGAGTCGGCGCCGGATCATTTGTAGGCGCGGTCACCTCACCGCGCATTACACAGGCAATCGGGTAGGGCGCGGACTCCGCTCCGCGCCTCGGCGGTCAGCGGAGTGGCCGCCCTACCATGGCGCAATGAGTTGCGCGGACACCAACTCCCAACTCCCAATTTCCAACTCCACCACCCACCTCCCAATTCCCAACTCCCATTCCGCAACCCGCATTCCGCAATCGGCAATCCGCAATCGATCACATTTCCCGCAGCGCTGCGGCGATGGGGAGCCGGGCGGCGCGGATCGCGGGGAGCAGTCCGCCGAAGAATCCGATCACGGTGGCGAGGACGACGCCGCCGACGAGGAGCCCGGGCGTCACGGCGAAGGCGAACGCCACCTGGCTGAAGCTCTGCCAGTTCATGGTGGTCGTGTGCAGATTGTTGAATGCGACGTACGCCAGGAGTGCGCCCATCGTCCCGCCGATGAGCGCAAGGAGCAGCGACTCCAACATCACTGAAACGATCACCGCGCCGCGGCCGAAGCCCAGGGCCCGCAGCGTCGCGATCTCACGCGTCCGGCTCGCGACGGCACTGTACATCGTGTTCAGCGCGCCGAAGATCGCGCCGACGGCCATCAGCCCGGCGATGATCACGCCGAGGCGCGTGATCAGCCGGCGCATGCCTTCGGATTGCTCCGAGTAGAAATCCGCCTGCCGGATCACCTTCACGTTCAACTGCGGGTTGGTCGTCAGCGAGTCCTTGAACCGAGTGAAGTCGTCGGGCGTCGCCAGCCGGGCGTAGACCGACTGGAACGAATCGCCGCGGTGATAGGCGTCCTGCAGCACCTTGGCGTCCGTCCAGATCTCGGACTCCGCCACGCCGCCATCCGCGCTGAAGATGCCGACGACCGGCCATTTCAGATGACCGGCCTGGATCGTCGACCCCACCTCGAGCCCGGCAAATTCGCGCGCCGCGCCGGCGCCGACGATCACCTCGTCCTTGCCCCAGTTGAACATCCGGCCCGCCACGATCTTGACGTCGTCCCGGACGCGCAGGGCGGAGGGTTCGATTCCCCGCATCGGCACGTTGGCGTCGGTGCCGGTCGAGCGCTTCGGCAGGTTGATGATGACGAACAATTCGGCCGAGGCCAGGGGGCCGGCGTCGGTCCGCGCCAGGCCGGGCGCGTCACCGATGATCCGCGTCTGGTCACGGCTGAACCCGCTGACCATTTCCGTGTCGGCGCCGCTGCGCAGGACGATCACGCCCGCGGGCGAGGCGGACACGGCCATGGTCTTCCGGAATCCCTCCGCCATGGAAAGCACGCCAACGAGCACCGCCACGACGCCGGCGATGCCGATCAGCGTGGCCGAAACGGCGCCGCGCCGCTGCGGCAGGCTCAGCAACCCGAACTTCGTGATCGAGGCGATCTGCGAGAACCAATTGATGGGGCCGGACATTTTGGGGAAGGCAGACGGTTGGGCGGATCAGAGCCGACGCAGGGCTTCCGAGGTGCGGAGGCGCATCGCCTGGAGCGCAGGCAGCAGGCCCGTGATGACGCCGAGGGCGACCGCGATCGCGAAACCGAACACGAGGTCGCGGGTCGGGAGGAAGAAGTTCGGCAGCATGCCGCCGGTCGGATCGCCGTGCGACGCGAGCAGCAGCGCGAAACCGAGCCCCACGATGCCGCCGCCGACCGTCAGCACGCACGACTCACCGAGCACGAGGCCGAGCACCTGGCCATTGGTGAAACCGATCGCCTTCAGGACACCGAGCTCGCCGAGCCGCTCGCGGACCGCCTGCGACATCGTGCTGCCGGCCACGAGGAGAATCGTGAAAAACACCGCGGCCAGGATGGTGGCGACGATGAGCGTGATGTTCCCGACCTGGCTCGCCCACGCCTGCACGAACGCCCCCTCGGGCTCGGTCTTCGTCTCGGCGGGTGAGTTCTCGAACTCCTGGTCGATCCGCTTCGCCACCTCCGCCGCCTGCGACGGATCCTTCACCCGGACGGTGTACCAACCCACCAGTCCCTTCCCCCAGTTTTCCCGCCGCGACTCGTCGAAGTAATCGTAGCGGAAGAACAGCGACGTCGTGTCGGTGCTCTTCGACCGGCCGTCGAAAATGCCGACGATGTCGAATTCCCAGGTGCGGCTGCCATCCGGCCGCGACCAGATGGTCGACTGGATCGGGATGCGGTCCCCGATCTTCCAGCCGAAGCGTTCCGCCGTCCGGCGTCCGACGATCGCGCCGGTCCGGGTCGCGAGCCAGGCCTGCATCTCCTTCGGCGGCAGGACGAACTCGGGGAACATCGCCATGAATTCCTGCGGCACCACCGGATTCTGCATGAAGAAATTCTTCGGATCCTGGTAGATGCCGCCGAACCACGTCTGGTGCGTGACGAGGTCAACCCCGGGAATGCGCTCGATCCGCGCCTTGTACGCCTCGGGCAGCAGTTGGATGATCGAGACCTTGTGGCGGACGATCAGCCGGTTGGCCCCGGCGATTTCCAGGGTTCCGACGAGCGCCTGCTTGATCGCGCAGAGCAGGCCGAACAGGACGAACGCCACGACGATCGAAAGCAGCGTCAGGATCGTGCGCAGCTTCTTCCGCTTCAGGTTGGCCCAGACAAGGTGGAGGTGCATGGCGGCGCGAGGGGACGGCCGGAGCGGCGGGCTAGGCGACCGGACTGGCCGTCAACTGGCCCTTGTTCAGGTACACGGTGCGCGAGGCGCGGGCCGACGCGTGGGGGTCGTGCGTGACCATGATGATGGTCTTGCCGTGCTGCCGGTTGAGGGCCTGCAGGAGGTCGAGCACCTCGTCGCCCGATTTCCGGTCGAGGTCGCCCGTCGGCTCGTCGCAGAGGAGGAGCGTGGGGTCGGTGACGATGCCGCGGGCGATGCCGACGCGCTGCTGCTCGCCGCCGGACAGCTCGCGGGGGAGGTGCTTCGCGCGATGCGACAGCCCGACCATCGCGAGCGCCGTGTCGACGTGCTTCCGGCGCTCGGCCTTCGAGAGGTGCGTCAGCAGGAGCGGCAGCTCGACGTTTCGCTCCGCGGAGAGGACGGGCAGCAGGTTGTAGAGCTGGAACACGAAACCGATGTGCCGCGCGCGCCAGCCGGCGAGCCGGTGGTCGGAGAGCGTGTCGACGCGCTCGCCGGCGACGTGGACGCTCCCCTGGGTCGGCCGGTCGAGTCCGCCGATCAGGTTCAGCAGGGTGCTTTTGCCGGAACCCGACGGCCCCATCAGGGCAAGGAACTCGCCGTTCGGGACCTGGAGATCGAGGGCATGCAGCACGTGGATGTCCTCGGAGCCGCGATGGAAAACCTTCTGCACGCCGTCGAGATGGACGACGGCGCCATTGGCCGGCAGGGGTGGTGCGCTCATGGGGTAAGCTCGTTGACGCGGTCTCCGTCCCGCAGCTTCGCGGGCGGATCGATCACGACTTTCTCGCCGGCCGTCAGGCCACTCGTCACCAGGGCGTCGTCGCCCTCGCGGCGGGCCAGCGAGACGGCGCGACGTTCGATGCGGCCGGCCGACACGACCATCACCACCGTGCGGTCGCCCTGCTGCTCGATCGCCGCGCGGGGAACGATCACGCCGCGCTTCGCAATCGCCGCGCCGGCGGCGGTGTCCCGGAAGGCGACCTTCACGCTCATGTCCGGGAGGATGCGCGGATCGAGCTGGTTGAAACCGACGCGGACCTTGACGGTGGACTTGTTGCGATCGGCGGTGGGGATGATGGCGATGACGTGGCAGGGGATTCGCCAGTCGGGGTACGCGTCGAGGACGGCCTCGACCGGCTGGCCGGCGGTGACGCGGTTGATGTAGCTCTCGTTCACGTCGATTTCGATCTCGAGCGAATCCATGTCGACGATCGTGCAGATGCCGGTCCGGGTGAACCCGCCGGTCGACATCGGGGAGATCATTTCGCCGGGTTGCGCGTTCTTCGACGTGACGGTTCCGGCAAACGGCGCGCGGATGACGGTATCGTCGAGCTGCTGCTGCCAGACGGCGGCACTCCGGGCGGCGACGGCGACATCCGCCTGCTGCTGCTCGAGGTGCGCGCGGTACGCGAGCGCGGCGGCCTGCGCGTGGTCGAAATCGGCCTGCGTGGCGACGCGGCGGTGGAGAAGGTCGGTCTGGCGCTGGAGTTCCTGCTCGGCCTCGCGCAGCCGGACGCGGGTTTCGTCCAGGGCGGCGCGGGCCGACTGCTCCTGCGCCTGCGCGAGCTGGAGGCTGGCGCGAACATTCGTGTCGTCGATCCGCGCGAGCACCTGCCCCTCCGTCACCTTCATGCCTTCCTCGATCAGGATCTCGTTCACCTTGCCGGTGACCTTCGAGGACACGGTCGCCTCGCGGCGGGCGGTGACGTAGCCGGAGGCGTTCAGGACGGTGAGGTCGCCGCCGCCGGAGGAGACCTCGCGGGCGACCGCGGTGTGGACGGGGATGGCGGTCGAACGGGTGAACCACCAGACGGCCGCGCAGATCACGACGATGGCGACCACCGCGCCGACGGCGACGCCAATGGGCGATCGGCGGGGGGGCTTCGCATCGCGTTGGATTCGCAGGCCGTCGAGGCTGGGCTGCGGCTCGCTCATGAAGAACCGAGTTCACGTTGATCGCTCGAATGGGTCAACGGTGATCACGGCGATTCCCGGGCGAATATTAGAGCGCATGTATCGCGCACCCATTCGTGATCGATCGTGGTAGGGCGCGGAGTCCCTTCCACGCCTCCTGGCCGGCACTATTCGGGTGAACCACGAAGGGATACGAAGGGGCACGAAGCGGCTCCGCCGCCGTAACGAACCGGCGAGAACTCGTTCAACCGCGAATGGACCCAGCGCGGCTCTGCCGCAACCGAAGCTCGAAGCGGAGAAGAATGCATTCTTGTGGGCGGGGTGCCCCCACCCCGCGAGGCGCAATGTCCGCATCTTCCCGCGCGGTGGGGGCACCGCGCCTACATCTCTTAATTCCGGCATCGTCTCCACCGCCGTTGCCCTTCGCCCGGGTCGTGCACCTTCCGGGCCCTTGGGTGACGACCTACTGAAAGCGACCGACGGGACCGGGTAGGCTGGGGGACACCGCCTGCGCCAGTTTGCCGGCGCCGCCACGCGGCCCCGGCCCGCGGCCGCGTTCCCCTCCACCCATGAAAAACCTCCTCGTCACCGGATCCTCCGGGCTCATCGGCTCGGAAGTCTGCACGTATTTTGCCCGCGAACTCGGATACCGGGTGCACGGCATCGACAACAACCAGCGCGCCGCGTTCTTCGGGCCCCAGGGGGACACCCGTTGGAACCAGCAGCGGCTGGCGCGCGAACTGCACGGCTTCGTGCATCACGAGCTCGATATCCGCGACCGCGCGGGCGTGCTCGCGCTGGTGAAGGAGATCAAGCCGGACGCGATCGTTCACACCGCGGCGCAACCGAGCCACGATCGCGCGGCGGCGATTCCGTTCG
>DASZYH010000082.1:0-10893 GCA_035545515.1 Opitutaceae bacterium
CGGAGCGCGACCATTTCGTCGCCTCCGCCCACGGCCGCGCCTTGTCGTCGCATGAGCAGAACGCGCCGGATTGCCTGACGTGCCATCGCGAGCCGGTGGTGCCGGCGGGCGCCGCGCTGCGCCTGGCCGCGGCGGGCAGGCTGCCTGGTGGCGAACCGGCCCCCCTGGCGCGGGCGTCGCTCGCCCAGAAGCTTGCCCAGACGAAACAGTGCGAGTCGTGCCACGTCGGCAAACCGAACGTCGCCGACCAGGCGCTCCGCGGCGCCAAGTTCATCGCTTCGTTCGAGCGCAGCGTGCACGGCGCCGCGCTCCACGGCGGCAATGCCAACGCCGCCAACTGCGTCGACTGCCACGGCGCGCATGACATGAACCGCGCGATGGCGGCCGACGCGCGGCTGAACAAGGCCCGCGTCGCCGAGACGTGCGCGCAATGCCACGAGAAGGAGGCGGCCGAATACCGGCAGAGCGTCCACGCGGGCGCCCTCCGTCGCGGCAACATCGACTCGGCCACCTGCACCGACTGTCACGGCGAGCACGACATCCGCGCGCCGAAGGATCCCACGTCTCCGGTCCACGCGACCAATGTCGCCCAGCAGGTCTGCGGCAACTGCCACGCCTCGCTCAAGCTCACCCGCAAGTACGGCATCGCCTCGAACACGTTTCAGACCTTCGAGGACAGCTATCACGGCCTGGCCGTCCGCGGCGGCTCCGTCGAGGTCGTGAACTGCGCGAGCTGTCACAGCTCCCACGCGATCAAGTCGCAGGACGATCCGACCTCGACCATCAACAAGGCCAACCTCGCCAAGACCTGCGGCCAGTGCCACCCCGGCGCCAACACGCGGTTCGCGGTGGGCAAGGTCCACGTCAGCCCGGATGTCGGCACGGGACGCGACGGCAACGACCCGATTCTCTACATCATCGCGACGATCTACGTCCTCCTGATCATCGTCGTGGTGGGCGGCATGTTCCTCCACAACCTGCTCGACTTCGTCAAGAAGGTGCGGCGCAAGCTCGCGATCCAGAAGGGGCTCATCGAGGAGGAGCACGTCGCGCACCGTCTCTACCTGCGGATGACGGCGCACGAGCGCGTGCAGCACGGCGTGCTCGTGCTGAGCTTCGTCACCCTGGTCGTCACCGGCTTCATGCTCCGGTATCCGGAGGCCTGGTGGGTCGTGGCGATCCGCGACGTGAGCCACCGCGCGTTCGAGCTGCGGAGCTGGGCGCACCGGATTGCGGGTGTCGTCATGATCGCGGGCGGAGTGTGGCACATGTACTACCTTGCCTTCACGCAGCCCGGCCGCTCGCTCTTCCGGGCGTTGCTGCCGAAGTGGTGCGATCTCACGGATCCGTTCCGCGTGGCGAAATACAACCTGGGGCTGTCGTCCGAGAAGCCGGCGTTCGGCCGCTTCAGCTACATCGAGAAGGCCGAGTACTGGGCGCTTGTCTGGGGCACGCTGTTGATGGGTGTGACCGGTGCGATCCTGTGGTTCGAGAACACTTCGATGGGGCTGTTCACGAAGCTCGGCTTCGACATTTCCCGGACAATCCACTTCTACGAGGCGATCCTCGCGACGCTGGCGATCATCGTCTGGCACTTCTACTTCGTGATCTTCAACCCCGACATCTACCCGATGAACCTCGCCTGGCTCACCGGCCGGATGTCGGAAAAGGAGATGCTCGAGGAGCACCCCGTTTACCTCGCCGAATTGAAGTCCGCGGAGAAGCCTTCGGCCGACGCCACGCCGACCGCGCTTGCGAAAGACACCCCGAAGCCACCGCCGCCGGCCGGGGCGGCGTAGAGCGGTTTAACGTGAGTCGTAGCCGCCGGTAGGGCGTGGAGCCTGCCCGCGCCATGGTTCGATGCAGGGCGGGGTCGCCTGACCCCGCCGCGCTGGGAGCGCAGTCCCAGCCCAACCCCAGGCATCGCGACGGCGATGCGAGAGCGAGCCGAGTTTGCGCTGCGGCGACTTGTCCGTCACCGGCCTGATGTGGGCGCGGTGACCCACCGCGCGAGTCGCAACCCACGCTCCCTCCCGCGATGTGCGAGTCCCGTGACTTGTGGTCCATCAGGTCCACTGCGCATTTCCGCGCCGATGCCGCTCGCTGGCGCTCGCAGCCACGCATCCTCCCGGACTACGTGTCGCAACTCCCAAGTCTTGATTTTCCAACTCCCAACTCCCAACTCCCAACTCCCAACTCCCCAAGCCCCCAACTCCCAACTCCCAACTCCCCAAGCCCCCAACTCCCAAATCCCCCAACTCTCCGCTCCCTCCCCAAAAATTCCCCCGCCTCCTTGCACTCGGCGCCGATTTCCCAAGGTTGGTCCGTTCCCGCATGTCTTCCGATCGTCCCGCACCACTCCTGTACGAATCCCACTGCCATACGCCTTTGTGCAAGCACGCCACCGGTTTGCCGTCGGAATACGTCCGCGTCGCGCTGTCGCGCGGGCTGCGCGGTATCATCTTCACCGACCATTGCCCGCTGCCTGGCGGGGTCTCGGCCGGCCTGCGGATGGCGCCGGAGCAGTTTGAGGACTACGTCGCCCTCATTGACCGCGTGCGCCTGGAGTTTGCCGGGCGGATCGACGTCCGGCTCGGCCTCGAGAGCGACTACTATCCCGGCGTCGAGGGCTGGATCAAGGAACTGCATCAACGCGCGCACCTCCACTACGTCCTCGGTTCCGTGCATCCGCATATCGCCGATTACCGGACGGCGTACTTCCAGGGCGACTGCCTCGCGTACCAGCAGACGTATTTCGACCACCTCGCTATGTCGGCGGAATCCGGACTTTACGACTGCCTCGCTCACCCCGACCTGATCAAGAACGAGCGTCCGACCGAGTGGCAGTATGCGCGGATCGAGCCGGCGATTGAACGCGCGCTCGATCGGATCGCGAAGACGGGCGTCGCGATGGAGCTCAACACCTCCGGGGTGAACAAATCGCTGCCCGAGATGAACCCGGGCCTCGCGATGTTGCAGGCGATGCACGCGCGCGCGATTCCGGTCGTGCTCGGCGCCGACGCCCACCGTCCGGAACGCGTGGCCGACGGCTACGAGACGGCGCTGCGGACGCTCCGGTCGGTCGGATACCAGGAGGTCAGCTACTTCCTCGACCGCAAACGCCACGCCGTGCCGATCGACGCCGCCATCGCCTCGCTCGCCGGGTAGCGCAGTCCGGTCGGGCCACGAAAAACTCGAGATTCACGAAAAGGGATCAGGCCGTTTTGTGGCCACGAGCGCCAGCGGGTGGGGGTGTGGCTACGAGCGCCGAGCGAGTGGGGTGTGGCTCCGAACAGGACCGCGTGTTGTTGCGGCACCATCCGCTCGCTGGCGCTCGCAGCCACAGGGTGAATGGATCGGCCAGGTGGCCACGAGCGCCGAGCGAGTGGAGTGTTGGCCAGTGGAAGTGGAGGAATCGAAAATCAAGAATCCAAGATCGAAAATCCGCTCACTTTCCTTCCACCGGCGTCAGCGCATAGGTCGTCGGCTTGGGTTGCGCGGCGGTGTAGGTTTTCCGGCCGATCTCCTGGCCCTGCGCCTCGAGCGCGCTCACCAGATCGCCGGCCGCCCGCTGGACCGTCGGATCGTGATCGAATGAGAGCTGCGTCTGGATCCCGCGCCAGGCGAAGAACCGCCACGCGGTCTGCTTCCACACGAGGTCCAACACCCCGTACGCCTGTTCCAGCATCGGGGTGTGGTGCTCCGCCAGATTCACGCCCGCCGCGAGCTGGTCGGAGGTGAAGGTTCCGACCGCCGTCCCATTGATTGTCAGGGCGTAGCCGCCCGGCTTCAGTCCGCTGACCTTCAGCGGCTGCTGGTCGAGCGCCGCGTAGAACCCGGACAGCCGGAGCACTTGCTCGGCCTCCGGCTCGATCTTGTTCCAGTCTGGTTTCGGCGCCGGGGTGTAGAAGGTCATGGCGCCCCAGTCGCGCTGCGTCGGCGGGAACTGCCACCAGGTGTCGTGCAGCCCGAGGATCGGAAACGGGAGGCAGGTGTCCTGCTGGCTCCACGACACGCCTCCGTTGGCGACCGCCACCGACGTCACGCTTGTGTTCGTCGCGTGGACAACCCGGCCGGCGGCGCCATCGATCGAGACCGACGTCACCACCGCCGGGGCATTCCAGGCCTGGAGCAGCGCCTGCGCCATGACCAGTTCCCCGAGCGCCGACGGATGGATCCGGCCCGGCAGGATTTTCGTTGCGAGCGTCGGGTTCTCGGCGTGCGCCTGCGTCACCACGTTCACGAGCGGGGTCATGAAATCGACGCACTCGAGGTGGTGCTTCTCCGCGAGTTCGCGAACGAACGCCGAATACCGCAGCAGCACGGCGTTGTAGCCGCCGGGGAATTTTGGCGGCTGCGTGATGTCGTCGTACGGCGTCGGTTGGATCAGCACGATGCGGACGCCCGGCAGGTGCGCCTGCAGCGACTCGATGATGTGCTCGTAGCCGGCCGTGTAGGTGGCGAAGATCTTTTCGTCGAACGGCCGGTAGCTCGCGTCGTTCATGCCGAGCATGATCGTCACGACGTTCGGCTTGAACGGGAACACGTCGCGCTCCAGCCGGAGATCGATCCGTCCGGCCCATCCGCCGGTAACCCGGTCGCCGCCGACGCCCGAGTTCACGAACTCGACCTGCAATCCGGGGAACCGCGTGCGGACGAACGTCTCGACGTCCATGCCGTAGTACCGCTGTTCCGTGATGCTGTCGCCGTAGAAGCAGACGCGGTCGTTGGGTTGGAGGTAGAACGGACGATCGGCGGCGCGTGCCAATGTCAGCGACATGGCCGCGCACACGAGCCCGAACCCGAGCGCGAGCGAGCGCACGCGCCGCAGCGGGGAAAGGACGAGATGGGTGGAGTTACATTTCATGGGGAAAAGGGGATGTCATTGAACCACGAAGGGACACGAACCGTAGAAACCACAGATGGACAGGTATAGAGCTTACTACCCAGGCTCCGGATTTGTGTTCATCCTGTCCATCTGTGATTCAAAGGCGTTTTTCCGAGAAGGTTTTGGCTTCGCGGATATTCCGCGGGTTGGCGGATTCGCGATCGCCGCGGCGTTGTGCTGAGGCGCGGAAGGGACTCCGCGCCCTACCAAGATCACATCGCATATTGGTGGTTGTTCCCAAGCGCTGCGAAGCCAGAGCCAAGTTCAGGAGAATTCGCGGCTCTACCTTTCAGGTTTCGGCGAAGCGGAAACCTCCGCGATGAATTTCTCCGTCACGAGCCAGTTGCGGAAGGCATCGGCCCAGCCGTGGGCGGGGCCGGGACGCAGCCCGAAGCCGTGTCCGATACCGGCGTAAACGTGCATCTCGACCGGCACGCCCGCCTGCTTGAACCGCAGGTACGCTTGCGGCACGCCTTCCGAGATGTCGGGCCGGTCGTTGGCGCCGCACGCGAGGAACGCCGGCGGAGCGCCTCTCTGCGGCATGATGCGCTGCGACTGGCCGGGATAGATCAATCCCTGGAAATCGGGCCGGCCGTCGAGCCGGTCGACCGGATCGGCGGCGTGCGGATCGCCGTCCTCGGCATGCATCGCGGTGACCGCCGTCAGTTCGCCGCCGGCGGAAAACCCGATGATGCCAATCTTGGACGGGGCGACGCCCCATTCGGCCGCGTGCTCACGCACGAGCCGGATCGCGCGCTGGGCGTCGGCGAGTTCGTCCCGGTCGATCGTGTAGGGTTGGGGTGTGCCCGCGGGCGTGGCGTTGTCGCGCGCGAGACGGTTCTTCAGCACGAATCCGGCGATCCCATGCGCCGCGAGCCATTCCGCGATCGTGGAACCCTCCTTCTTCACCACGAGAAAGCGATGGCCGCCGCCGGGGCAGACGATCACGCCCACGCCCGTCGCCGCCGTCGTCGGCAGATACACCGTGAGCGTCGGATTGTGGATGTTGGAGACGTTCTGGCCGGTGACCTTTTCGGGTTCGTTCCGGCGTGCCTCCGCACCGGGTGCGCCGTTGGGCCACAGGGGCAACACGAGAGGAGTGTCGGCCGCGAACGCGGACGTGCCCGACACGAGCGTGAGACAAACCAGCGCCAGGGTGACTTTCATGGGATCGGGGAATTGGAAACGCACTCGGCGTTCCCGTAACTTCCGAGGCCTACCCGACGCCCGCCCCCGTGTCACGCGCGCGTTCTGTCACCGTGCCCTACGACGATCGAACCGCACACTTGTGGTAGCAGGGCGGCCCGTTCCTTGGCCGCCGCAAATTTGTTCTCAGCCGCGCCACGTGCAGTGCCCCATTCACTTTGGCTGTGGCGGAGCGGATCCAGGTTCCTTCGTGCTTCACCTCGACTGTCGCCCGATCGCGGCGTGAAGCTGCTCCCACAACAACAGGCTTCTTCCTTTTTTTCCTTCGCGTCCTTCGCGAGACAACCTGCCTTGCAGTCAGCCAGACACGATCAAGCCCGATGAGGACATCGGTCTCCACCAAATCATGGCGGCCAAGGGACTGGCCGCCCTACCTCCAGCAATGCCACGGTTTGAAAGGTAGGGCGCGGAGTGGCTTCCGCGCCAAGGCGGGGTCCGGCGACCCGATCATCGTTCACCCCGCTTCGATCGCCTTCTCATCCGGCCGGCGGTACGCGCGTCAGCTTCGCGGGATTGCGCACGAGGTAGATGGCGGAAATCCGTTCGCCGGCGAAATCAACCGTGATCACCCGATCGGGCAGACCGTCGCGGCAGATCACCGCGCCGGGCCGGCCATTCACGACCAGCGGACGCGTTTCGGCGCCGGGCGTGTAGAATCGTCGGATCCCGACGAAGAATCGAGCGACGCGGTCGGCGTTGACGATCGGACGTCCCGCGGCGCGCACCTGTCCGCCGCCGTCGCTGTAGAGCACGACATCGTCGGACAGGAGCGCGAGCAGTTCGGGTAGTTCGCCGGTCGCCGTCGCGGCGAGAAACCGATCCACGAGCTGCTCGGCCTTCGCGGGCGCGGGCGCCGCCGACTTCGGGCGCTGGTTCAGACTGCGCTTCGCGCGGCTGACAATCTGCCGGCACGCGGCCTCGCTCCGGCCGACGATCCGGCTGATCTCGGCGTAATCGTAATCGAAGGCCTGGCGCAGCAGGAACACCGCGCGTTCCACGGGCGACAACGCGTCCAGCATCATCATGAACGCCATGCTCAACGAGTCGGCCAGCTCCGCGGCATCGCGTCCACTCGTCGCCCGGTCGCTCACGAGCGGCTCGGGCAGCCAGGTGCCGATGTAGGTTTCGCGCTGGTGCCGGGCCGAGCGCAGCCGGTCGATGCACAGGCGCGTCGTTGTGGCGATCAACCAGGCCTTCGCCGAGTCGATCGCCGTGGCGTCCTGCGCCTGCCAGCGCACGTAGGCTTCCTGCACGATGTCCTCCGCGTCGGCAACGGTGCCGAGCATCCGGTAGGCGATGCCGAAGAGGAGGGAACGGTGGGCGGTGAAGGCTTCGACCATCGGGAGGTGGGAACGTCAGAGCTTGGCGCGGGGCGGCACCTTGAACCCGACGCTGAACCGATTCCAGCCATTGATGGCGACGATCGCGAGCGTCAGGTTCACCAGTTCGGCGTCGTTGAATTCGCGGCGCACCTCGGCAAACACGTCATCCGGCGCGCCAAGTTCCGCGAGGCGCGTCAGCGTTTCGGTCCAGAGCAGCGCCGCGCGCTCGCGGGCGGTGTAGCCCGGCGCCTCGCGCCAGGCATTGAGGAGATAGAGGCGTTCGTCGGTCTCGCCCTTTTGCTTCGCGTCGCGGAAATGCATGTCGATGCAGAAGGCGCAGCCGTTGAGCTGGGACGCGCGGAGTTTCACCAGCTCCTGCAGCGAGGCCTCAAGTCCCGACTGGTTGACCGCCTGCTGCAGCGCGTACATGCCGGCGACCGCGGCCGGTGCGGCGGCGCGGTAATTGAGGCGCGGGGCGGTGTGGTTCGTTTCGTTCGATGATGTCATGCACCCAACAGGACGAATCACGCCCCGCGTTTGTGACAGCCCCGGAACGCGGGGTCTGCGAGACAGTAACGAAACCAGGCACCGCTCAGCGGATTGCCTCAGTCACTTCGTCTCCTCGGAAAAGGAACCACGAATGGACACGAACCGACACGAATCAGACCGTTAACCGAGTGCGCGCGACACGATGAACGTACCGAGGCGGCTTGATGGATTTCTATTCGTGTTCCTTCGTGGTTGTATCATCGGCGGTTTACCCCGATCGGACCTCACGCCGGACGGGCCAGGAATGTCTCGAGCCGCTGGCGGACCCCCGGCCATTCGCCGGCGATGATCGAGAACATCACGGAATCGCGAATGCGTCCGTCGGGCATGACCAGGTGTGATCGCAGCACGCCCTCGCGCTTCGCGCCGAGCCGTTCGATCGCCGACTGCGAGCGCGTGTTGTTGAGATCCGTCTTGAGTTGCACGCGATTGCAGCCGAACACCTCGAAGGCGTGACGCAGGAGCAGGTACTTGCACTCGGTGTTCACGGCCGTCCGCCAGACCGACCGGGCGAGCCAGGTGCCGCCGACCTCGAGCGAGCGGTTTTCCGCGGAGATATCCTGCATGCTTGTGCCGCCGATGGCTTCGCCGGTGGCGAGGCTGATTGTCGCGAAGATGAGCGCGTGCCCGCCGGAGAACGCGCGTTCGAGCCGCTCGCGCCAGGCGGTCACGGCCGCGACCGGATCGCGCCGCACATACGGTGTCCAGCGCCAGATGTCGGGCTCGTTGCCGTGGCGGACGAGGGCGGGGAAGTGCACATCGGCAAGCGGCTCGAGCCGGACATACCGGCCCGTGAGGGTGAGGGGAGCGAGAGTCATGGCAGCGCCTCCACGCTGCGGCCGGCGCGATCCCGCCCAAGTCCCGATCGCGTCACCCCCGACGCACTCGCGGACATTTCAGCGCCCCAGATGTGCAGGTTTTCAGGTTCGGCAAAAACCTGAAGTGTCTCGCGAAGGGCGCGAAGGCAGAGAAGGGTGGGGGCTACACCCCGGTAGGGCGGCCAGTCCCTTGGCCGCCTCGATTGGAAGACATCGGCAAAACGCGACGGCGGCGTCGCGTCCCCAAATCCTTCGCCCAAGCGCTTCCACCTTCGCCAAGGCTACGGCGGACAAGACGGCGGGGGTGCCACCGCGCCTACAACAATGCATTACTCTCAGCGCTTCGCTTCGGTGGCGACGGAGCCACGCTAGGATTCGTGTCTATTCGTGTCCCAACGTGGTTACCCTGTCTTTTGCGGTGACTCCATTCGTGGTTTTCACGGTTTGCGAAACCCTCACATCGGCGGGGGCTCGCGCAAGATCAGCTCCGCCTCGTCGGCAACGCGGGGTGCAGCCGGATTCCCAGGGAGAGACCCGGGGAATTCGGACACATTCGGCAGTTACCCGGTTTATTTGGCCGGATACTCGGATTCGGCAATTATTCGTTACGTGTTGTGTAGTAAATTGTTATACGTCGGCGGTTGAGAATCCGGCCAAATAAATCCCGGATCCGGCCAAATAGAACCGGGATAATTGCCGAATCCGCCCATTTCCCTGCATCTCAGTCATGTCCGACCTGAATGCCGGACATTCCGGGATGTCCGACTTGCGGTGTCCGACGTCGGGGGATGTCCGGCTTCATGTCCGACCTGGGGCGATGTCCGACATTCGTGTCCGACCTGGATGTCCGACATTCGTGTCCGACCTGGATGTCCGACATTCGTGTCCGACCTGGATGTCCGACATTCGAGGAGGCGCGGCTGATGGTGGCGCAGCGTAACCATGAGCATTGCCAAGCGATCGCATTCGCCGCCGCCGTCGCCAACTCCCCGGGGACTTGCCATGGCCAACGCGGACGTCTCCCCCGGGGGCGTGGCCAAGTCCCGGGGGCCGGCCCTGGCGATGGCCAAGTCCGTGGCCAAGTCGCCAACCCTGCCCGGGCCCGTGGCCAAGTCATCCGTGGACAACTCCCCCGGGGGACTTGGCCAACTCCGACCAAGTCGCGATCAGGTCCACCGGCGTGCTTTTTCAGGGTCTGTCCCCTTTCGCCGCAACGATGACACGGCCGGCGGCCGTCAGGCGCGCCGGCGGTCCGTCGATTCGCAACCATCATCGCACTCGCGTCAGATCGTCGGGCCGCGCACGATCCAGCATCCGCTGATGGCCCACCCGTGGTTCCAGCTCAATCTCGTTCGCATGATCAAGTTGCTCCTTCTCGTGCTCGTCGTGGTGGCGCTCGTCCTCGTCGGATGCGCCACGGCCCAGCGGAAGCTCCTCTACTACCCAACGCACCACGACGGCGCCAATGGGCTCGTCCCGTGGCGCGACGGCGACCTCCTGATTGGCTATGCCCGGGAGGTCGCGAACCCGAGGAACGTCTGGCTGATGCTGCATGGGAACGCCGGCCAGGCCTCGGACCGGGCGTATGCGCTGCCGTGCTTTGCGGACGACGACTCTGTTTACATCATGGAATACCCGGGGTACGGCGCGCGGCCCGGCTCGCCCTCGAAGACCTCGTTCAACGCCGCGGCCGCCGCCGCGTACCGGTCGCTCCGAAAACGTTTCGCGGACAAACCCGTCTGCGTGGTGGCTGAGTCCATCGGCAGCGGCCCGGCCTGCACCCTCGCGTCGCTGTCGCTGCCGCCGGACAAGTTCGTGCTCATCGTGCCGTTCGACACGCTGGCCGGCGTGGCGGCGGATCACTTCCGGTATCTGCCCGTGACCTGGATGCTCCGCGACAACTGGAACAACATCGCCGCGCTCGCCGGCTACCGCGGCCCGGTCGAGATCTTCGGTGCGGAGGCCGACACGATCATCCCGATCCGTCATGCCCGCGCGCTCGCCCAAAGCGTGCCGCAGGCGGTCTTCCACCGCATCCGCGGTGGCCACAATGACTGGTCGACCAGTGGCGAGGTGGTGATCCGGGCAAACGGGGGAAACGGAGAAACGG
>DASZYH010000083.1:0-21176 GCA_035545515.1 Opitutaceae bacterium
CCAAGCCGGACATGAATTCACCGGTCGTGGCGCCTCCGCCGGCGGACAAAGTGCCGCCACCGCTGCATGTGGCCGGAAACGAGCTGGAGACGCCCGCGGGGAGGCCGGTTTGGCTCCAGGGGCTGTGCGTGGACAGTCTCGAGTGGTCCGCTGCGGGCGAGCGGGTCGTCCAAAGCGTCGAGGTCGCGATCGACGACTGGAAAGCCAATGTCATCCGGCTGCCGGTCGACATGAAGGCGGCCTACTGGTTCGGCGAGGGGCCGGGCCAGCACGATGGCGGTGCGCGGTACCGGCAGATTGTCGACAGCGTCGTGAATGCCGCCGCCGCGCGCGGCGCCTACGTCGCGATCGATCTCCACAAATTCCGCGCCCCCCAGGCCGCCGACCTCGCGTTCTGGAAGGATGTCGCGACGCGCTACCGGAACCATCCGGCGGTGATCTTTGAACTGTTCAACGAGCCGCACGACATCACGTGGTCGGTGTGGCGCGATGGCGGCGACGTGACCGATCACGTGAAGCCGAAGCAGGGCGTGGTGGTGGAGAACACGGAGAAGCTCACCACGTTTCACGCCGTCGGAATGCAGCAACTCGTCGACACGATTCGCGCGACGGGAGCGAAGAACCTGATCATCGCCGGCGGCATCGACTGGAGCTTTGATCTCAGCGGGATCATGAACGGGTTCGCCCTCCAGGATCGCGGCGGAAACGGCATCATGTATTCCGCGCACGTCTATCCGTGGAAAAAGGACTGGCAGGACAAATTCCTCGTGACGGCGGCGAAATATCCGCTCTTCGTCGGCGAGGTCGGCGCCATCCGGGCCTGGTCGGATTTCCCGTTCATCGGTCCGGCGGAGCAGTACCCGCTCGACGGCTGGGCCGAGGACATGATCGGGCTGATTCAGAAATACCAACTCAACTGGACCGGGTTCAGCTTCAATCCGCACTGCGGGCCCAAGGTGATCTCCGACTGGAATTACACTCCCACTCCGTACTGGGGCGTCTACGTCAAGGAAGCGCTCGCCGGGCGGCAGTTTCACCTGAAGGCAATGCGTTGACCCGTCGCTCCGTGCGTCCGAGTCGCGAAGGGAAATCTGGATGAAGCTAAAGTGGTTCAAGTCAAACGTCCCGGAAAAGGACCGCGTGCCGTTCTGGCAGAAGGTCGCGTACGGGCTCGGTGGCCCGGTCGAGGGCACGGCCGTCTGGATTCCGCAGACCAACGTCACGCCGGTGTTCAACATCGGCCTCGGCATGAGCCCCGCGCTGGTCGGACTCGCGCTCACGCTCTGGCGCGCATGGGACGGCATCGGCAACATCATCATGGGGCACGTGTCGGACAATGCCCGCACGCGGTGGGGCCGCCGTCGGCCTTTCATCGTCGTTGGGGCCGTCCTCACCGGTCTCACGCTGCCGCTCCTGTGGTGGGCGCCGCGGGGCTGGGGCACGTGGCCGCTGTTCGCGTGGCTGCTCGGGTCCGGGCTCGTTTTCTACAGCTGTTTCACGGTGTGGTCGACGCCCTACTACAGCCTCCAGCTGGAAATGACGCCAGATTACGACGAACGGACGAACATCACCGCGTACCGGGCGATTTTCCAGGCGGTGTTGAATCTGTTTGCCAGCTGGATCATCGCGCTGGCGACGCTGCCGCTGTTCAGCTCGTTTGCCGACAAGCGACCCGATCTCGTCAGCGGCATGCGTTACATCAGCATCCCGCTGGCGGTCGTGACGATCGTGCTCGGCCTGCTGCCGGGGCTCTTCGTCCAGGAACCGTTTTACGCGACGGACGCCTCGAAGCAGCCGAAGCAGAAGCTGATTCCGAGTCTGAAGCAGACGATCACGACGAAGCCGTTCCTGGTGCTCCTCGCGATCGTGCTCACGAAGCTCCTGAGCTACATGCTCGTCGGCACACTTGGTTTTTACGTCAACGCCTATTACGTCTGCCGGGGCGACATTGCGCTGGCGGCGAAGATCGAGGGACTGCGGGGCACTCTGCTGGTGGCGCCGAACCTGGTTGCGATTCCCTTGTGCACCTGGCTCTCGACCCGGCTGAGCAAGATCTCGCTGCTGTATACGGTCGCGAGCGTCGGCCTCGTCGGTTACCTGTCGATGTACATTTTCTACACGCCGGCGCATCCCTGGCTGCAGGTGATTCCGTCGCTGCTGATCAGTCCGCTCGGCGTCGGCCTCTGGCTGGTGGCGCCGGCGATGCAGGCGGATATCGCCGACTACGACGAACTGAAGACTGGACTGCGCCGGGAGGGCAGCTTCGCGGCGGTGTTTTCCTGGATGACGAAGGTGGTCAGCACCGTGGCGTCGGCGCTGGGCGGACTGCTGCTGGTCTGGACCGGGTTCAATGTGACCCAAGGGGCGAAGCAGCCGGAACACGTGCTCCAAAATCTGCGGCACCTGTATATCCTGATTCCGGTCGGGTTCCTGATCGTGAATGTCTTCACGATCCGGTTCTACAGCCTCTCGCGGGAGCGGATGGCTGAGATCCGGCGCGAACTCGAAGCGCGGCGTGGCGCGGTTTGACTACCCGGCGAAGTCTTTTGGTGTGCTCATGATGAATTCCTACTGCCCGTTTCCCGACGATTTCGTCTGGGGCGCCGCCACTGCCGCCTATCAGGTTGAGGGCGCGGCCGCGAAGGACGGACGCTCCGCCTCCGTGTGGGACGTCTTCTGTCGCCGCCCGGGGTCGGTCCGCCACGGACACAACGGCGATGTCGCGACCGACCATTATCACCGGTTCTCCGCTGACGTTGCGCTGATGCGCCAGCTCGGCCTCCGGGCCTACCGGTTTTCGATTTCCTGGTCGCGGGTGATTCCCGACGGCGTCGGCCGGGTCAATCCGGCGGGGTTCGATTTCTACGAGCGGCTCGTCGACACATTGCTCGGCGCCGGGATTCAGCCCTGGGCGACGCTGTTCCATTGGGACCTGCCGCACGCGCTTGAGGAGCGCTTCGGCGGATGGGAATCGGCCGAGTGTGCGCGGGCGTTTGGCGACTACGCGCATCAGGTTGCCCAACGCCTGGGTGACCGGCTGGCCGGCGTCTTCACGACGAACGAATTTTTCTGCTTCCTCGACAAGGGCTACGGCTTCGATCCGGAGCTGTTCGCGCCCGGCAAGCAGGTGTCGCGTCGGGTGCTGAACCAGGCCCGGCATCACGCGATCTACGGTCATGGCCTCGCCGTCCAGGCGATCCGGTCCGCCTGCGGCCGGCGCGTCCCGGTTGGCCTGGCGGAAAATCCGGCGGCGTGCGTCCCGATCCGCGAGACTCCGGCCGACATCGACGCGGCGCGCCGGGCGTTTCGCGAAATGACCGGCATGTACCTGACGCCGATCTTCGAAGGCCAATACCACCCCGCCTATCTCGAGACCGAGGGGAGCGACGCGCCGGTATTCGCGGACGAGGAAATGCGGACGATCTCGACGCCGCTCGATTTCGCCGGATTCAACCTTTATGCGCCGACCTATGTCCGGAGCGCGCCGGAAACGCCGCGGGGTTGGGCGCAGGTCCGTTGCGACGACGAGTATCCCCGCGTTGGGATGCCCTGGCTGCTGCTCGGCCCGTCCATCATGTACTGGGTTCCGCGGTTCGCGTCCGAGCTCTGGCGGGTGCCGGCCATCCACATCACCGAGAACGGCTGCGCCGATCCCGAGATGGGAGAGGGGGACGCGCAGGTCTGGGATCTCGCCCGCGTCATGTACCTGCAACAACACCTCGCCACGATGCACCGCGCGATCGCGGAGGGATATCCAGTGAAGGGATACTTCCACTGGAGCTTGATGGACAATTTCGAATGGGCGTACGGCTACACGCGCCGGTTCGGTCTTTGTCACGTGGATACCACGACGCTCGAGCGGACGCCGAAACTGAGCGCCCAGGTCTACTCCGACATCATCCGCCGCAACGCCCTCGGGGGCGTCGTCCCGGAGCTTCCGCCCGGCCACCTTGTCTCCTGACGATCGGTCCCGTGGCGGACGGAATGACGTCCGAACGGAAGCTGGCCTTCGCCGAACCCTATCATCCTTCGCCTCACATGCTTTATCCGCAGGAATCCGAATCCCGGGAAGTCAAGGACCTGTCCGGCATCTGGTCGTTTCGCCCGGACCAGACCGCGCGGGGGCGCGCCGAGCGATGGTTCGCGGCGCCGCTCGCCGAGGCCATTCCGATGCCCGTGCCGGCCAGTTACAACGACATCACCCAGGATATCGCGATCCGCGACCACCTCGGTGACGTCTGGTACGAACGCACGTTTTTCATTCCCTCCGCGTGGGCGGCGAGGCGGACGTACCTGCGCTTCGGCAGTGCCGAGCACACTGCGACCGTCTGGGTGAATGGGGTCGAAGTCGCGCACCACAAGGGAGGATTCCTCCCCTTCGGTGCGGACATCGGTGCCCACGTGCAGTTCGGCCGCGAGAACCGGCTTACGGTCTGCGTGAACAATGTTCTCAGCTGGGACATACTCCCGCCCGGATTCCTCCTCACGTACAACGACACGAATCACCCCGAGGGCTATCGCGCCCAGGATTACAATTTCGATTTCTTCAATTACGCCGGCCTGAATCGTCCGGTGGTGCTCGTGGCGACACCGCGGGCCTACATCGACGACATCACGCTCCGTGCGGGCGTGTCCGGTTCATCGGGAACGCTCGATTATGCCGTCGAGGTGAAGGGCGGAAGCCGCCGCGTGCGCATCCGGGTGCAGGACGAATCCGGTCGCGAGGTCGCCGCGGCGATTGGCGCCCGCGGGTTGGTGGGGATCGAATCCGTCCAGCTCTGGCGACCGGGGAAGGCGTATTTGTACACGTTCGTCGCCGAGACACTCGATGAACATGGCAAGGTCGACGACGTTTATCGCGAGACGTTCGGGTTCCGCACGATCGAGGTGCGCGCAAAGCAATTCCTGATCAACGGCGAGCCGTTCTATTTCCAGGGCTGCTGCAAGCACGAGGACCTGGATGTCAAGGGTCGCGGCCTCGACGTGGCGGTGAATGTGAAGGATTTCAACCTGCTGCACTGGATGGGCGCGAACTCGTTCCGCACGTCGCATTATCCGTATTCCGAGGAAATCATGCGGCTGGCGGATCGCGCGGGCCTCGTCGTGATCGACGAGGCGCCCGCCGTCGGCATGCGCGGGGAGAATGGGAACAAGACGTTCTGCGCGGAGCGAATTTCCGCGCGGACGCTGGCGCACCACCTTCAGGTCATGGACGAACTGGTCCGCCGCGACAAGAACCACCCCTGCGTGGTGATGTGGAGTGTCGCGAATGAGCCGGTCGTGTACGAGGAGGAGGCGGGCGTCTATTTCCAGCAGGTGATTGCGGAAACCCGGCGGCTCGATCCGACGCGCCCGGTCACGCTCGTCACCGGCGACGTCTGCCGCCCGGAACAGTGCTTTCCCTTCCAATACGTCGATGTCATGTGCATCAACCGGTACCACAGTTGGTACTCCGATCCCGGTCACCTCGAGTTGATTGAGATGCAGGTCGTGAACGAGCTGACGCCGTGGCACGAGCATTTCAAGAAGCCCCTGATCGTGAGCGAATATGGTGCGGACACGATTGCCGGCTTCCATGCGGATCCTCCAGTGATGTTCAGTGAGGAGTACCAAGCGCGGCTGCTGGAAAATTTCCACCGTGGATTCGATCGGCTGGATTTCATGATCGGCGAACACGTCTGGAATTTTGCCGACTTCGCTACGAAGCAGGGAATCACCCGCGTGATTGGGAACCGGAAGGGCGTGTTCACACGCCAGCGCCAGCCCAAGGCGGCGGCGCACCGGCTGCGAAAGCGGTGGACGGAGAACGAGCGACTCGCCGCGCGCAACCGCTCGCCATCGGCCTAATCCCCCGGGGTTGACCAGAATACCGGCGAAGCTGCCTGGACGGCACCTCGCCGCCCAGCGGCGACCGCGCTGACGGCGATGCCCGCGCCCAACGGAAGCATTCAAAGGGCACGCCCGGCGTCCGATCAATTCTTCTTAAATGCTATACTTACCGTTGGACATATTGCTCTACAGGAAAAGTTTTGGAAGAAACAAAGCATCAAGTTATAAGGGATTTATGTCCGATTGGAAATTGAAGCAAAATCTGTGCGCTGTAGGAAGAGATAGCATTTAGATAGCACGCGCCGGAGCTCCCTCGCCCGGCAACCCTTTGTCCCCAAGCCCCCTTATGAAAGCCCTGATGCGTCATGTCGCGCCGGCCCTGCTGGGTTGCGCGCTGTTCTGGTCCCCGTCGGCCCGGGCCGACTCTCCCACCATGGTCGGCTGCAATCTCTCCGGCGGCGAGTTCGGTTCGGCCATGCCCGGTGTGCTCGGCACCGACTATTTCTATCCTGCCGCCAAGTACTACGATTGGTGCAAGGGGCAGGGTCTTACGCTCGCCCGGGTGCCGTTTCGCTGGGAACGTATTCAGTATCAGGATTCCAGCGGCAGCGGCACGCTGAACAACTTTCTCAACGCGCCCGACATCTCCGCGATCGATGCCTCGCTCAACCTCGCGGAGTCGCGCGGCGTCCGCTGCATCCTCGACATGCACAATTACGCGGCGCGCCAGCTCACGATCAACGGAACCTCCGCCTCGTATAAGATCGGCACGCCCCAGCTCCCGGTCGCGACCTACGCCAACACCTGGTACCTCCTCGCGCAGCATTTCGTCAACCGGACCTCGTTGTGGGGATATGACATCATGAACGAGCCGGTTGGGCTGACCAATGGCGTCAATGACTGGGTGACGTATGCGCAGGCGGCGGTGGATGCGATCCGCCGGGCCGACATGGTCCATCCGATCATCATCGAGGGCTACTTCTACGCCCAGGCCCAGAGCTGGGCCACCAACGGCGCGCCGCTGCTCGGGATCACCGATCCGGCCAACAACCTCATCTACGAGGCGCATTGCTACTTCGACGACGACTCCTCCGGCACGTGGTCGCACGGCGGCACGGTCCAGAAGGAACTCGTCGATACCGGCAAGTACTCCAGCGTCAGCGCCGCCGACCAAGTCGGCATCGACCGGTCCTCGCCGTTCGTCAGTTGGTGCGTGGCCCACAACGTCCGTGGCCTCATCGGCGAGTTCGGTTCGCCCATGGCGACCGACACGACGAACTGGAACATCATCCTCGATAATTTCCTCAACTACGTGAAGACCTCGGGCAACGGTCTGATCTCGACCACCCAGTGGGGCGGGGGAGGCTGGAATCCGAGTTACGTGATCACGATGGGACCGCGGCGCGACAACGCCAACCCGCCGCCCGTCGCGTCGGTGGATTCCAAGTATGTGCTCGATGCGGGCAGCAACTGGTGGTTCCCGTTCACCTGGTATCACAACAAGATCACCGTCACGGCGGATTACGCCTACGGGTACAGCTTTGCGTCAACGAGCCCGGCGGCGACCTGCACGTTCAACACCGCGGACACGTCGACGCATTATCCCGGCGCGGGCACAACCCAGTCGGCCGACCTGAACTACACGATTCCCGTGGGGGCTATGCGGGGGCGGGGATGCACATTCGCGGCCCCCTCAGCGTCGGTGCCGTCGGGGGCGTGGATCTCACCGGCAGCAATCTCGCCAACCAGGTGCTCTCGTTCTACGCGATCACGAGCACGCCCGGCGCCGATCTCAATATCACCCTCGGCACGACCGCCAATTCGTCCGGCGTTGACTCGGGTGCCGACACCGGCACGGGAAACTGGATCGCGCTGTCCAGCATCGCGCCGCTCACCTCCACGTGGCAGCATTACGAGATTCCGCTCAACCAGATCATGAACAGCTCGCTCGCCGGCAAGCCGATCGAGCGGCTCCGGATCGGCGCTGCGCCGGCGGACGGCAATACCTATGACGTGCACATCGACCAGGTCACGATCCAGGTCGCGAGCACCGAGGCTGCGCCGACGATCAGCCTCGCGACCTCCGACGGCGGCTCAACCTATCTGACGGGGCAAAACGTCACGCTGGTCGCGTCCCCGGCCGTCTCGAATTCCGACAACAGCGTCGACTCCGTGGAGTTTTATTCGAACGGCCAGAGCCTCGGCCTGGCGTCGTCGTCACCCTACCAGTGGACGACCTCCTTCGCGAACGCCGGCACCTGCACGGTGACCGCGATCGTCTGGGACGGCCATGGCGTGTCCACGGCGTCCGCACCGCTCACGCTCACCATCGCGCCCTCGGGTGTGCCTCCGGCGGCGCCGACGGGCCTCGCGGCCACCGCCGTTTCCAGCAGCGAGATCGACCTCGCGTGGAACGCGAGTGCCGGCGCGACAAGTTACAACGTTCTGCAGTCCGCGACGGACGGCGGTCCCTACACTCAGATCGCCACCAACGTGACCACCACGAGTTTCAAGAACACCGGTCTCACTGCCAGTACCGCGTATTACTACGTCGTCCAGGCCGTGAACGGTGCCGGGATCAGTGCCGACAGCGCGCAGGCGAGCGCGACCACCCAGGCGGCGGTGACGATTCCGGCAGCGCCGACCAATCCCACCGCCAGCGCCGCTTCGGCCAGCGAGATCGACCTGACCTGGACCGCGAGTTCGGGCGCGACGAGCTACAATGTCGCGCGGTCGGGCACCGCGGACGGACCTTACACGGTGATTGCCAGCGGCGTCACTGCGACGTCGTACAATGATACCGGGCTGTCGCCGGGCACCACCTACTTCTACGTGGTGCAGGCGGCGAACAGCGCCGGTACGAGCGGCAACAGCAACGAGGCCAGCGCGACCACGCAATCCGGCGGTTCCTCCTCACTGACCGAGACCGACATCGGCGCGGTGAGCCCGGCCGGCAGCGCGAGCGACGCGGGCGGCACCTACACGCTCAACACCGGCAGCGGCCTGCAATTGTCGGTGCCCTCGACGGCGGATGTGTTCAGCTTCGATTCCCAGGCGGTTTCCGGCGACTGCAGTCTCACGACGCGCGTCGCGTCGCTGGTCTGCCACGATACGGCCAAGGGCGAAGGCGCGGTGATGATTCGCGAAACCCTCGCGACCAACTCCGCGTTCGCGTGCATCGGCGTGACCACCGGCCGCGGCGTCCAGTTCACCTATCGGGCCAGCACCGGCGCGACGAGCGTCAGCGTGGCGGGATCGAACGTGAAGGCGCCTTACTCGATCCGACTGACCCGGAGCGGAAACGTCTTCACGGCTTATGCCTCGGTCGACGGCAACACCTGGACGCAGGTCGGCACGCCCCAGACGATCGCGATGGCGACAACGGTCAATCTCGGGTTCGCGATCTGTAATCACGGTGGCACCGGTACGGCCACGTTCGACAACGTCACGCAGACACCGGCGACGCCCGCGGCACCGGCGATTAGCAGCCCGACGACCGCGAACGGCACGTATGCGACTCCGTTCACCTACGCCATCATCGCGAGCAACTCGCCGGAGAGCTACAGCGCGACCGGCCTTCCGGACGGCGTTTCGCTGGATCAGACCTCGGGAGTGATTTCCGGCACCCCGGCGCATGCCGGTACGTTTGAGATCGCGCTGGCGGCGACGAACAAGGGAGGCACCGGTGCGGCGACGCTCGAGCTGACGGTTGCGCCGGCACCGGTCACGATCGCGCTCGGTAATGTGATGGCATCGTACGACGGCCAGCCGAAAGCGGTGACGACGACCACGGTGCCCGGCGGTGTTCCCGTCACCGTCACGTACGGCGGAGCGACCACGGCGCCGAGTGCCGTCGGAACGTACGCCGTCGTGGCGACGTCCGCCTCGTCCGATTACACCGGCACCGCCACCGGCACGTTGACCATCAGCGACACGACCGCGCCAGCCATCACCGTTCCGGCGCCGATCGTCGCCGAGGCAACGGGGGCAAATGGCGCTGCTGTGACCTTCTCCACCAGTGCGACCGACAACGTCGACGGCCCCGTTGCCGTCAGCGCATCACCCGCGTCGGGCAGCGTCTTTCCTCTCGGGGTCACCCCGGTGACGCTCACCGCGACGGACCAGGCGGGTAACGTGGCGACCGTGACGTTCACCGTGACGGTGCAGGACACCACCGCGCCGGCGCTGACGCTGCCGGCGAACCAGGTGATCGAGGCGACAAGTTCCGCTGGCGCGGTCGGTACCTTTGCCGCGACGGCGGCCGACGCCGTGACGGCGAATCCGGCCATCACGTACAGCACTGCGGCGGGATCGACGTTTCCGATTGGCACAACGACCCGCTACTGATTAGCGAGACACAGCTTGACCAGCAGCGGCGGGATCGACGTTTCCGATTGGCACAACGACCGTGACGGTGACGGCGACCGATGCCGCGGGGAACGCGGGCACTGGGACGTTCACTGTGACCGTGCACGACACCACGCCACCGGCGATCACCGGCCTCACCGCTTCGCCGGACAGCATCTGGCCGCCGAACCATAAGATGGTGCCGGTCACGCTGAGTGCGGCGGCCACGGACAATGTGGGTGTCGCCTCGCTGCAAATTGCGTCGGTCGCCACCAACGAACCCGATGGCAACGTCCAGTGGCAAATCACCGGTCCGCTTACGTTGAACGTGCTGGCCGAACGCCTCGGTTCCGGTAGCGGACGCGTTTACACGATCACGGTCTCCGCGCTCGATGCCGCGGGCAATACGGTGCAGCGCAACGTCACCGTGACCGTTCCGCACGACAAGGGAAAGTGACCGGAGTTTTTGCCGTGCGCCTGCGTCAGTGGACTATCGGTGAGCATCCGGGCTCGACCACGATCTCGATTCCCGGGCGTGCGATCGGCGGGGCCACTCGGGCTCCGCCGGTCACGCCGCCCATCATGTCCACGCGTCGCGAATTCCTCAAACAAGCCACTGCTGCCACAATGCTCACCACGATCGCTGGCCCCGCTTCGGCGCAACCTCCGTCCGACTACTCAGGGAATCACGCTCGCGCATTTTGGTGCGATATGGCTGGCCGGCTCGCCACGCCCGTTCTCACCGCGCTCGCCGAACGGCGGCTCAAGGCCACGATGCCGGTCGAGGCGCCCGATCCGCGGGCGCGTGCCGAGTACACGCACCTCGAGGCATTGGGCCGGCTGCTTTGTGGGCTGGCCCCGTGGCTGGAACTCGGAACCGATGCCTCGCCGGAGGGCGCGATCCGCGCGCGGTTCGCCGCGCTGGCCCGCGAGGGCATCGACGCGGCGACCGATCCGGCGTCGCCGGATTTCATGAATTTCTCGCGCGAGTGGCAGCCGCTTGTCGACGCGGCGTTTCTTGCGCAGGCGTTGCTCCGTGCGCCGCGTGAACTTTGGGAACGGCTGCCGGCCCGCGTCCAGGCGAATGTCGTGGCCGCGTTGCAATCCTCGCGCCCGATTCGCGCGCCGGAAACCAACTGGAAGCTTTTTGCCTCGGAGATTGAGGCATTTTTCCAGCGAACCGGTCACCCGGTTGACCGCGAGCGCCTCGTGGAGGCGGTGCGCAAATTCGAGGGCTGGTACCTCGGCGACGGTGTGTATGGCGACGGTCCGGAGTTTCACTGGGATTACTACAACAGCTTTGTCATCCACCCGATGTTGCTCGAGACGCTCGATGTGGTTGCGGACCGGGAGCCGGAGTGGCAGCCGTTCCACGGCAAGGTCCGCGAACGCCTGATGCGTTACGCGGCCATCGAGGAACGATTGATCGCGCCGGACGGCACGTATCCAGCGCTCGGACGTTCGATTGCCTACCGTTGTGGGGCTTTCCAGGCGCTGGCGCTCGCCGCGTGGCGGCACCTGCTGCCGACAACGGTGACGCCGGCTCAGGTTCGCGTGGCGCTGACGCGCGTGATCCGTCGAACCCTCGAGCCCGCGGGAACCTGGGACGACAAAGGTTGGCTCCAGATCGGCCTCAGCGGGCATCAGCCTGCGACCGCCGAGCCCTACATCTCCACCGGCAGTCTCTATTTGTGCAGCGCAGCGCTGCTGCCGCTCGGCTTGCCGCCAGCGGATCCGTTCTGGAGCGGGCCAGGCGAGCCGACCACCTCCGAGAAAATCTGGTCCGGCCGCGATCTCGGTACGATCCGGCAGGATAGGTAACACTTTAACCGGAGTGATGCACGCACTCTAAGGGGTCAGGCCGATATATGCATATTCGGCTTATCGTACGGGCCATGCGCTCGTTAGCACGTGGGATTCATTCGTTGCGCCCGAACGAATATGCATATATCGGCCTGACCCCATTAGTCAGTCAGCCAAGAGGGCAGATAGCGGATTTCGATCCCACCATCTGGTGTGAAGTGGACTGGTAGCCAGATGTAGGAGCTCTCGACCATGTTCGCGACGTTGTGTCGCTCCAGCATCAGGATGAATTCGGCCGGACGCCCCGCCACGGCGAACGCATCCGTCCCCTGCGCCTGGAACGTCGTTTCGCGTCCCGCGCCGATGAAGGGGTCGCCCATTTCCGTGTACGGGCCGAGGATGTTTTTTGCCCGATAGTAATTCGATTCGTTGAATTTCCAGCCGCTCATTCCGGAGGTGATCAGATAGTAGAAGCCGTTCCGTTTGATCATGACCGGGGCTTCGCGCCGCGCGGCGTTCGCAATTTTGAAATAGGTCTTCGTGCAACCGAGATAGTCGTCGGTCAGCTTCACGATGTGCAGCACGCGCCCGTAGCCGGGGCCCTTGATCCGGACGTCCCGGTCGTAGATCAGATACGCGGAGCCGTCGTCGTCCTGAAACACCGTCAGGTCGCGGACAATTCCATCCTCCCCCAGCGGACGCATGGTCCCGCGGTAGGTGTATGTCCCGTTCACTGACGAACAGGTCGCGACACCGGCCTCTCCCTGCGTCGGCTTGTTTCCATGGTCGCCCGGGTAGCTGACGAAATGGAACCACATCACGTACTGTTTCGTGCGCTCGTCGTAGAGGATCTTGGGACGTTCGAACCGCATCGGCGCGTACAGCGGGTTCTTCGGATCGTGCGAACACGCGAGCACGACACCTTCGTACGCCCAGCGGTGCAGGTCCGGCGAGCGGTACATCACCACGCCGACCGTTGTCTTTTGTCCACCGTCCGGACCGGACACCGCGGGCTTCGGCCGCAGCGCCAGCCCGTACCAGTGGTACATGCCATTGACGTAAATGATTCCGCCGTCGTGGGCGTTGATGACGTTTCCATCGGAATCGCGCCAGGGGACGTGCTCGGAAATGGCGCCGTTCTCGAACGCGGCGGCGTGGCCCGACGTCGCCCGGGCGATGCGCGGCGGCAGCAACGTCAGCACGACGACAGCCGCCAGCCCCGCGCACGTATGGCGGAAACCGGCGCGGCGATCAGCGGAGCTATCTGCGGCCGGCAAACAGGGCGGATTGGCAGATGAGTGTCGTCGGATGGTGGTCGCATGCATGGGAACTTCGCCTCCGGAACGTCACGGAGGACGCAACTCCATGCTGCGACCGCTGGCGGGTCGAGCAAACCCGCACACCCGTTTTTCGGTGCGCGCGTCGCAGCCGGCCGAGCGAAGGGCGAAACCGGCGTCGCGGCTCAGCGCGTTCCCATCCAGCGGATGACGTACACCGATTCGGGCGCGAGCGTGGCGAACGGACGCCACGCTCCGAAGCCCCCCGCCGCGGTCAGGGCCGGCGGCGCAATCGGCGCGCCGGTGACCAGTTCCTCGCGTGCCCAGCCCGCGCGGACCTCGCTTTGCGCGACGTTCAGTTCAGGGCATGCGCGTGCCGTCGTCGAAAAGTTGGCCAGGACCAGCACGGCTTCGTTTCCGGTCTGGCGCATCGCGGCATAAACCCGCCGGTCGCGCACCGAGACCGGCACCGATGTTCCATGGCGCAGCGCCGCCGAGTCACGGTTCATTCGGATCAAGTGTTGGTAGAGCGCCAGCAGCGAATGCGGATCCTGCTCCTCATCCGCCACATTCGTGGTGCGAATCTGGCCCGTCACCGCGTGCCAGGGCCGCACGGTTGCGCCCGTGAAACCGGCGTTGGGCTCGGTGGCGCTCCAGGGCATCGGGGTGCGGATCTCCGGATCCGGCTTCGTCCCGGTCATTCCGAGTTCCTCCCCGTAGTACACGAACGGCACGCCCGGGAGAGTGAAGAGCAGCTTCGCCGCAAACCGCATCTGCGCCGGATTGCCGTCGAGCTGGCTCAACACGCGATCCTGGTCGTGGTTCGAGAGAAACGACGACCAAGGGTGATCGGCGCCATAGCGGCGCGCGAGACGGTTGGTCACGAGTTCGAGCACCCCCGGCGTTTTCAGGCGCACCGACTCGATCACCGCTCGCGCCAGGTCGAATTCGAACGCGCTGTCGAGCGAACCGTGGATGTAGCGCGAGATCGTGTCCGTATCCGCTGCGACCTCGCCGACGACGAAGGAGCCGGGCTTGATCTGGTGGCAGTACGCGGTGAAGTCGTGCAGCCAGCGGAGGGTCTCAGGCGCGTCGACCGGCGTGTCGCCGTCCTCGAAGAAATAGCGCACGGCATCGAGCCGGAAGCCGTCGACGCCGACGTCCTTGAGCCAGAATTCGGCACAGCGCCGGTGATGCGCGGTGACCACCGGGTTCCGGAAGTTCCAGTCGGGCATCTCCGGGCTGAACAGGCCGTAGTAGAATTCCTTCCCCGCCGGATGCCACACGCGCGTGCCCCACGGGCCGTAGAGCTGCTCGGGCGTCGGGGCGAAGCGGAACAGCGCCCGCGGATCCTTCTGGTCGTCCGTTGACGCGAGCGCCTGACGGAACAGCGGGTGTTCGGACGAGGCGTGGTTGAGGACGAGGTCGATGATCACCCGGATTCCGTGCCGGTGCGCCGCGGCGACGAATTTCTTCATCAGGGCGACGTCACCATATTGTGGATTCACCGCAAAGTAGTCGATGACGTCGTAGCCATGATAGCTCGGCGATGGCTGGATCGGCATCAGCCAGACCGCATTGATTCCGAGCGAATGCGAGTCGGCGCCGCGACCGTCGTTCAGGTAATCGAGGTGGTCGATCAGCCCCTGGAGATCGCCGATGCCGTCGTTGGCCAGCGGTCCCTTGGTCGAGTCGGCAAACGAGCGGACGAAAATCTCGTAGAACGTGGCGTCATGCCACCAGCCGACAGGCGGATTGTCGTCGACCGGCTGGGCGAACGTGGTGCCAACGACGGCGACCGCGAGGACCGCGAAAAGGAGACGGAACCGAAGGAGGGGGCGATGAATGTCTGACATGGGGCAGGGCGGTGGGGAGAACATCGTGCGCTCCGATCGTCACGCCGGTCAAAGCGCGAGGTCGGGAAAATTCATAGTCGGTCAGGAGAATTCTTTGATCGGGTGGCGCACGCCGCCCGGGGAGTTCTCGGTCGGATGGGTCGTGGGCGCAGGGGAGTGCGTGCGGCCGAACCGCATGCGCCGCGAACGGCACGGGGGATGGCCCGCGGCCGTCAGAACACCGAGGCGCGTTCGATCAACCGCACGGGCAGCGTGAGCTGCCGGCGCGCGATCTTCTCGCCGCTCGCCAGCCGCATGATCATCGTGACCGCTTGCTCCGCCATCTCGGGCAGCGGTTCCTCGATGGTGGTCAGCGGCGGGTTCATCACGTCGGAGATGCCGCCGATCTCGCCGGTGATCAGCGCCACATCGCGTGGAATCGCCAGACCCATGACGTACGAGAGGACGTGCAGACAGTTGATGCCCTCGTAACTGGAACCCGGGGTGAAGATCGCGTCTGCACCGGCGCGGACCTTGTGGGTGATGCTGCTGGCGTAGTTCGTCGTTCCGGTCTCCCGTCCGAACAGTTGGAGGAGCTTCTCGTCCGCCGTCGCGCCCGCTTCCTCGATCGCCTCGCGGTACCCCTTGAGTCGTTCGTGCATCGGGAGGATGTCCATGCCGACGATGGCCAGGCGCTTTTTGCCGCGCGCGAGAAAATGCCGCGCGGCCAGATATCCCGCCATGCGGTGATCGGAACACACGGCATGCTGCCCGGGCCGGCAGTCAAACTTGTCCATGTACACCACCGGAATCCGTTCCTCGAGCTCGGTCAGGAATTGGACGAGATCCTGGTCGTACGTCACCGCGATGATGCCGTCCAGAAAGGTGTCGGGCAGCTGGCTAATCGGGTCGGAGGGGTTCAGCACCGTGGCATTCCGGCGTGAGAGCGAGAACGAGAGGTGCGCGGAAAGGCGTGCGGCGTAGCCCTCGATCCGGTCGGGGAAGCGCGGGTCCGACAGCACGGCGATCTGCTGCATGCGGGCGCCCGCCCGTGGTTTCAGGTTGAGGACCCGGGCGGAGGACAGGACCCGGGCGCGCGTGTCGGGATCAACCCGGTCGCGGTTGTTGAGCACCCGGCTCGCCGTCCCGGGGGACACGCCGGCGTGGCGCGCGAGATCGTAGATCGTCGGGCGCTTGCGGGGGTCTTTTTTCGGCGCCGGCATTGTTGCGCGGTGGGTGAAACTGTTTTCTGCGGTGCGCGCCGACGTGCGTCCAGCCAATTTCCCGCGCGGGGTCGCGCGTCCGCGCACCGCGGGGCCGCGCCGGCGCCAAGTTGACCCTTGCCGGCCCGGGGCGTGGCCGGAAGCTGGTTTCGTCTCATGCTGCGCCGCCCCCGCCACTCCGGACCGGACAAGGTCGCGCTCCTCGCGCTCGGCGCCGGGTCGCTTGCCGCCTATGTCGGCTACACGGGCGTCGCGTCGTTTGCCGTGCCGGTTTATCAGATGACGCTCGGCGTCGATCCGATCCTGCTCGGCGCCGCGCTGGCGTTGCCCCGGCTGTGGGAGGCCGTGGCGGACCCGGTCATGGGAAACCTGTCGGACAACCTCCGCTCTCGCTGGGGACGCCGGCGTCCGTTGATCGTGGCGGGGGCGGTGGGGATGGGACTGGCCTATGGACTGATCTGGATGGTGTCCTCCGGTTGGAGTGCGGCGGCGAAGCTCGGTTACTTCACCGCCATGTCGGTCGCGTATTTCACGGCGTACACCGTGTTCAGCGTGCCGTACGCGAGCCTCACGTACGAGGTGGCGCCGGAGCACCATGAGCGGACGCGCGTCATGGGTTACTGCTCGGTGTTCCACAAGCTGGGCGAGTGCGGCTACCAGTGGATCTTTCCGCTCAGCCAGCTGGCGTGGTTCGGAGCGGGACTCGCCGGAGTGCGGATCGTCGGATGGATCGTCGGCATCATCGTGCTCGCCGGAGCGGGGATCCTGCCGGCGCTGCTCGTGCGCGAACGGTTCGCGGACATGCCGGCGCACCAGCCACGGGTTCCCCTCTGGGGCAGCATTCGCGCGGCGCTCGGGCGGCGGGCGTTCGTCATCGTTGGCGCACTCGCGCTCGTGAACATCGGGATGGGCATGCTGGCCAGCAATCTGGATTACTACGTCCTCGTGTACTACGTGGCGCATGGGAACGTGGCGACGGGTGCGTTCTGGAAGGGCGCGTTGTCCTCGGGTTATGCGCTGGTGGGCATCGCCGCCATCCCCGCGATCGTGGCCGGTGCCGCCAGATTCGGAAAAAGGGCGACGCTGGCGGCCGCGTACATCCTGACGGCGGTGGGCGGCGGACTGAAGTGGTTCTGGTTCAACCCGGCCCATCCCTGGCTCGTCCTGCTGGACCCGGTGCTCTGCGGGCCGATCTGGGTCGCCGCGAATGTCCTGCTGGCGTCGATGCTGGCCGACATCTGTGATGAGGACGAACTGGTCTCGGGCCAGCGCCGCGAGGGCATGTTTGGGGCGGTGTTTTCGTGGATCCAGAAAACTGCCGTGTCGGCCTCCCTGCTCGGAGCAGGCATCACGCTCGCGCTGGCCGGCTTTGACCAGAAACTGGGCGGCGCGCAATCCGCCGCGACCTTCCTGCGCCTGCGCGGATTTCTGGCGGCCTCGACGGCGCTGCCGCCGTTGCTGGCGCTCCTCATTCTCCGGGGGTACCGACTCGATGCGGGCCACGCGGCCGCGACGCGACGCGCCCTCGAGGCGCGGCGACCGCCGGCCGGGGATCCGGCGCCCGCCGGGTCCGGCTGACCACCGGACGTCCACCAGAACGGACGCGAGGCCCCTGGCCAGGGTTGTCGAACTGTTTTACATAAAAGAAAACTCTTGACCAAGAGGCGGGACGCTATGACTAAAGCTTCGCCCCTTCAGCCGCGCCCGGTCGCGGTTTTTTCAACCCCGTCCCGCCCCATGTACTCCGCTGGTGATTCCTGCGCGCCCGATGTTGCGGCCGGATCATGCCATCCGATCGCCACGGATTTTTCCGGTGCCGGGCCGGCGGCGCGCGACGGGCCCCGTGCCTCCACCGAAGATTTCTCCTCCCCATCTCGGATTTTTGTGCGGAAACCGCATCGCACCTGCGCGGACCGCGACCGACGTTTTTCCCGCCGACGCATCTCATCGCAGCGGCGGCAAACCCCAACCCCTGAATCCCCGCCCGCACCCCGGCCTCGATTCCTACCTCACTGACCATGCAACACCCGACCACCCCCGCTCACCACCGGCTCCGGCTCCTCCGCGCCGTCGCCGTCGGCGGACTGATCATCCAGTCCGCCCTGCTGGCCCAGACCGCCGTCGATCCGAACGCGGCCTCGTCCAGCACCTCCTCTTCCGACGACGTCGTGAAGCTCGAGGAATACCGCGTCACCAGCGGCTTCGCGACGAGCCTCCAACTCGCGGCGGCCGCCAAGCAGGCGTCGCCCAACATCACCGAGGTCCTCATGTCGGAGGACATCGGCAAGCTCCCCGACATCAGCATCGCCGATTCGCTGACGCGCCTGACCGGCCTCACGACGCAGCGCGTCAACGGCCGCAGCCAGGACATCATCATCCGCGGCTTCACCGGCGATTTCAGCACGGGTCTCCTCAACGGCCGCGAACAGGCCTCCACCGGCGAGAACCGCGCCGTCGAGTTCGACCAGTATCCGGCCGAGTTGCTCGACTCCGTCGTCGTCTACAAGACGGCGCAGGCGAACCTCACCGACCAGGGGCTCGCCGGCACGATCGACATGCATACGGTGCAGCCGCTCAGCAAGGGCCACCGGATCATTGCCGCCAACGGCTACTATGACTGGACCCAGTACAACCAGCTGACGCCCGGCGCGAAATCGAAGGGCAACCGCTTCAATCTCACCTACGTCGACCAGTTCGCCGACAACACCGTGGGCGTGGCGCTCGGTTACTCGCACACGGCGACGCCGTTCGAAGGCAAGCAGTTCCAGGCCTGGGGCTACCCAACGGACTCCGCCGGTAACTTCGCGCTCGGCGGCACGAAGTCGTATGTCCGCACGAGCAATCTCAATCGTGACTCGGCGATGGGCATCCTGGAATACCGGCCCAATGAAAACATTCACAGCACGATCGACGTGTTTGTCTCCCGCTTCGAGGAGAAGCAGCTCCTCCGCGGCATGGAGATCCCACTGGCCTTCTGGAGCTCAGCGGTCCTCCAATCCGGCTACACCACCTCCGGCGGCCTGATCACGAACGCCACGCTCACGAACGTTCAGCCCGTCGTCCGCAACGACGTGTTCAAGCGCAACGACAGTCCCTTCTCGATCGGCTGGAATCTGAAGCTCGGCGAGAAATCCGAATGGCCCGTCGTTCTCGACCTGGGCTACTCGCGCGTCACGCGCACCGACATCAACCTGGAGACATACTCCGGTCTCGGCTTCCGCGCCGGGGCGGCAAACCCCGACACGATGAAGGTGCAGCTGATCCCGGGACAGATCCCGATCATCACCTCGACGCTCGACTACTCCAGCGGCAGCATCCTCAAGCTCACCGATCCGCAGGGCTGGGGCTCCACGAGCCTCCCGGGCGGCGGCATGCAGGGCTATCTGAAGTACTTCCAGGCGAAGGACGAACTCGGCGAGGTCCGGCTCTCGACCAGTCACAAGTTCGACAAGATCTTCAAGGACGTCCAATTCGGCGTCACGTACACCGACCGCTACAAGCGTGACGGCGAGGGCCCGTCCGGGTTCATCGATTCGGTCAACAACTCGAACACGAACCCGCTGCCGCCGCAGATCGGCACGACCGACATGAGCTTCCTCGGGCTCGGCCGCATCTACGCCTACGATCCGCTGGCGGCCTATTCGGCCGGCACGTGGGGCTTCACGCCGAACCTGGACGGCGGCATCGTCGCCAACCGGTTCCAGATCGAGGAGAAGGTCGCGCAGTTCTACGGCCAGCTCAACTTCATGGACCACGTCGGCGACTTCCCGCTGAGCGGCAACATCGGTATCCGCGCGATCAGCACGGACCAGGAGTCGAAGGGCTACTCCGCCAACGGGAACGTCCTCAATCCGGTCAGCGACAGCTTCAAGTACACCAACCTCGCGCCGGACCTGAACCTCAACTACAAGCTCGAGGCCAACACGGTCCTCCGGTTCAGCGTCGCCCGCCAGCTGGCCAGCCCCCGGATGTACGACATGCGCGATTCACGCACCTGGGGCTTCGACCCGTCGCTCTCCGGCTCGACCGACCTGTCCCGCAGCCCGTGGAGCGGCAGCGGCGGCAATTTCCGCCTGAAGCCCTGGAAGGCGAACTCGGTCGACCTCTCGATCGAACACTACTTCGCCGCCGACAAGGGCTATGTCTCGCTCGCCGGCTTCAACAAGCAGCTGCTGACCTACATCTACACCCAGAATTCGGTCGCGAATTTCTCGGGCTATCCGACCCAGGGCACGACCCCGGCGCTGAACCAGGGCATCATCAGCACGCCGGTCAACGGGCAGGGCGGCAGCATCCGCGGCTTCGAGCTCACGCTGCAGCTCCCGAGCGAGCTGATCAGCAAGAGCATCCCCGGCTTCGGCCTCGTGCTGAACGGCGCGTACACCGACAGCAAGATCAAGCCCTGGGGACCGACGGGCGGCGATTCGCCGATCGCGGGCTTCTCCCGCAAGGTTGGCAACATCACCTTGTTCTATGAACGCTTCGGCTGGTCGTTCCGCATCAGCGAGCGCTATCGCTCCGAGGCGCGCGAATACATCACCACGTTCGGTCCGCCGAACCGCGGCGGCGACGTGAGCCCCGGCAGCGGCTTCACGATGGCGCAGCCCGAGAAGGTCGTGGACGCCCAGGTCAGCTACGCCTTCCAGTCGGGACCGCTCAAGAACCTCACGTTCTACCTGCAGGGCTACAACCTGAACAACGAGCCGCTGGTCACGTACAATAACGGCGATCCGCGGCAGGTCATGAATTATCAGAAGTACGGCGCGTCGTATTCGTTCGGCGCCTCGTACAAGTTCTGATCGCAGAGGCTGGTGACCCCTGGGGGGACCGGCGTGCGGCCACCGTCGTGGGGTGGCCGCACG
>DASZYH010000084.1:0-2718 GCA_035545515.1 Opitutaceae bacterium
CCGCCGGACCCGACGACGCCGGTCGCCACTCCTCCCGCGGCGGAGGCCCCGCCTCCGTCGCCCGACCAGCCTCCGGTCAAAACCACCCTCGAACTTCAGGTCGAACTGCATCGCCGGGGATTCTCCTGCGGCTCGATCGACGGCGTGATGGGCGCGCAAACAGCGGCGGCGCTTCGTGCCTTCCAACGAGCCGCCGGCATCGCCGAAACCGGCACCCTCGATCGGGCCACGCGCGACCGGATCCGGCTCACGGCGCCCGCGGTCGCCCAGCACGTCGTTTCCGTCCTCGAACTCGGCGATATCCATCCGGTGCCGTCAACCTGGCTCGAGAAATCGCAGCTTTCTTCCCTCGGCTATGGCTCTGCGCTCGAGGAGATCGCCGAACACTACCACGCCAACCCGAACCTCGTCCGCCGGCTCAACCCGACGGTCGACTGGTCTCATGTCCTTCCAGGATCCAGCATCACCGTCCCCGCCGTGGAACATGCCACGATCGAAGGCACGGCGGCGCAAATCGTGATCACGCTGGCCGCGCGCGAACTCGACGTGGTCGATGGGATGAGCCGGATCATCGCACATTTCCCGGTCAGCATTGCGCGCATGGCCGAGAAGCGGCCCGTCGGCGAACTGCACGTGATCGTGGTGATTCCGAATCCCGACTATACGTTCGATCCCGCCGTCTTTCCGGAGTCGGCCGAAGGCAGGAAGCTCGGCCGGCGTTTGGTCGTGCCCCCCGGCCCCAACAATCCGGTGGGCCTGGCATGGATCGGCCTCGATCGTCCCGGCTACGGTATTCACGGCACTCCCGACCCCGAGAAAATCGGCCGCACCGAATCGCATGGCTGTTTCCGGTTGGCGAACTGGGACGTGCTGACGCTGCTGGGCCTCGTGCACGTCGGCATGCCCGTGGTGGTGGAACCCTGATGGGTATTGCGGACTGCGGATTGCGGAATGGAGAACACGTAGCTGCGAGCGTCAGCGAGCGGAAGTTCCGTGGCTGCGAGCGTGAGCGAGTGGGCCTCCGTTCCCGTGGCTGCGAGCGCCAGCGAGCGGAACTCCATTCTCGTGACTGCGAGCGTGAGCGAGCGGACCTCCATTCTCGTGGCCGCGAGCGTAAGCGAGTGGACCTCCGTTCCCGCGCCGGCAAGCGGCAACCCGATGCCTTTGCGACCGGCACCACTCGCTGACGCTCGCAGCCACGACTGGACGACGGTGGACTGTATTTCAGGATTTCAGCGTTTCAGCGTTTCAGCTTTTCCCGACTCGAAAACCCTCAGTGCGGTTTTCAGGTCGGGATCACGCCCAGCCCGAACGTCCGCGAGCGTGCGCTGCACGGTGATATCCGGCACAACGCCATTCCCTTCGATCCGATGGCCATTGGGCGCGACGTAATCCTCCCCGCTGAGCTGCAACTCGCCGCCGTCCGGCAGGTGGTAGAACCAACTCGCCAGCACCGCACCCGCCGTCTTCCGACCCACGATTGTTGCGCGATGATAAGCTTTCAGGACCGCGGTGAAGATCTCGGCGGCGCTGGCCGTGCTCGCATCGACCAGTACCACCACCGGACCGCGATAATGCGCCGATCCGAACTCGGCGGAGTTCTCGACCGACCGGGCGCCGTTGCGGGTAATGAAGGTCCCGCAGTTGACGGGTTCGTCGAAAAACTCGCCGACCGCGAAACCGAGGGACCACGTGCCGCCACCCGGATTCCGCCGCAGGTCGATGATCACGCCCGGGGCGGAGCGATGCCGCGCGAGTTCGCGGCCGAGCCAGCGGCGGTCCAGCGCGTCGAATTCATCGAACCGCAGATACAGGTATCCGCCCGGAAGCTCGCGCACAACCTGGAGCGGCGCGATCGACAGCCTCTGCGCCTTCAGCACCAGATGCACAGCCCGGTCATGGTCGTCGACGAAGTTCCAGGCGACCTCCTCGCCCTCCAGCGCCGTGAAATTGGGCCGTTCGCCGAGCGGCTGTCCGTTGCGCGCCACGACCAGCCATCCGCTTTTCACGCCGGCGACGGCCGCGGGCGACGCGGGGAGCACGTCGCTCACGACCCACTGGTCCTCGACGCGGATCATCGAAAACCCGGTGCGGATCCGCTCGCGCGTGCGATACTCGGTCCACTGCCGCGCCGTGAGCGCATGGGTGTGACTGTCGTGCAGCTCCGCCAGCATCTCATTCAGCACGGCGTAAAGCTCGGTCTCGTTCGGTGCGGCCGCCGCCTTCGGACCGTAGACCGCCGCCGCCTGCTCCCAATCCACGCCGTGGGTCTTCGGCTCGTAGTGCTTGCGGTTGACGAGATCCCACACGCGATCGAACACCGCGATATTGCGTTCCGCGCGAACCCGCTGCGCGGGCGGAAACTGGGTCAGATCGACCCGGGCCTTCGGGAGCGTCGCGCAACCCGCGAGCACGAAGAGCGCCAACGCCAGGACGGGAACGGCGACGCGACCGCGAAGACAGCGGGCGACAGGGCGACAGGTCACGAAGGCGGACATCGAATTGCGGAATGCGAAGTGCGGAGTGCGGATTACCGCGGCGGGTGCGGCCGTTCCCTATTGTTGTGCATTCGTGTCCCTTCGTGGTTCCACTGAATCGTTCTGACTAATCTCTGGAGTTTCGACTGACAAACCCGGCGAGATCAACGCCGCAGGTGGAACTCGATGTCCCCATCGAGTTCACCAGCCATATCCTGTAGGCGCGGTGGCCGCCCCCCGC
>DASZYH010000085.1:0-4202 GCA_035545515.1 Opitutaceae bacterium
ACATGGACACGCTGCTGGGAGACGAGCGCCAGCAGCACCGTGAGACGGCCGCCGCGGCCACCTCCGCCGCGATCGCCGGATTCTCCGACGGAGCCCCCGCGCGAGGCGACCACGCGGTGCACGCGGTCTCGTGATATCGGCAGGCGGCGGCGCCCAATCGGCCGCCGTGAGGTTGGAACTCGAACCCCCATCGAGGTCGGCCGCCCGATGAGGACAGCGGGCTCCACCCTTTTGCCCGCCACGGCTCGATAGAAAGCGAATGACGTCGTAGCCGAAATCGTGGGATTTTGGCCACCGATCGGGTCGTGCGCATTGCCCGCGCGAAATCCGGTGGCGCCCGGCGGAAACGCCGTTACGGTTTTCGTTCCTGATGAAAGCCGTCGTGATTTCGCAGCCGGGAGGTCCTGAAGTGCTCACGGTCATCGACCGTCCGCAACCTTCGCCCTCGCCCACCGAGATTCTCCTTCGGGTCCGGGCGGCCGGCGTGAACCGCGCCGACTTGATCCAGCGCGAGGGAAAATACCCGGCGCCCCCGGGCGTCCCGGCCGACATCCCGGGGCTCGAGGTGGCCGGCACGGTCGAGGCGTGCGGGAGCGGCGTGAAACGCTGGAAGCCCGGCGACGCCGTCTGCGCCCTGCTCGCCGGCGGCGGCTACGCCGAGCACGTGACGGTGGAAGCGTCCCACTGCCTGCCCGTTCCCGCCGGCTGGAGTTTCGCCGATGCCGCCGCCCTGCCCGAGGCGGTGTTCACGGTGTGGAGCAATGTGTTTCAGCGCGCCCAGCTCCAGCCAGGGGAACGGTTTCTCGCGCATGGCGGGACGAGCGGGATCGGAATGGCCGCCCTCCAGCTCGCGCATGCGTTCGGGGCCCGGGCATTTGCCACGGCGGGCACGGACGAGAAATGCCGCGCCTGCGAGGCGGCGGGAGCGGAACGGGCGGTCAATTATCGGGACCAGGATTTCGAAGCTGCGCTGAAGGATGTGGGGCTCGACGTGATCCTCGACATGATCGGCGGCGACTACGTCCCGAAGAATCTCCGGCTGCTGAACCCGGAAGGCCGCCTCGTGTTCATCAACGCGATGAAGGGCGGAAAGGCGGAATTCAGCGCCCACCAGGTGATGTCGCGACGTCTCACCATCACGGGCAGCACCCTGCGGAGCCGGGAAACGGCGTTCAAGGCCGCCCTCGCCGCCGAGGTCGAGCGCAACGTCTGGCCGATCATCGAGGCCGGAAAATTCCGGGCCAACGTCTTTCGCACCTTCCCGCTCGTCGAAGCCGCCGCCGCCCATCAGCTCATGGCTTCCAGCGCACACATCGGGAAGATCGTGCTGGTCGTGTAAACTGGCGAACGCCCGTCCTCACCGAGTTGGCGCGGAAGGGATTCTGCGCCCTGCCGGGTGCACCTGAATTTCCGTGGGAGGGCGGCCAGTCCCTTGGCCGCCTCGTGTGCCGGCTGTCCGTCCCCCCCCTACGCCGCAGCCGGACGATTTTCGTGATCGGCATCGTTCGGCTCGGCTGCGGCCATTTCGAGCGGAACAAGGCTCCAGATGAACGCCACCGCAAACAGCGCGTCGGCCAGCGCAAAATATTTCCACAGGTCCGGAATGCCGCCGGCATACCAATGCCAGCAGACCGTCGCGACGTAACAGATCTTCAATAGGACGCCATAGACGACGAGGTTCCGGTTTTCGACCGGCCGGAGCGCGATCATCAGGAACATCATCCCGAAGATGACGAGGATCCCGGCGGCGAAATGGATGTATCCCCAGTGGTTGGGCGGGGTGATGCCCGTGGCCGCGAAGATGGCGGGGGCCGCCACGAGAAACGCGAAACCCAACAGCGCGTCGTACGCGCTGGCGATGACGTACAGGACCCGAACCGTGGTGAGCGATTTCATGACAAAGACCGTTCGCGGCCGAACCGCTGGAAGAACGCCCTGCGCCGCCGATGCGTCGCCTCCTCGCTGTAGAGCTCCGTCGCCAGCCAGTGAATGCCCGCGCGCAGTTCGTCCGGGCTCATGCCGGTGGGTCGGAAGTTCACGTCAAACAGCGTGCAGAGCTGCCACGCCGTCGGGTCGAGCAGCCGCCGCTCGCGGGCGAGCCGGGCGCGCAGCGGCGTGCCCGGGAAGGCGGTCAGCAGCGTGATCTGCACGTCGAACGGCTGCGCCGTCTCGACGAAATCGATCACGTCCTCGAACACCCCCGGGGTCTGGCCATCCAGCCCGAGAATGAAGCAGGCGTTGACGGTGATCCCCTGCTCCTGGATCGCCCGCACGCGCGCCACGTGCTCGTGCGCCCAGGCCGCCTTGCGATCGGCCCGCAATTCAAGCCCGGTGAGCGGCCCGGGCGTGGGACTCTCCAGCCCCACCAGCACCTGACGGCAGCCGGCGCGCTGCATCAGGTCAAGCAGCCCGGGATCGTCGGCGAGCGAGAGGTCGGTTTCGGTGAACCAGTGCACCCGCAGGGGAATCAGCGCGCGGCAAAGCTCCCGTCCCCAGGATTTGTCGACAAAGGTATTGTCGTCGGCGAATTCGATGAACGCCTGGGGATGCAGGCGCTCGACCGCCTCGATGTCGCGCACGACGCCATCGATCGGCCGCCGCCGGTAGGGCGATTGCAGCATCACGGTCGAGGCGCAGAACTCGCAGCGCCACGGGCAGCCCCGCGTCGTCTGAATCGTATACCGGTTGTAGGGCCGGTTGCGCAGCACTTCGAAGCGAGGGGCGGGCAGCTCGTTGATGTCGACCGGGGCGAAATCCGCCGCGCGAAAAACGCCGGCTCCAGATTTGGCCGCCGCGGCCGCGACGACGGCCGGCCACACGTTTTCGCCCTCGCCGACCACGACATAATCCGCGTGCGCAAGGGCCTCGTCCGGCAGGACCGAGACGTGCAGCCCACCCATCGCGACCATGATCCCGCGGGCCCGCAACCGGTCGGCCACGGCGTACGCCTCGTAAATCTGCGCGGAAAAGGTGCTGATCGCGACCAGCTCGCAGCCCAACATCTCCGGTGGCACCGCCTCGCCCGACTCCGCCTCCGCGTAAAGGACCTCGTGTTCCGGCGGCGTCCGCGCCGCGAGGTACAATAATCCGAGGCTCGGCAGCGACGCGATGATCCGGCTGCGTTCGACAAACCCCGGGAGCGTCAGCCCCAGTTCGAGGAGCTTCCGGTCGTGCACGCGCACGCCACTCATCGCCAGCAATCCGATTTTCAAGGCGCCACCTCCACGATGACGAGGACCACCGCCCCCACGAGCAGGGTGACGGGAACGAAGAACAGGTGCCGGAAAGGCGGCCGCCACGCCGCGAGGAAGCAGATGAGCGGCATGGTCGCGCCGCCGGCGATCAGCAGACCGCCCGACCAGCACGACATCGTGGTTCCGGCAACCGGAACCGGCGCCAGCCCGAAAAGCACATTGAGGATTCCCAGTGCGGCGAGGGCAACGTGCCCGAGCCGGAGCAGCCGCCGCCGGAACGAAGCGTATCCACCCAGATAACCGTCGCGGTGAAAACCGATCCCGATCGCCGCACCGACCACGAACGCGCCCAGGATCAGACACCATCCGACGAAGAAATTCAGCGCGTGGGGCATGGCATTCGGCGGTAACCCGGACAGGACGCTTGCCGCGTCAACAACGCGGCGCTGGGAACTCCTTACTACAGGCCACGCCTCCCGCCCTCAAGGCAGAATCCCGGCTTTGCGCCGGTCGAGATGGCGCATTGAACGGTATCGCACGCGGCTGAACTCGATGAGGACATCGAGTTCCACCACGCGAGTGGAGCGGGTGGTCGCGATCTCGGCACGGTAATGCGACTTCCGTTTGCCGCCGGATCCGCTATTCCGGTCAGCCGTGTGGCGCCACGTGAGCCTTCCCCTGCTCGTCCTCGGTGCGGCCTGTCTCCAGGCCGCACCCGGCGGTTCGCCGGCATCCGATGCGGCCGCTCCGCCGCCGTCGTCGGCGCAAATCACTCCACGCTCCCCGCGGGGGCCGCTCGCCCATCCCACCCGCCCGGGCGTTCCTCTCACGGAGTCACCCTCGCCCGCCGCTGCTGCCGCTTCGGCGACGGCGACGGCCGGCGCCTCGCAGAACCCGACTGAACCCGCTGCAGAGCCGACGCCGGCGCCGGCTCCAGCCGTGACCGCCGCACCGGCCGAGGCCGCGACGCCAGCCGAATCCGCGGCGCCATCCGAGGCCACCCCACCG
>DASZYH010000086.1:0-1996 GCA_035545515.1 Opitutaceae bacterium
CCCCGAATGGGCATTCCTCAAATTCCTGCGCAAGGACTACCACCTGTCGTTCAACGTCGTCCCACAGAACTTCTCGGTCGCCGCGTTTCTGGGAAACAAGGACGCCCTTCAGCAGGGATACTTCATCGCCGAACCGTACCACATCACCCACGCAGGCGGAAAAATGCCCCGCTTCCTCTCGACGTGGAGCGCCGGCTTCAGGGCCTACGCCGTCCTGGTCACGAGCCGGCGGTTCGCGCGCGAGCACCCGGACGAGCTGCGGGCGTTCGTTCGCGCCTACATTCACGGCTGGCGCGATTACCTCGAGGGCGATCCGACCCCGGGCAACGACGCGCTGAAAAAGGCGAACCCGAACAACACCGACGACTTCATGGCGTACTCGCGCCGGATGATCATTGACCAAAAACTCGTCACCGGCCGGGATCCCGGCGACGGCGCGGCAAACATCGGTCGGCTGGATCCGCAGAGGTATTCCACCCAGATTGCGCAGCTCGAGGGGCTTGGAATCCTTCCTCGCGGCAAAGTGACTGCATCTGAAGTGATGACGACCGAATTCCTGCCGAAAAAATAGCCCGGGGACCTGGAATCGCGCGTCGACCGCTTCCGACGTGTAGCCTTGAATAGTACGCAACACGTTTCTTAACAGATACTACGATAGAAGCCGTCTGCGTAGCGGGTTGCCGACGGTTCGCCATCATCGCGCGCCGGCTGTTGCACAGAAGTCACCGTTCCCGGCTTGCGGAGTACGCGCAAATAGTCAGCGTCTACGGAACCCTATCCGGGGTGATTCCCCCGGCCCACACCGTACCCAACCTAACTCGACCGCCAGTGGCGCATCAGCTGCTTGGCCAACCTTGCTGTGGCAACCTTCCAACAGTCCTACTGCCGCCACCACCGCTGCAACGAGGCGGACTTCAGTACCCGCATCTTCTGGCGGACTCTTCCTCCCCACGCGGCCGTCATCGCCGTCTTCTGCGGCGGATTTCGCGGCCGGATCTTCAGTCTGGACCGCGACTTCCTTTCGTCGGTCGCGCGCGCCACGACCGTTGATCAGGTGCGCGAGGAAATCCGCGACTACATGCTGGATTCGCAAAACCGACGGTGGCTCCGTCGTCGACTGCGGGTGCGCATCTCGTGCCGGCGGCTGAAGTCCATTGCCCGCGAATATCTGCCCGACGGCATTGCGCCGGATTCCGGATCAATGCCCTCGTCCGTGACGCCCGTCGTGCCAGGCTGACGGTACCCGGGCGCGCCGGCGCCGCTGGAGGCCGACCGACTGTAACGGATTGCGTCCGCGCGGCGGCTTTGTCTCCCTCGCTCCGGACATGTCTGCCGCCGATCATCCAGCCGCCATCCATCCTGATCTCGCCGAAGTCCTCTTCACGGAGGCGCAAATTCGCCACCGAGTGAAGTCGCTCGCCGCCGAAATCAAGGCGGCTTACGGCGGGGGCGAGTTCACGATCATCTCGCTGATCAACGGAGCCGTGATGTTTACGGCGGACCTCATGCGCGAGATCGAGAACCCCGTCCGGCTGGATTGCATCCGCGTCTCCAGTTACGGGGCAAAGACCAAGTCGATCGGCACCCCGCAGGTGATCTACAGCCTCACGCTCGATATCCGCAACCGCCACGTCCTCCTGATCGACGACATCCTCGACACCGGCAAGACCCTCCAACTGGTCACGAAACTCATCCGCGACCTCAGCCCCGCCAGCCTCCGGAGTTGCGTGCTCCTCGACAAAAAGGAGCGGCGCGAGGTGACCATCGATGCCGATTTCGTCGGTTTTCCGATTCCGAACAAGTTCGTCGTCGGCTACGGCCTGGATTTCGCCGAGCGTTACCGCAACCTGCCCTGCATCGGGGTGCTCAAGCCCGAGCTGCAAACCGCGACCTGGGCCTCCGGCTGAACCGCCTCGCGCCCGCCACGGCATTTGCCGCCTTTTGGCAGGTCGCGGAGTCCCCTCCGCGCCTCGGCGGCGAAGGGACTCGCCGCCCT